>JAHDKR010000217.1 GCA_018436785.1 Synergistaceae bacterium | reverse complement strand
TTCGCCTCCCCGGCCGAAGATAAAGGGATCGCCGCCCTTCAAACGAACGACCACGCTGTTCTGCCGCGCCTTTTCCGCCAGAAGGGCATTGATCTCTTTCTGGGGGAGTTCGTGCAGGGACGCCTTCTTGCCCGCGTATATGATCTCCGCGCCGGCGCGGGCGTACTCAAGAAGGCCCTTGTTCACGAGGTTGTCGTAGATGATGACGTCGGCCTGGCGGACAAGCTCGAGACCTCTCATGGTAATAAGCTTCATGTCCCCGGGGCCCGCGCCGACGAGATATACCTTGCCCATGCGAACATTATACGGAGGTTGCGCTTTTTTCTCAAAGGATAAATGAGGCTCAAGAGTTCAAGGGTTCAAGAGTGAAAGACAAAAAAGGGCAACGGACATCTGCGTGCACGTGTCACTAAAAGCGTTTACAACTTAAGGCTCAGTAGTTGAAGAGCCATGGGCTTCCGGTTAAGATTGTTTTACCACAAAACACTCTAACCAAAGGAGGAAGCGCCATGACTCAGACACAGTATATCATCAATCGGAAGTTAAATATCCTGGAACTTGGGGAGGTCCTCGGGAACATCAGCGAGGCCTGCAGGACACTGGGCATCAGCCGGCAGCACTATTATGACATAAGAACCGCAATAGAGGAGGAGGGCCTCGACGGGCTTCTCGAGAAGTCCCGCTGTGCCCCCCGGCCCAGCAACCGTGTGGCCCCCCACATCGAGCAGGCCGTGCTGGATTATTCCATGGATTTCCCCACGCACGGGCATGTCCGGGTCGCCAATGAGCTCAGGAAGAAAGGCCTTATCATAAGTCCCGGCGGTGTCCGGTGCGTCTGGCTCAGGCATGATCTTCAGCTGAAGGGGCTCCGCCTCAAGAGGCTCGAGCGGTGGGCAGCGGACAATGCCGGCATCCTCACGGAGTCGCAGGTCGAGGCCCTCGAGAACGCAAAGGAGGACAGGGAGGCCCACGGTGAGGTCGAGAGTCCCCACCCCGGGTTCCTCGTGGCCCAGGACACCTGCTATATCGGGTACATCAAGGGTATAGGGAAGCTCTACCAGCAGACGGGGATAGATACGCACAGCAACGTTGGCTTCGCCAAGGTGTATGCCGAGAAGACCTCCCTGACGGCGGCCGACTTTCTCAACGACAGGGTTCTTCCCTTCTTCGACGAGCACTGCATCCGGCTCCTGCGGGTCCTCACCGATAACGGGACGGAGTACTGCGGCCGCCCCGAGGTCCATCCCTACAAGCTCTTCCTCCACCTGAACGATATCGAGCACACGAGGATACGGATCAGGCACCCCCAGACCAACGGAGCCGTCGAGCGCCTCAACCAGACAGTCCAGGACGAGTTCTACAGGGTGGCGTTCCGCAAAAAGTACTACCGCACCCTGGAGGAGATCCAGACCGACCTCGATGCGTTCATGTCCTGGTACAACAACGAGCGGACCAATCAGGGACGGTACTGCCAGGGACGCACACCGATGCAGACCTTAATTGATGATCTGCCGCTCTACCAGAAATACGTCTATGAACAGGTGGACGAAACGGTGGCGGTATAGTATAAGAGATCTTGACCGGGAGGCCGGTTGTCAACGCAACTATTGACTAGTGCAGATTGTGTTGACAGCCGACCTGCCTTCGCGGTCTTTCCCTTGAACCCTTGAACCCTTGAACCCTTGAACCCTTGAACCCTTGAACCCTTGAACCCTTGAACCCTTGAACCCTTGAACCCTTGAACCCTTGAACCCTTGAACCCTTGAAC
>JAHDKR010000172.1 GCA_018436785.1 Synergistaceae bacterium | reverse complement strand
GGGATCGGCAGGCCAAGACGCAGCGCGAACGCGGCCCACGAGCCGAAAACGGCCAGAGCGGCGTCGATCAGCAGTTTGACGATCAGGGGGGTGTTCGTTCTCTGTAAGTAGTTCACATTCAAACCTCGATGGAGTGTATTTTCGGCGGCGCGGCGCATTCGAGACTCCAGTACGCGGGGAATGCATGCGCGTCGATCTCGAGCTGCGCGCCGTCGCTGTTCTCCGGAACATTATAGCAGAATCGGCGCGCTCTTTGGCGCTTCTTCGCCGGTAAAGACGCCGTTTCCGCACGCGGCGCAGACGGATTTTCACGCGCCCGCCCCTCTCTTTAAGAAATCTCCTCTTGCAAAATGATAACCATTTGTATATATTACCTCTGCCGGGCACTCTATAAGACGGCCCGGAGTAATCCGGGTACTTCAAGTTCCAGGGGGTATGTGCAATGGCGCAGTATGTTCCTCTGAAGTCGTCCGTAGTGCTCCGGCTGAACACCGGGGCCGATCCCAACACTGGCAAGGCGATTCTGAAGACGGTGTCGATCCGCGGGGTCGATCCCGAGCTTCCGGCGGACAATCTGAAGGCGGTGGGCGATCTGGTCACGCCGCTCCTCATCCACCCGGTGATCGCGGTGGAGAAGGCCGGAACCGATCTGCTGGAGTCCGCGTAAGCGGCCGGCGAACGAAAGGGTGATGCCGAATGAAGACGCTTCGTATGAAGTTTGCGACCGATGAAGGGAAGACGTTCACCATCTCGCTGAACTACGCGCGGGAGAACCTCACCGCGGGCGAGGTGGAGACGGCGATGGAGGCGATGCTCGACGAAGAGCTGTTCGCCGAGGGGCTTGCCGGGCTTTCCGGGGCCGACATCGTCGACCGCACCGTGACGCCGCTGTTCTAGCGGCCGGTCGACCGGGGGGAGGTTCGCCTCCCCTCATTTTGAGTTTCTGAAGGAGGGAGCGCCTATGGACGAGCTGGTAGCGACAATGATGCAGAGCGGCTTCTCCGTGGCCGTGGCGGCGTTTTTGCTGGTGCGGATGGAGCGGCGACTGGAAGATCTGACACTGGCCATCAGGGAGCTGCACGGCGCCATTCTGCGGGGGAACGTGGCAGGGGGCGCAAGCGCGGGCGGAACCGACGGACTTCCCCTGGCGCGCTGACGGCTGCGGGAGGGGCGTGCAACACACGGCGAGAATATACACTTCATAAATGAGAGGTCTACAGAATGACAACACAATCCAAGCGGCTGAACGATATGCGAATTTCGGAGCACTTCCGTCTGCGGGAGTTCGAATGTCCGTGCTGCCGCTGCGTTATGATCGCGCCGGGGCTGGTGTGCCGGCTGGAGGCGCTGCGGGAGCTGTGGGGGAAGCCGATCGTGATCACCAGCGGCTACCGCTGCGCGGAGCACAACGTCTGGGTGAAGGGGTCGCCGAAGAGCCTGCACATGAGGGGGCAAGCGGCGGACGTGGTCGTGCCCTTCGAGGAGCAGGAGGCCGTGATGGCGATGGCCCGGAAGGCGGACTTCTCGTCGGTGATTCCGTACGGGAAGCGGAACTTCATGCATTTAGCGGTGAACTGATGAGCGAGATCGTGGACATCAGGGACGAGGATTTTTCCGGAGCATCACCGGAATCACCATTGCCGGAAGAATTCGGCAGAGACGAGCCCACCGTGAAAGAGGCGTATCCGCCGATTGTTCGGGGAGTGTGCAGAAGCGACGGGCACGATACGAACATCGCCGCAGAGCTGCTCCGCTTCCGTCCGCTGGTGCTGGCCACCGCGAAGCGCTATGCCGGGCGCGGGGCGGAGTTCGACGATCTGGTGCAGGAGGGGTACGCCGCGCTGCTGGAGCTGATTCCACGCTGTCCGAAGCGCGATCTTCTCCCTCTCTTTTTGAAGAGCCGCCTTCCGGGGCGCGTGCGGGCCGCGGCGCGAAGGTTCTGGCGCTGCGCGGAGCACCACGGCTTCGAGCCGCTCGACGAGCTGGAGGGCACGCCCCTTGAGCCGTCCGTCCCGCCCGTCGAAACCGACGTCGGAGTTTCCCGCTTCCTCTCCCCGGAGGAGCTGTGCATGGCCCGAATGCTCGCCGAGGGGTGGTCTCAGAAGGAGACGGCGAAACGCCTCGGCGTCACGCAGCAGACCGTCAGCTTCCGCCTGCGGCGCCTCCGCGAGCGCCTGCGGGGTTTTGAATAGATGAGTGCCGGTCCGAGGAACGCTCGCGGACCGGCACTTTGCTGTATCGGGGCACTAAAAATGAACCCCTTTCGGAAGAGCACGTCAGATTCCATATATTCTTGCTTGACGTTAATAACGGTTTGCGTTACTATACTCACTATGATCGGATCGTTTCTCTGCGAAGACACCGAGGCGCTTTCAAAAGGCTGGTGTGTCCGGAAGTTTGCCGGTATCGCCAAGGTTGCGCGCCGAAAACTCAGGCAGCTTGAAATCGCCGGCAGGCTTGATGATTTAAAGGTACCGCCGGGCAATCGCCTTGAGGCTTTGAAAGGCGATCGCGCCGGGCAGTTTAGCATTCGCATCAACGATCAGTGGCGTCTTTGTTTTCGGTGGTCGCAGGGAATCGCGTACGACGTCGAAATCGTCGATTACCATTAAGGAGTGTACACTATGGAAAAGCTTGAACCTATAACGCCGGGGGAAATTCTGCTTGAGGAGTTTCTGCAGCCGATGGAAATCAGCCGATACCGTCTTGCCAAGGAGATCGGCGTTCCTGCGCAGCGCATCGGGGAAATTGTTGCGGGGAAACGATCGATCACGGCCGATACCGATCTGAGGCTGTGCCGTTTTTTCGGTCTGTCCAACGGCTATTGGCTGCGCGCTCAGGCCGCGTACGATACCGAAGTCGCCGAAAGCACGCTCGCCCCCCTGCTCCAAACCATCAGACCGTGGGCGGAACATTCGGCGCAGAGGGTCTAATTCCTCTGGAGAGAAGGGGCAGATTTTCTGAGCGCACAAAAAGCGGGGCCGGCGCTTGGGAACCGGCCCCGATGCTCGGGGAATGAATGTCCTATCCTGGGTTCGGACTGAATTTTATGTTGATCGGGGGCGCTGAAGCGCTCAATGGGTATGCGCATCCCCTTTTTACTTCTTGGACTATTGTACCACTCCCCCTCTGTTCCGTAAACTACGTAAAACTACCGTACATACCCTCCGCTCTTCCCGCAGAACGCTTCGGGTAGCGTCGCCGGCGTATTCTTTATACTGCGGCGCAGGTTATTCCTCAAGAATTTTCACGCTGCAGAGCATCGCCTTCACCCACTCCGCCGCGCCGGCGTACTTCGCGGAGGGCATCCGGATGGCGACCACCGCACCGCTCTCCTCCCACGTCACGGCAAGGACGGCGAAGGAACCTTCTCCCTTCACCCGCTCGGAGTAGAGCGTGGTGTGCGCGGGGCGGTC
>JAHDKR010000158.1 GCA_018436785.1 Synergistaceae bacterium | reverse complement strand
GGAGGATGTTTTGGAGAAGCTGTTCAGCGAATTCGTGAAAACGATGCCGGCCTTCCTGAGGAAAAGTTTGGGCGTTTCCTTGGCTTTTTCCCTGTCATGACAACAGTTTTCGGTTTTCAAGGTCCTGCGAAAGTTGAGTATTTTTATCAGTGCAGGGTTGGCTGCTCACCACGACGGATTCTTTCGAGTTGTTCGGGAGTTATGCGGGCATAGCGTAGAATCCTGTCCTCCGATTCTCCCGCATCAAGCATTTCGCGTATCATCTCGATTTTCCCTTGCTGTATTCCCTGCTGTATTCCCTGCTGGATTCCCTGTTCAACACCTTTTTTTATACCCTTTCTTTCCATCAGGCTTACGTACATATCACCGGTCTCCTTTCTTTTCTCCAACTCTTCTTCCCATTCATTCCAAGCGCTATCATCTTCAATGTGCATGATGCCTTCGATGAACCAAAGAAGCGCCATTTTTTCTTCGTGGCTCCAGCCGCGTTTGTCCAACTCGGCGAGCAGGAGTTTCATGTAGTCCAGTTTGCGTGTATCGGAACCGCGTTGTTTCCACGCCTGCATTCCGGCGTAGTGCGCGAGGTCGAAGGGGTTCTCGCTCTTTTGCAGCGCTTCTTCGTCGCCCTCGTAGATCTTGAACACGGGGTATTCGTAAAGAACCCGCGATCCATACCCTTCCCAACAGTAGATTCCCTCCGCCTGGTCGGCCGGTATCGGCTGAACCAGGATGGCAAGTCCGGCGACGGGGCGGTTGTATCTTCCTTCAAGAAGGCAGCGATACCTGTGCATTCTTAATGGAAAGTTCTCCTTTCCACCGCGCCCTTGGATTTCCACATGGAGCAGTATCCAGGCGTTTTCTCCGGAGACGAGCGGAACTTCGGCGAGGATGTCGACGAACTTCCTGGAGTCGGGGTGACTCGAAGAGTAGCGCCGTGTGAAGCGGGCGAGCCGTCGGAGCTCCGTCTCAAGGAACCGGACGGGTTTGCTTGTATCGGCAACCCTCGCCATCTCGGGAAGGACGGAACGGAGCATGTCATGGAACGATCCGCTGATGAGTTCCTTCCACAGTTCGTCCTCGGACCGTCGGTTGTCTTCGTTTGTAATGGTCTGTTCCGCATGCATGTCGTCGTTCACTGTGCCGCCTCCTTTGCAGGTATAATGATAGCACAGCGGAGTAAAAATACGGAATCGTTGCCGGGGTGTGTTCTGCAAGATACTATTATTAACGGGGATATCTGAGCACAGTGAGCGACGAGGGCGATGCTTTCCCTCATGAGTGCTTTGCGCGAAGCGGTGCTGAATGCGTTGGTTCATAGGGATTACGCCGTTCCCGCGCCGATCCAGATTCGCGTGTACGAGGACAAGATGAGAATCTGGAACCCGGCGATTCTACCGGAGGGATGGAATCTTGAAAAGCTGCTTGGACTCCATGCTTCGCACCCCTACAATCCCGATGTGGCCAACGCCTTTTTCCGTTCCGGAGAGATCGAATCCTGGGGACGTGGAATCGAGCGTATCTTCTCTGCCTGTCGCGAATCGGGGATGCCGCCTCCTGTGATTCGGCTGGAGGGGCACGACCTCTGGATGGAGTTTCCTTTCTCCCGGCAATATCTGGCAGCAATAGCCTCCAGTACGCCTCCTAGTCGGAGGTCGTCGGAAGAATCAGGTTCCCCGCATGGGTTGGTAGATGGGTTGGTAGATGGGTTGGTAGAAAATCAGCGGGAGATATTGCGCATCATCAAGTCCAACCCGCAGGTTTCAAAGAGAGAGATGGCGAAGACGCTTGCTATCAGCACGACTGCCATCGATAAAAACATTGAAATACTGAAGAGAAAGGGGCTTCTCAGGCGTATAGGTCCGGCCAAGGGCGGTCGCTGGGAGGCGTTTGAATAGATTTCGTGCCGTAAGCGCCATCTTGAGCCTCCTTATCTTGCAGCTCTATTGCTGATTATTTTCGCATGCCTCAACTAGGACACTCTGGACGCCAAGGGGTGGACGCACGACGAGAAGCTGGCGATCTTCCGGCTTACGGATACGCTGTTGCACCCGAAGAGCCCGGAACTGCGGAAGTCGTACGAGGAATTCAGGGAGGAACGAAGGAAGGAGGGAGGGAAAGACCGTGTTGTTGAGCATAGTCGAGGAAAGAGCGCAGGAGAGAGGCGAGAAAATAGGTGAGAAGAGAGGCGCCACGATGAAGGCGCTCGCCGTGGCCGCCAGGATGCTGGACAGGGGGGAGCCTCGCGAGAAGATTTTGGACTATGTCGAGATATCCCCGAAGGAACTCGATAAGCTGATCGAGTCGCGCCGGAACTGAGCGAGAACCCTTCGTCGTCGAGGGGAAACGCGACTTCGCCCGGGAACGAGGCGTGCGTTGCGTCGTTGCCGGCGGGTCGAAGGGAATTCGGCGACTGATGGAGCGTATCGTGAAAGAAGCCGGGAAACGCAACTGTCTAACGTTATCGGAAACTCTGTGACTGCTGAAAACCCGGTTGGGGGATGATTCTGTAAGCGGCAAGGCGCACTTTTACCGGATGTAATACGCACGTATTTCGGAGACGGCTCGGCGTCCGTCTGCACTGACCCTAGCCGCCATCATTCCAGACGTTTTCAGCCTCAATGTGCATGATCCGTTCGAAGATGCGGCAAAACAGTATTTCTCAACTTTCGCAGGACCTTGAAAACCGAAAACCGTTGTCATGACTGAAAAAAAATGACAGGAAGGCCTCTGTTTTGTAAAATTGTAGTCGCGACACAAACAAAACTACAAGACAGGGGGCCTTCCCGTGAATCCCATTCT
>JAHDKR010000006.1 GCA_018436785.1 Synergistaceae bacterium | reverse complement strand
GCACGGCTCGACCAAGTTCAGCGTTCCCATCAACGAGGGGAGTCCGGACTTCGCGTTGAGCGGCGATATGGCGCCGCCCAGGCTCCAGGCAGCCAGGGAGAGCGCCAGCACCTGGGGGGAGTTCGGCAGCAGAACCGCGATCCTCTGCCCTTTTTTGAATCCTGCCTTTTTCAAGACTTGAACATTCTTCTCCACAAAACTGAGCAGATCCAAGGAGGTCATCCACCCGTTCTCCCACCAGAGACACTCTTCCTGCGGACGGCTCCGCAAATTCTCCAGTATGACTTTTTCCAGCCTCTCCATCTGTTCTTCTCCCCTTTCGGAGTATATGAATGTGGCAGTTCACAGCAGTAATGACGGAAGGTATATCACCGTAGGGTGACCTCTCTATTGTAAAGCAAAAAAGCCCTTTCTGCATAAAAAAAACAGAAAGGGCTCCACAAAAAGACGCTACGTTGTGAAAATATACGCTTCTATCCCGGGTTCTTTCCGGAAATCTCGATGTGTGCGAAACGACTATTTGCTCTCCTTGACCTCCTCGTTCCGCCTGTGCAGGGTGTTGAAAGCTTTCTCCACAAGGGGCGCGGCTTCGTCGAGGAAGGCGCGGCGCTCCTGATCGGTAGCCGCCGACAAAAAACGGCGGGCCTTTTCTTCAACTGCTCCCACGGCGATGACGACCAGTTCTTCGGCTTCCAATCCATCCGGAGCCATCGGATCGCTGTACTGGATCGCCTCCTTGAGCTTCCGCAAGCGGGCGATCATTTCGGCGGCCTGTCCGGCGAACGGGGAGAGGCTGAGTTCGTCGACGAGGGAGGCAACTCGCGTCGTCTGTACGAAAAGACGGCTCCGCTTGAGCGACGCGCTCACGTCGGTCTCCTTTGCCGTGAGCGAGAGAAGGGTGATGGCGCCTCCTCCTCCCACCAGCAGCATGAAACCGGCGATGTGCGTGGCGATATAGGCGTTCTGCGGCAGGCGAAGCCAAAAGTGTGAAACGAGCACGTTGCCCAGGACGAAAATACAGTAGCAGGCAATGGTCGTGGAAAGCCCCAGCAGCAGCGGAACCGGCGCAAAGTCGTCTTTCCCCGCGACGACGTGGAAGATCATGTAGGAGAACGAGAGGACAACCGAAAAGAGGATCGCCCAGAAGGAAATCCAAAAACCTTCCGTTCGCGCTCCGGGAGGCACAAGCAGAAAAATGACCGCCGAGAGCCCCGCGAGGATCACCGACATTATGACAAGCAAAATAAAACTTTTACTGAACGTCCTCTCTGGTGTAATGAACATAGTAGCTAACTACTCCCTTCTTGAAATGCCAAATACCTGTTACTCTTCTTTCCGGCCGATGGCGGAACCGCACTCGGCGCAGAATCTGGCGCCGGGAGACGCCTCCTTCCCGCAGGAAGGGCATCTCGGAACCAGCGAAGCGCCGCACTCCGCACAAAACTTCGCCCCCTCCGGCAGCGGTTTGCCGCATGACGGACAGACTCTTCCGGGAAGAGAAGCGCCGCACTCCGAGCAGAACTTCGCCCCCCGGCCTGCAGAAGCGCCGCACTTCGCGCATCGGGCCGACGGAACCGGTTCTCCCCCTCCGGTGGTCAGATTGCTCCCCATTTCGCCGGCCAGTCTGCCGAACGCCCCGCCGACACCCATCCCCACTCCAAGTCCCAGACCGGCGTTCATCAGATTGCCGCCCCCCTCGTTCGACGCAGCTTTTTCAAGGGTATCGAACGAGCGCATCTGCTGGTAATTGTACCCCAGAACCTCCATTTTTGCCCGTTCGGAGAGCGTCTTTTTCAGCTCCGCCACCGCAGGATCGTCCTCAGGAACGTTGATCGAGTTCACGAAAAAGTTGAGCACTTCGATACCGTACTCCCCGAACATCCCCGCGACCTTCCCGCGAACCTCCTCGGAGATCTCGTCCAGCCATGCGTTCACCTCGACAACGGAGATGCCGCGATGCACAAGATACGTCGAGATAAGATCCTGTATCCGCGTGAGCAGCAACCCCCGGAAGTGATGAGCCAGCGCCTCTCGGTCGAACTGATC
>JAHDKR010000114.1 GCA_018436785.1 Synergistaceae bacterium | reverse complement strand
GGATCAATTTCGCATACTCTTTTTCAAGGCTATATTATGCTGTCAAGTTGCAGTCATGCATACTGCCTTAAAATATCCTGCCGACAATCTCTTTACTTTTTCTCAACCAACCCTATTGACTTTTGATAGCTGGTCTCCTCACGAGATATGCAGTGCATTTTTTGAAGGTCTCTTGGTATATCGGCGTTTTACCCCGTTCTCTCGATACGATCCACCTCTTCCGCCAATTCCTCCCATTGAGCGAGAAGGTCTGCTATCTCGCGGGCGGCTTCATTTCGTTCGATAAGAATCGCTGAAACCTTGACTGAATCTGCAAGGAACGAAGGATCGCAGAGCTGAGCATCGCGTTGGGCCTGGTCCCTTTCAAGGTGTTCGATACGCGCTTCAAGAGGTTCCATTGTGTCCAGAACCCTTTTTTTGCGCCTGTAGAGCGCGTTTCGTTTCTCAGCCTCCATCCGTTTAAGGTTTCGTATTCCGTCCTGAGACGATTTCTCGGATGATGCGTTTGCGTTTCCAAAGGAAAGAAGAGAAGCTTCCGAAGCAAGACGTTCCCTTCTTTTTTCGATGAACCAGGAGTAGTTCCCGGGGTAGACGATCAAAGAACCGGAAGTGATTTCGATTACTTTGTCTACTAAATTATCCAGGAAGAAACGGTCGTGCGAAACAATGACCAACGTGCCGTCGTACTCCAGAAGCGCCCTCTGGAAGAGGTCTTTCGTCTGCATATCCAGATGGTTCGTGGGCTCGTCGAGGATCAGTACGTTCGCCTCCTCCAGAAGAAGCTTCAGGAGAGCAAGTCTGGATTTTTCCCCTCCAGACAAAACAGAAACGGGCTTATAAATATCGTCGCCTCCGAAGAGGAACGCCCCGAGAAGGCTCCTCTTTTCACGTTCCGACCACGCTGCGTTCCGAGAAGAGATAGTATCCCAGACAGTCCTTGAGTAGTCCAGATTTTGAGAGGACTCTTGCGAGAAGAATGCGAGTTTGACGTTATGGCCGAAACGAACCGAGCCAGAGGAAGGTTGTTCCGTCCCGCCCAGGATCCGTGAGAGCGTCGACTTCCCTGCGCCGTTCACCCCGACCAGAGCAATTTTCTCCCCTCTTTGAATGGAGAGAGAAGCATCATGAAAAACGATCTTGTCGCCATATCGTTTTTCGACATCCTTGAGGACAATCGATTCAAGTCCGCTTCGCGTACACGGCGGAAAGCGGAAATGGACACGCTTTGTCTCTTCTTCTATTTCGACAAGCTCAATCTTCTCAAGACGCTTGATCCTGCTCTGTACCGAAGACGCCTTGGAGGCCTTATAACGGAATCGCTCAATGAATTCCTCGATGTGTGCAATCTCTTCTTTTTGTTGTTTCTGGGCCTTGCGGAGATCGTCGATGCGACGTTCCCTCTCTTCCACGTACGCGGAAAAATTCCCCTGATACAGTGAAAGGGATCCCAGTGAAAGCTCCGCGACCGAAGTACACATCGTATCTAAGAAACGCCTATCGTGAGATACGGCGATAATCGTCCCCGGAAACACTGAAAGCCACCCTTCCAGCCACTCCATGCTCTCGGTATCAAGGTGGTTCGTCGGCTCGTCAAGAAGGAGTATGTCGGGAGAGATGAGAAGCAGAGACGCCAAGTGAAGGCGCATCTTCCATCCTCCGGAGAAATTTCCGCAGGTAGAAAAAGCGTCCTCATCGGTAAAACCGAGTCCTTTGAGGATTTTTCGAGCCCTTGGTTCGAAAGCGAAACCGTCTCGCATTTCATACTGCTTCATGAGTTCGTCGTGGAGCGTCAGGAGCCTGTTTCCCTCTTCGGATCCTGGAACAGCTTCCGTAAGATTCCGCGTACACGACGCAAGCCTTCTTTCGATGTCGGCGAGGCCGGTTCTCTCGCGAAGAAAGTCAAGAACAGGAACATCCGGAATTTCGATGAGGTCCTGCGGAAGATAGCCAATGCTCTGATCTTTCGCTAGAGATACTTCACCCGAGTCGGATTCCATCTCTCCGGAGAGTATGCGGAGCAGTGTGGTTTTTCCGGCTCCGTTGCTTCCCACAAGGCCGACTCTGGAACCTTTGGGTATAGACCAGGAAATATTTTTAAAAAGTACGCGTTCTCCGAAACGGAGCGTGATATTTATTAGATGGATCACCGAAAAGTTCCTCCTTGTTCCTCGTGTACAGGGTTCATTATAAGGGGTACGGCGTATTGATAAAAGAGGTTTGGAAAAATTGTATGATGCTATCATTATCTTCTACAGCATTGTAAAATGAATGCGTAGAATACGCCGACCTGCGAAGGGGCGTGAAGAAAGGAATTGTTCACATGCACGAAAAGAGTGCGCTCATCCGTGAGGATGAGCGAAAATCTATGGAGAAGCGGGCGCTTGCCTACCGATGGGTAGTATGGGGAGTAATGGTTTTTGCATTTATGGTGGTTTTTTTTCATCGGTTAGCCGCCGGAGTCGTCAAGGAAGATGTAACGAGTGCGTTTTCTTTAAGCGCGACAGCGTTCGGCGCCATGTCTTCGATGTACTTTTACGCATATATGGCCATGCAAATACCGGTCGGACTTCTCGCGGACTCCCTGGGAGCCAGGATAACCGTTTCGGTGGGGATGTTCGCCGCCGGAGCGGGATCGATACTTTTCGGCTTCGCTCCGTCGTATTTTTGGCTTCTTGCCGGCCGTTTCTTGGTAGGGCTTGGCGTCGCGACAGTTTTTGTATGCATAATGAAAATACAGTCCCAGTGGTTCCGGGATAGAGAATTCGCCACAATCTCGGGTGCAACAACGTTTATCGGTAACGCCGGCGGAATCTTTTCGCAAGGTCCCCTTGCTTTCCTTCTCACAATAGTATCCTGGCGATCAAGTTTTATAGCGATCGGAATAGCGACTTTGGGTATTTCTCTTCTATGTTACAGGTTGATTCGAAATCGTCCGCAGGATATGGGCTTCCCGCCGTTGAACGAACGCGAGATGCTCCGTGAAGAAATGGAAGCAGAGCCGTTCTCCGTTCTCAAGGGATTGAAAACAGTGCTCTCTGTGAGGGGGGTACGTATCGCGACGCTCTTTTACTTCTTCAACCAGGCAGGTTTGTTCGCTTTTCTCGGGACGTGGGGAACTCCATGGCTTGTGCATGTCTTTGAAATGTCGATAGCGACGGCTTCATCCCTTATGGTGATGACAGTCATCGGTATCATGATAGGCGGTATCTCTACCGGATGGATCTCGGACAAGATCGGGAGAAGACGGCTCCCCATGATTATCGCCGCATCAGTGCATTCAGTGCTTTGGGGGTGCATGATCTTTCCATGGCAACAACCGCTCGGTGTCGGGGCGCTGCGGTGTATTTTTCTCCTCCTCGGATTCACCAATACTGCATTCGTGCTTTCCTGGTCCGTGGCAAAAGAGTTGACTTCAAAAAAGTACACCGGATTGGCGATTTCAGTCCTCAATGCGGCGGGTTTTTTCGCCATTGCAGTGACGACATCCATTATGGGAATGGTGATCGACTACTATTCGTTCCTCCCCCTGGAAGCCGCATATCGAAGGGCGTTCTCGTTGGGGTTGATTTGTTCGGTTTTCTCTCTTCTTTTCGCTCTTCTTATTCCAGAAACAGGGTTTATGAAAAGAAAAGAGAAATAAACGCGCGGTGGACTCTATATGAAATTTAGTTTAATTTCATCTCACGAAAAGCCTTTTCATTTTAATCATGCCAAAGACTCGAGGGGGGTAAAAAAGGAATCGATACGAACGTAAAAAGGAAAAGTTTTAAAAAAAGCTTGACATAAGGCCTAAAATCCTATATTGTTGATTTGCAGTCCGGCATCAGGATATGGACCGCAGAATTTAATAAAGTTTTAGGAGGCTGTCTTTGGATGAGTCAGGGAACTGTGAAATGGTTTAACGATAGCAAGGGGTATGGTTTCATTACGACGGACGAGGGCAAAGATGTTTTCGTTCATTTCAGCGCAATCACAGGCGATGGTTTTAAGACGCTTGCCGAGGGCCAGAAGGTAAGTTTTGAGGTAGTGGACGGCGAAAAGGGCCCTCAGGCCGCTAACGTTCATAAGGCGTAATTATTCCCCGATTATAATAATATTTGATAAAGCCGGCCTCAAACGAGGCCGGCTTTATACTTATCTATTTCTGGAATCTGTTTTACTCTGTCTTCTGGGTCTGGGAGAAGGGGCGCGGTCTCTCGATGGTCTCGAAGTCGAGTACGCCTGGAAGAGCATATCTCTCCCTTTTCCCTCTTCGATAAGTCCGCAACGTTCAAGGCCGCGAGAATCCTCTTCAAAACGGGAAAGAGCCACTGGAAGTAGTTCCACCAGGACATGGTCGTCTTTCATTCGGATAGCGCCGACTTCCGAGCGGTCAACGTTAAGCGACGTACACACGGAATGCAGCACCCGTCCGACATCCCATCCGTCGGCAAGTCCCTTGCTCAAGCGAAGCATAGTTCCCTTGGGGCGGCCCCCTTTTAAAGAACGATTGCCGGGAGTGCGGTCTTTTTCAACGGGGCCGCGGCTTTTTCTTCGAAGCTCTCTTTCAAGATCGGCGGCGAGATTGTATCCAGCAGAGCGCTTGGATGTCAGTGAAAAGAGAAGACGGGCGACGAGGTTTTTAGGATTCACCCTTGTCAGCAGGTCTTCGGCCCACTGAAGGTAGTCTTCATTTTCACTGGCTTCTTTCAGCGTAAGCAGTTTTTCTTCCGCTATCTCTCGCTGTACCTTGCCGATAGCCTGCACGTCTGGGACGTTGTTCCATTCGATGTTCACCTTGGCGGAGCCGATCATGTACTTGAACTTTTCCGCTTCCTGCGGAGAGAGAAGAAGGATATCCATACCTTCGTGTCCTGCTCTGCCTGTACGTCCGCTGCGGTGGACGAAGGTATCCCTGTCGTCGGGAAGGCCGATCTGTATGACGTGGGTCACTCCCTCGACGTCCAGGCCGCGCGCCGCTACATTTGTTGCGACCAGAAGGGGAAGATGGCCGTTCTTGAAGGCTGAAAGGACGGCGTTGCGCTCTCTCTGGGTCATCTCTCCATGGAGCGAGCCGGAATTGAAGCCCTCCTCGTTAAGACGCTGAGAGACGTTCATCGTTTCAAGACGGGTATGGCAGAAGATCAGTCCCCGCTTCGGGCGCTCCCAAAGAAGAACGTTCACCAATCCCTCCATCTTATGCCGGAATGGAACCAGGTAGGCCTTGTGGACAATATCCTCGTGCTGATCGCCGTCTTCAACTAAAGAGATGGAAACGGGGCTGGAGAGGTACTTTCTGGAGAGCTCCTTGACCTCCCTCGGCATAGTAGCGGAGAAAAGCCACGTCCGGTTACGATGGGGGAGCGCGTCCAGAATGCCTTCAAGTTCGTCGCGGAATCCCATGTCGAGCATGTGATCGCCCTCGTCCAGGATGACAGTGTGGATTTTCTCCGTCTTCAGCGAACCGCGGTTGACATGATCAAGCGTTCTTCCGGGAGTCCCGACGACGACGACTGCGCCTTCTTTGAGCGAACGGATTTGAGTCGTCATATCCAGCCCGCCGACGAGAGTGGCGACGGAAATATCGAGGTAACGTGAAAGCCACTCCGCCTCACGAGCTGTTTGCTGTGCAAGCTCACGGGTGGGTGAAAGCACCAGGATGAGAGGGGCTGATGCGGGAAGCTCCATTTCTTGGAGCAGAGGGAGCAGGAACGCCAGCGTTTTGCCCGATCCCGTCTTTGCCCGGACGATCAGGTCGGTATCGAAACGGTCCATCGAAAGCACTTTTTCCTGGACCGGTGTGGGGATTGAAAAGCCTTTCTTGTTGAGCGCGAGAAGAAGTTCTTCCCGCAGAGAATAGCACGCGAAACCGTTTTCACTCATGAGTATATTATTCCTCCTCAAATTAGGAGGGCAAATCCTGGGGAATAATGCATCAAATAGTACTTGCCGTTCTGTGTTCGGCCCGCGTTCCCCAAAAAAGAGTGGACCCCGTTCCGGGGGTCCACTCAAATTCTTCCCTCCATTGACAAACTGAAATTATACATGAATTTCAGAATATGTCAATATGGAGGCGCGAATCTGTGTGACGAGAATCTTACTGTTTTTTTACCAATCGTTGCCAGGCGTGAAGCGCCAGAGCGATGCCAATGACGCCGTAGGCAATGAAAACACGGAAGTATTCGCCTACCTGTGCGCTTCCCATAAGATTTTTCCCGGCAAGTGGGGAGACGATGAAAAGGGCGTGAAAGAGTACGGTTCCAAGAAGCGCCTGACCTATAGTGGCTTTCGAGACGGTTGCGCCTCCGATGAGAAGCGCCGCAACCGCAAATGTCCCGACCTGCACATGAGAACCGTAAACCTGCACGTTTCCGATGTTCTGGAGGAAGATGAGCTGTCCCCATGCAGCCAGAACAGTGGAAAAGATGACGGCAATAATACGTACCCTGTCAACCTTGATTCCCGCGATTTCCGCTATATGCCTGTTCTGTCCCACAGCCCGGAAGTCCTGCCCAAGCTTTGTCCTGAAAAGAAGGACGACGGCGATGCACAGGAGAACAACTATCGTCAGGGTCAATACCGGAATGTTGATGTTGTTCAGATATTTGAGCACCGGTATGTCTATGCCGCGGGCGCGGAAGACGTAGAACTTGTCGATCGCGTACTGCCATATCTTCAGGTCCAGCGTGTTCACAAAACCGACACCGGAAGGCAGGAGAAGCGCCTTGTTCGAGATGGGAATCAGCCATCCGATAAAGATCAGGCAGACCAGCTGGTAGATACCGTTGGCAAAGAAGCCAAGAATCAGTCCGGTGATCATCTCTTTCCCTTTGGCCTTGTTGAAGAGGATGCCCGTCAGCCAGCCGAAGAGAATGGCGAATGGAATCGCCATCACGCACGCCGCGAAGAAACCGCCGATCCCCGTGAGGTTATGCACGACCGTGATGAACGCCGCAAACTGTCCGGCCATCGCTCCGAGGACGATTCCGAAATTCAATCCCATGCCCGCAAGGACGGGAATGATCAAGGAGATCACCAGGAAGGAGTTCCGGGCGAGCCGCGTCATGAGGTCGTTGGCGAAGAATATCCAAGAGAGCCCCGAGTACTGGAATCCTATGGTGCAGAGGATAATGAACACTATCGGAACGATGTTTTTCTGTATGAGCTTCATCTGGCGTCACCTCCAACTTCCTTGCGGGTGAGCGCGTACAAAATGATGCCGTTGCTTATGATGACCCGCATGATCTCCGAGATGTCGCTGTCCATGGCTACATTGGCTACCGGGAGCGCGATGACCAGGAGCGCATTGAAGAGGAATGTGCCTATGAGCGCTTGCGTGATCGTCGCCCGCTGCAGCGAAGCGCCGCCGATGAGAATGGCGGATACCGAATAGAGCGCCATGTAGAGGGGGGCCTGGTAGAGCTGGATGAAACCGTAGCTCTGCGAGTAGATGACAATACCGGCGGCGCCCATTGCACACGAAATGACCGAAGCGATGAGACGGTATTTATTGACGTTCAGCCCCGACGCTTCCGCGAAGCGAGGGTTGGAGCCGACGATGGACATGGCAAGACCCGTACGTGTTTTCATAAAGATCCAGAGAAGAACGCAGCAGATCGCCGTCACAACAAGCAAGCCGGTAGGAATCCGTACTGTGCCTATTGTGAAGCTCCACAGCTTGTCCAGGAGTTGCTCCATCCTGCCATCGAGCACAACGGTGACCCGGAGACCATCTCCACCATAGGGCCAGACCATTTCAGGGCTTGTATAGGGAGCCATGAGCCAGAAGATGCACATCAGCGACACAATAGAGAATCCCATATAGGTGCCGACTGTCATCTCCTGTCCTTTGACCCTGTTGAGCAGCAAGCCGTAAAGCCAGCCCGCGAATGCCCCCAAAGGTACGGAGACCCCGATCGCGAAGAAGAGCGCTGTGAAGTCTCGCAGATCGAGTTCGATAGCGAGCGTGGCGCCGATAAGTCCGCAGATGATACCGAACGGAAGGCCGAAATTCGGCCCAGCTCCGGCCTGAATGGTCGGAATCATTGCGAGCACTAAAAGTGCGTTCATCCCGAAACGCGTAAGCATAGCTCCGAAGATCTGTCCCATGGGAAGGCCGTAACTGAAAGCCGAAGCGACAAGAAATGCGAGGAAAAGGGAGATGATGAGGCGTGGAATCCCGATGCGGTTCAGAAGACTGTTCCCCATATCAGACAGCCTCCTTTTCATGGAACTTATGATACTCTCCTGCCATCATAAGCCCAAAATCGCGGTCGCTGTCCGCGGGAAGCAGTATGCCTTCCAGTTTCCCCTGGTAGACGATTGCGATCCGGTCGCAGATGGAGCGAAGCTCCGCCAACTCAGAAGAGGTCATGATTATAGTAAGCCCGTTCTCTCTGTTCAGTTTGACAAGATGATCGAGGATGAGCTTCTTGGCGCCGATGTCGATACCCCGCGTAGGTTCGGAGACGAAGAGAAGATTCGGCGCAAGCGTGATGGCGCGGGCGATGCAGACTTTTTGCTGATTGCCTCCAGAGAGGCGCCGTGTCAGCTGCGACGGACCTGTGCAGCGGATATCGAGCTCTTTGATCAGTTGCTGAGCGTATTTGCCCATTCCCTTCGAGTCGAGGATGCGGATTTTCCCTTGCGTCATATACTTCCCCTGGATCTGTGTTGCTGTGGCCACGATATTGAATTCTATGGAGTCGTCCAGAAGAAGGCCGGTACCCCGCCGGTCTTCAGAGACGAACGCCATTCCGTTATCCAATGCAAAACGGGCGTCGTTCAGGCGGACCGGAAGACCGTTTTTTAAAACGTCGCCGCTTGAAGGAAAAAGCCCCATGATGCCGTTGGGTATGCCTATTTTCCCTTGGCCGGCAAGTCCTCCGATTCCAAGAATTTCTCCCTGTTTGACATCAAGTGTAACGCCTTTTACCGATTCTCCGGGCATTGCGACATGAAGATCCTTTATTTGAAGGATATACTCGTCTCTGATGGAGGAGACCGGACGCCCGCGCATCTCGCCGCTTTCTATCTTCCGTCCGACCATCAGCTCGGCGATTTTTTCGATGGTTGTTTCGGACGGCGTTGTCTCCGCGATCTGCTCTCCGTCTCTGAGGACGACGATCTTGTCGGATGCCTTCATTACTTCGTCAAGACGATGGCTGATGAAAAGGATTGAAATCCCTTTGTCCGTGAGAATGCGCATAGCTTCCAGGAGCTTCTCCGCATCGTTCTCAGTGAGCACTGCCGTCGGTTCGTCGAGCACGAGAAGCCGGATGTTTTTCTTGTCAAGTTCGCGCGCTATTTCAACGAACTGCATATGGCCGACGGGAAGTCCCTTTACTGGCAGCATCTCGTCGATACCGAGACCGATAGCGTCCATTGATTCTCTGGCATCGTGTTTCATTGCGGGCATGTCTAGCCATTTCATTGATTTTCCGAAAAGTCGGCTTAAAAAACTTGATTTTGTAGTTTCGCGGTTGAGTTTGATGTTTTCAGTGATGGAAAAACCGGGAAGAAGCATAAATTCCTGATGGACCATGCCGATACCGAGCTTCATGGCTTCTTCCGGAGATTTGATGACGACTTTTTCTCCATCAAGCCGAATCTCTCCGTCGAATCCTCCGGTAGCGTGGATTACGGGCATTCCGAAAAGGATGTTCATCAGGGTTGATTTCCCGGCGCCGTTCTCTCCCACGAGGGAAAGAACTCTTCCAGTGCCAAGCGTGAAGGAAACTCCCTTCAATACCCTGTTACCATAGTACTCCTTGCCGATGTTCCGCATTTCAAGACGCGCTGTAGCGGTCAAGGAACCGACCTCCTCTCATTAAAAGACAGGGCCGCCGGAGCAAGCCCTGTCTTCGCAGAACAGTTCTTTACCTCGAGAATTACTTTCCGAAGATGATCGATTCGCCGACCACCATCAGGAAATTCTGAGCCTTCTCAGCATCGAAAGGACGGATACGTACATCGCCCTGTTTTACCTCGACCTTAACGGTCTGAGAAAGGAATGCGCCATTAAACGGAACTTTCACAGTGATATATGTTGCAGTAGGAGTTGCCTTTTCGGCATCTTCGTGCGAAACAGGGGTTACCACAACTTTAGGCTCTCCTCCAGCGAAAGACTGGATCAATTTTTTCGCCGTTTCGATGTCTGCTTTGTCTTTTATCTCACCATTAGCATATCCCATTGCATATGCCGCGCCTGCGCGGATGAAGTTCATCGTGATGGGAGCTGTCCACGTTGCGATGCGGCCTTCCATTTCAAGCTCCTTTACCTTCTCCTCGATGGCGTTGAGAATGTAGGGAACGTCTCCCTTGTTCTCGACCTTCAGACCGAGAGCGTTCGGAAGCGCGTGGAAGGGGCTGGGGCAGCACTGTTCGGGATAGATTGCTTTCCCCTTGACGACGGACTTGATAAGCGGTTCCTGCATCGAGCAGTTTGTGCTGAAGAACGCCGTATCGGGGCCGTACTTCTCTATCTGGCGAGGAGCATCCTCAAGGATGAACTGCTGTGCGCCCGCAACGCCGCCTTCACCGGTGGGGTCCGGAGCGTTGACGAAAACGAACTCGATGCCGAGCTCTTTGCACGTCTTTTCCATGATGTCTCTGCGGGTTGCAAGCAGAGGATAGCTCATGTGGCGGGGGAAGGAGTAGTGGATAAAGGTCTTCGCGCCCATACCCTTCGCCTTCTCGATAATGGAGCTGCCGCGGGCGGGCTGGTCGATTTCGTAGAGAATGTCGGCTTTGCCGGCCATCATGTAGGGTTCCTCATGAACGGTGCCGACTATGAAGGCGATATCGTCGCGCACTTCTTTGACCTTGTCGATGGCGGCCGCAGTGCCGGGAACGCCCTGGCAGATGACGATGGCTTTCAGGTCGGGATCCGACGCCATTGCCATGACCTGGGAAATTGTCGTTTCCTGCTCGTCCATAAACTTGTCAGGATAGGTTACATGAATAACCCTGTCTTCGCCGTACTTCGCAACCATTTCTTCCCCGGCGCGATACTCTTCCTCACCCTGGGAAACCGTTCCGGTCATGATGCCGATCTTCGGGGCGGCGAAAGCCGCCGTTCCAAGAGCAAGAACCAGCGCAACTGCGAACATTACTTTGGCGAAGCGTTTCATACAAATATCTCCTCCTTCATGATTATGGTGCAAAACTTTGTTCAGCTATGAGTCTAAAAGAAAAATATGTTAAAATGGGCATTCTTATACTCATAGTTTAATAATATGCTATACCATCTTCCGATATTTGTAAAGAGTTTCGGTGGTTTGCGCATCGCCGTGTTTCATCTGGCGGGGAATTGAGCGAAAATGAAAGACCATGCTGCATCATGAAAAAGTCGCAAGTGCGCTATTTATTCATTGAAAAGGTATGGATGAATCCTGTAAGTCTATTATATAATCTCCTCATAGTCTATGTTGCGCTGGGGATGCAGGTTCTGTTCTCTACGCGGGTATATGCTGCTCAATAATGGAGAAAAGAGGTAATGATATTGTTGAAGAAAACATGTTCCATCGTCTGCGCTACCTTCTTCCTTGCGTGGGGAATCGTTGCGGCAAACGCCTCGGAGATGTCTCGGGAGGGAGTTATTCTTGCAGTACGCGAGAATAACCCGACGCTTCAGGCGTCTCTTAAACGCCTTGAAGCATACTATCACACGGTTCGTTCAGCAGTGGCGGTCCAGCGTCCGAGCGCCGGTCTCAGGGGAGCGACGTCGTACAATACGGACGATACGCAGCGCCGCCAGGGAGTCTACTCTCTCTCCGCGGCGATCTCTCACCGTTTCGACGTGAGCGGCGTGTACTCTGCGCAGGAGAAGCAGCTGCTCCTTCAGTACAATGCCCTCGCCGCCGATCATCTCGCGCTGATCAATAACACGCTTGCGACTGCAGAGAGCCTTTACTGGCGTTCTTTCATCGCCAGAGAAAACAGCGCGCTTCAAAAGGAGATCCTTGCCCAGAGGCGCGAAGACCTTCGTATTACCGAAGAAAAGTTTCGTCAGCAGCTTATTCCGAGACTTGACGTCGTGAGAGCCCAGGCGAGGGTCGAAGAGGCGGAGAGTATCGTGGTGCAGGCGGAATCGGCGTATCAGGATACGCTGACGCAGTTGGCCACGCTCGCAGGAGGCATTGCTGTAACTCCCAGGTCCGAGACTTTGCTTGTTCCCTCATTGTCGGTCCGCGCTGGTGTTGAGAGCGCGCTTGGAACACGGAACGACGTCCGCTCAGCCGAACTGAGTCTGGAACGCGCACGCGTGCTGAAAACGCTTGCTGCAAAAGGCATGTCCCCCTCGGTCGAGGGGGCTATCGGCTACACGATTCTTACTGACTCTCCCACTCAGCAGCCCGATCAGAACGAGATCCTCTTTTCTCTGAATGTGTCTATACCTGTGTATGACGGTGGAAAGACCAAAGAGGATACGGAGGAAAAGGCCCGGAGCATCGAAGCTGCGGAAAGAAGCCTTGAAGCACGGCGCCTTGCTGTAAAAGAAGATGTTCTCAAGGCGCGGACGCAGTGGGAGAAGGCCGTTGCGCTGGAAGCGAGCAAACGTAAGCAGGTAGCCCGCTCGGATGAAGAGCTGAAGATTACGCAGCTTATGTACATGGAAGGTATGGGAGCTCAGATCGATCTTCTCAACGCCCAGGTGGATAATCAGCGTATACGGACGGAACATCTCGATGCAATCAAGGAGATGTACCTTGCGCTTGTCAGTTTGCGGCAAGCGATGAGCGAGTACGAACCGGCTCCTGCGGAATAATGTCTTTTCACAAGGAAGCCGTGAAACATACGCAACTGTAAGGAGGATTACTATGCAGCAGGAAACTTTTTTCTTTCAGGCGGAGACCAAACAGCTTTTGAATCTTATGATCAACTCGGTCTATTCGAATCGTGACATCTTTCTCCGCGAACTCATATCGAACGCTTCGGACGCTCTGGACAAACGGCGTCTTGAAATAGCTGCCGCGCCTGATCTTGCGGAGGGGCTAAGCGAGCCGTGTATCCGGATATCCAGAGCAGAGAGCGAGGGAAGGAAAACCCTTGTTCTTTCGGACAACGGTATCGGTATGAATCAGGACGAGCTGAAATCGTATATCGGCACAATAGCAAAATCAGGCGCCCGCGAGTACCTTGCAGCGATAGAACAAAAAGGGGAGTCATTGCAGGCCGAAGCGCTCATCGGTCAGTTCGGGGTCGGTTTTTATTCTGCGTTCATGGTCGCGGACAGAGTGGATGTCGTCACGAAGCGCCTGGGAGAACAAGAGGCATGGCGCTTTTCATCCACAGGAGACGGAGCCTACACCGTGGAGCGGACCGAGAGAGAGGAACCGGGAACGACCGTGCTTCTGTATCTCAAGACTCCCGATGTTACCCGCGGGGAAAAAGACTACTCCGAAGAATGGACTCTACGCGAAATAGTTAAGAAGTACTCCGACTTTATTACGTATCCTATTCTCATGGAAGTCGTCAGGAAGAAGGACGACAAAGACGAGACCTCCGACGAGCGCTTGAACTCGGGAAAGGCTATATGGCGGCGTCCTGAGAAAGATGTTTCGGAAGAAGAGTACGCGGAATTCTACAAGCATTCCAGCAGAGACTGGAACGACCCGCTGACCCGGCTGGTTTTCAGCGTGGAGGGCGGCACGGAGTTCCGGGGGCTCCTTTTTGTTCCTTCCAAAGCCCCGTTCGACCTGATGTTTGCCCCTCGAAGAGAGGGCGTTTCTCTGTACATACGGAATGTCTTTATCATGAACGACTGCAAAGAGCTGATTCCCTCTTGGCTTCGCTTCTTGCGGGGCGTGGTCGACTCCGAGGACTTGCCGCTGAACATCTCCCGCGAACTCCTGCAGGAGGATCCGCTGTTGCGGGTTATCAGAAAAAGCGTTGTCCGCCGGGTGCTCAACGCGCTGAAAAAAATGCTGAACGAAAGCCGAGAGAAGTACGAGAACTTCTGGAGAGAGTTCGGACAGGTAATAAAAGAAGGGCTCGTCTCGCTCGACGGTCGCGAAGAAGAGAACCGCGAGGCTATTCTTGATATCTGTCTTTTTCATACGACAGCCGGAGACACAATGAGTACGTTGAAGGAGTATGTCGATGCTCTACCCGAGGGACAGGAGCACATCTACTACCTTACAGGGCGGAATCTCTCCGTTCTTCGAGGCTCTCCTCTTTTGGAACGCTGCGCTGACGCGGGGTACTCCGTGCTTCTGATGGCCGACCCGGTCGACGAAGTCGCCGCGCCTACATTTACTGAGTACTCCGGCAAACACTTCCGTTCGCTTGAGCGTGAGGATGCCCTTCCGAAGAAGGACGACGGCGCCTCCTCTTCCGAAGTAACCGAGGGCGTCATTTCATTTTTTAAAGAAGTCCTTGGGGATACTGTAAAGGATGTCAGAATATCCGAACGGCTTACGACCTCGCCCGCATGCCTTGTTTCTCCCGACGACGGCGGTTCTTTCGCTATGGAGCAGATTCTCCGTTCGATGGGGCAGGAAGTTCCTTCGGTGAAAAGGATCCTTGAGATAAATCCTCACCACAAAGTGATTCGTTCCCTGGAGCAGCGTCTTTCTAAAGGAGAGGGGAAGGAATCGCTGGGGGAGTACGTATTTCTTCTCTACGACCAGTGTCTCCTCGCAGAGGGCGGTCGAGTCGAGGATCCGGCGCTTTTCGCTCGCAGGGTGACTGCAATCCTGGCGGAAAGCCTGAAGGACGAAGACGGAACGGAGGAAAGGTGACTCCTTCCTCTGTAGCTCGCTTGAAAGCGCTTGTCGCTGTCATCGTTTGGGGGGCCTCCTTCCCGTCCGCAAAGGTCGCTGTGGGGGAGGTCTCCTTTACAACGCTTGTATGGCTTCGCTTTGGCTCGGGATTGCTCGTGCTGTTTCTTTTCCTGGCGATACGGGGAAAAATCCGCCTTCTTCCGTTACGTGAGGCTGTAACATTCGCCGCGCTCGGTTTTCTTGGGGTCTTTTTCCATAACTCGATACAGGCCTATGCGTTGCAGACTGTGTCCGCCGGGATGTCAGGGTTGATTATCGCAGCAAATCCGATAGCAATAGCGCTTCTTGGTTCACTCCTTCTCTCCGAACCTCTTGGCAAAGCCAAAATCGCAGGTATTCTGCTGGCTGCGTGCGGAGTGCTCGTCATCATCTCCCGCGGTAATCTTTCTGTTTTTCTTCAAAGGGAGTATTCCTTCGGTGAGCTCGTCATGGTGTTGAGCGTCTTTTCGTGGGGATTTTTCTCGGTGCTTTCGCGAAAGGCCCTGCAGCGGACGTCGCCCGAGCTCGGTATGACCTACGCGCTGACGTTCGGGTGGTTGTTTTCCATTATTCCCTTTCTTGCGAATGGCGGAGTGGCCGAGCTTCCGTCAGTTTCGGGCAAAGCGTGGGCGAATATCCTTTTTCTTGGCATTCTTTGCTCTGCGCTGGCCTATCTGTTCTGGTACGATGCGCTCCAGGTACTCCCCGCGTCTGAAGTAGGCGTTTTCCTTTACGTCAATCCTGTGGTTGCGGTGATTATCTCCGCGTTGTTCCTTGGAGAGCCTGTGAGTGCATCGATGCTTTTCGGCGGAGCAATGGTATTTTCCGGCGTCTGGTGCGTGAACAGCCTGTCCCGAATGCAGGAAAAACGGCGGAAAATGGAGTAGCGGTCTCTACCGAATAACGAGTGAAGAACTGGAGAATGTATTGAGGTCGAGGATTCATAAGCTGGAAAGGAGAGTTGCGTTCAATGAAAATTCTTACAGCCCCCTCAAACGGGGGCTTTGTTCGTGAAGGAGCTTTGGCTCTGTTCGTGTTCTCCAAAGAATCCGTATCCGGTGGTTTGCTTGATGAGCACTTTGCGGATATGGCCGCACGGCTGATGGAAGAGCCCTCTTTCAGGGGAAAAAAAGGGAAAATATCGCGATTGCCCCTTCTGAACGGGGGATTTTCCGCGGCGTACCTTGTCGGTCTCGGGGACCGTGCAAAGAACGGCAAAGAGTCTGCTCTTCATGAGAATATCCGATCGAGAAGCGCCGAACTTCTGCGGCGGTGCAGGGCCGACGGAGTTTCTAAAATCACTGTCGTCCTGCCGGATGCGCCTTCATTCGGGACGAGCTGCGCTCTTGCGGAAGGCGCCGAACTGGGAGCATACGCTTTTAGTAAGTACAAGAGCATTCCCGAGGAGGAACGACTTCCCGAGCCTGCGGAACTTCTTCTGCTCGACGGCGTCGACGAAGGCGTGAGCCGGGGCAAGATGTTTGCCTGCTCACAGAACTGGGCGAAAGATATCGCAAATGAACCAGGAAATAAAATCACCCCGGTGTCAATGGCGGACATGGCTGTTCAATGGGGGAAGGATTTTGGTTTCGAGGTTTCCGTCTGGGATGAGCAACGGCTTCTCCAAGAAGGAATGGAGGGGATCTATTCCGTTGGTATGGGTTCGGCGCATCCGCCTCGGTTGATTCACATGGTGTACAGGCCGTCGGATTCTGTTCGAAAGGTCGCGCTCGTCGGGAAAGGCGTCACGTTCGACAGCGGAGGACTGAATGTCAAGACCGGAGATTCTATGCGGACGATGAAAGGCGACAAAACGGGAGCGTCAAATGTGTTTGCTATTCTTCGAGGCGCCGCGAAGATGAACATCCCCTGCGAACTGCACGGGATTGTCCCGGTCGCTGAAAACATGCCCGGCGGCAAATCGTTTCGCCCGGACGATATACTGCGTATCCGGAACGGCAAAACTGTGGAGATAGAGAATACGGACGCGGAGGGACGGCTTCTTCTCGCCGACGCGCTCTGTTTTGCCTGCGAACAGAAGCCCGATGCGATCATCGACATGGCGACGCTCACCGGAGCGTGCGCGGTAGCCTTGGGACAGAACATGGCGGGCCTTTTCACTCCTGACGACGCGTTTGCCGATGGGTTTTTGGAGGTTTCTGCGAGGAGGGGAGAGCGATTCTGGCGTCTTCCCATGGATGACGACCGGATTGCGGAAGCGATGAAGTCTCCGGTAGCCGATCTCGTCAACTGCGGCAGCAGATACGGCGGAGCAATTTTTGCGGCGCAGTTCCTGAAAGAATTCATCAGCGACGGAATACCTTGGATACATTTGGATATTGCAGGCGTGGATATGCAAAAGGACGAGCATTCAGTCTATTCCAAGGGGGCGACGGGTTTCGGCGTCCGGAGCTGTCTGGAGTATCTTCTTTCGATTTCAAAATAAGAAATGGAAAAGAGGGGAACTTAAGCCCCCTCTTTTATTTCCCCACGCAGAACTGGCTGAAAATATAGTCGAGGAGGGAGTCGTCCGGGGCAATTCCCAACAAGCGTTCCATTGACAGACGGCTTTCGGTAAGACAGGAAGCCGCCGCGTCCTGCCCTAACCCTCCGGAGAGCGCGTTCGAGGCATCTTTTAGAGAGCCTATTGCTGCGCGAATTTCCTCTACCTGCCTGGCTGAGACGTTCAATCCGGCGTCAAGCGTACCCGCGCCGGCGATGGAGGAGACGATAGCGTCCTTCAGCGAATCGATTCCCGTCCCATGTTTTGCAGAGATTGAAAGGAGCGTACTTCCGGGCAGCATTTCAGCGAGCAGCTCCTCCGATGTGTGTTCTTCGGCATTTTTCGCCCGCGGTAGGTCGGCTTTGTTTACCGCAACGACATGTTCAAGTCCTGCAATACGCTCCGACATGGACTGGTCGAATTCATCGGGGAGGGAACTTCCGTCCACAACCCACACCCTGACGTCGGCTTTTTCGAAGGTAGCTTCAGCGCGGGCAATCCCCAGGGCTTCTACTTCGTCGGAGGGCGTCCCGCCCATACCCGCCGTATCGACGAGTCGGAGCGGAATCCCGCGATAGGTGAGTACTTCTTCAATCAGATCGCGTGTTGTGCCGGGGATTGATGTGACGATTGCGCGGGATTCTTTAAGGAGCGCGTTGAGCAGGGATGATTTCCCTACGTTCGGCCGCCCGACAATAGCCACCCTGATACCCTCCCGGAGAAGGAATCCGGTATTGCAGCGGTCAAGAAGGTCTTCAAGACTTTGACAAAGAGCATAAATGGATTGGAGAATCTCATCGTCATCATGGAGAGGAATGTCCTCCTCGGGAAAATCGAGCGCTACCTCCATCCGGGCGGAGAGAGCGAGAAGTTCTTGATGGATATCCATAGCAAATGAGGCGAGTTCACCGCGGAGCGTTCTGGTGGCGGCTCGAAGCGCTTCCTCACTTTTCGAGCGGATGATGCCGAGTACCGCTTCAGCCTGAGTCAAGTCGATCCGTCCGGAGAGAAACGCGCGTTTGGTGAATTCTCCGGGTTCAGCAAGCCGTGCGCCTCTGCAAACGAGGAGTTCAAGACACTTCGAGGCGACGAGCGTTCCCCCGTGCGTATGTATTTCCACGACGTCCTCTCCGGTGTAACTCTTGGGAGCGGCGAACCAGACGGCAAGCACCTGGTCAAGGGCTTCTCCCTTCTCGTCGAGAAGGTACCCGTTGCGCATCCGGCGAGCAGGTGTTTCAGCTAAAGGGAGGGTAAGCGAGAGCGTTCTGTCGGCGATCTCTTTGGACCGCGCCCCGGAAAGCCGTACGACGGCTATTCCCGCTTCCCCCCGGGCCGTTGCGATTGCGGCGATGGTTTCCTCTTGAAACGACGGATTGACCGGGCGCATGTTCTTCCTCCTAGAATAAAGTAGTTGCAACTGGGATCAGCAAATAGCCCGTAGAGTTGCGATAATGTCAGCATGCAGGCCGAGTGTCGCCGGTTGTTTCCTTGGGGTCTGAACCTCGTTGAGGAGTCTGGCGCCT
>JAHDKR010000219.1 GCA_018436785.1 Synergistaceae bacterium | reverse complement strand
TTGAGCAAGGCGGAAGAGTACAAGCCGAAGATGTCCCGCTTCCTTCGGGACATGATCGCTCTTCCCAGCGAGAGCTGCGGGGAGAAGGAAGTGATCCATCGCATCAAGGCCGAGATGGAGGCCTGCGGGTACGACAGAGTCGAGATCGACCCCATGGGGAACGTGCTCGGCTTCATCGGGAACGGCAAACACTTGATCGCCCTCGACGCGCACATCGATACCGTCGGAATCGGCGACCGCACCCTTTGGACCTACGACCCCTACGAGGGGTACGAGGACGACGAGATCATCGTCGGCAGAGGCGCCAGCGACCAGGAGGGCGGCATGGCCTCCATGGTCTACGCGGGGAAGATCATCAAGGATCTGGGGCTTCCGGGCGACTTCACGCTGATGGTGGTGGGCTCCGTCCAGGAGGAGGATTGCGACGGCCTCTGCTGGCAGTACATCATCAACGAGGACAAGTACACGCCGGAATTTGTGGTGCTTACCGAGCCCACGTCGTGCAACATCTACCGCGGCCACCGCGGCCGTATGGAGATCAAGGTGAGCACGAGGGGGCTCTCCTGCCACGGGTCCGCTCCGGAACGGGGCGACAACGCGATCTACAAGATGGCGCCGATTCTTCAGGAGCTTCGCGCCCTTCACGAGAACCTGCACTTCGACCCGTTCCTCGGCAAGGGAAGCCTTACCGTGTCGGAGGTCTTCTTCAGCTCCCCGTCGCGCTGCGCGGTGGCGGACGGCTGCACCATCTCCGTGGACCGCAGACTCACGCACGGCGAGACGTGGGAGATGGCGCTGCAGCAGATACGCAACCTTCCGGCGGTGAAGGCCGCCGGTGCGGAGGTCTCCATGTACTCCTACGACCGCCCTTCCTGGACGGGGTTGGTGTACCCCACGGAATGTTTCTTCCCGACGTGGGTGCTTGAAGAGAATCACGCCGCCTGCAGGTCTATGGTGGACGGCTACAGGGAGCTCTTTAAGAGCGAACCGCTCGTCGACAAGTGGACTTTCTCCACGAACGGCGTCTCCATTATGGGGCGCTACGGCATCCCCTGCGTCGGTTTCGGACCGGGACACGAGGATCAGGCGCACGCCCCCGACGAGCGGACATGGAAGAGCGAGCTGGTGAAGGCCGCCGCGCTCTACTCCGTCGTGCCGTCGATTTATACAGGAAAGTACGTCGGCTAGAGAGCCGAACGACTCGTTTAGAGTACAACTCAAGGAGGAAAAAATACAATGCAGACGCTTTTCAGGGGCAAGCATTTCATCACGCTTCAGGAGTGGACGAAAGAGGAGGTCGACACGCTGCTCGACGTCTCCTATGATCTGAAGAAGGACTTCGCCATGGACAGACCGACAAACTACCTTCCCAACAAGACGGTCTTCCTGATGTTCTTCGAGCAGTCCACCCGCACCCGCAACTCGATGGAGGCCGGCATCACCCAGCTCGGCGGGCACGCCCACTTCCTCGACACGAGCAACATGCAGATCGCCCACGGCGAGGTCCCCAAGGACACAGCGATCATCCTCGCCAGGATGGGGCATGGAATCGCATGCCGCAACTGCTTCTGGAAGGAGGGCAACGCCTATCTTCGCGAGATGGCGAAGTGGTCCCCCGTGCCCATCATCAACATGCAGGACGATCTGTATCACCCGCTTCAGGGGATCGCCGACCTGATGACCATCCAGGAAAAGAGGGGCAAGAATACGAAGGGGCTCAAGGTCTCCGTCATCTGGGCGTACGCGACGACGCACAAGAAGCCCATCTCCGTGCCGCTGACCCAGGCGCTCCTCTTCCCCCGCTACGGAATGGACGTCACCCTCGCCTACCCGAAGGGGTACGAGATGCCCGACTGGGTTATCGAACAGGCGAAGAAGAACGCGCTCGAGAACGGCGGCTCCTTCCGCATCACGAACGATCAGGAAGAGGCCTACCGCGACGCCGACGTGGTCATTCCGAAAAACTGGGGCAACTGGGTCACCAACGAGAGCAAGGCGGTTATCGACAGCACGCTCGAGGCGAATAAGCACTGGAAGTGCACTGCTGACCGCATGTCGCTCACCGACAAATACTCGCTCTACATGCACGCCCTTCCCGCCGACAGAGTGAACGAGGTTGAGGACTCCGTGATCGACGGACCGCACTCGGCCATCTACGACGAGGCGGAGAACCGGCTGCACACCGCGAAGGCCGTCATGGCCCTCACGATGGGCGGAAGGTAGGAACAGAAAGTCTTCAGGAAACGCCGCGCTCATCGGGATTCGAGCGCGGCGTTTCCTGTGATATACTCGTGTCAGGCAGTTCTCAATCATCGAAACAGGGAGGGAAAACAATGAATCGGAAGTTTGTAGTAATGTTGCTCGCGGTTGTCATGCTTTTTGGTTTGGGTGCAGGCGCGGCGTTGGCGAAGGCCCCCGGAGAGTACAAGATGGTGCTCGTCCTTCCGGGACCGGTCAACGACCAGAGCTGGAACGCCACCAACTATGCTGGGCTCCAGGCGGTGAACAAGGAGCTGGGGACGAAGATGGAGTACGTGGAGAACGTCCAGGCCGGCGACTATGAATCCACATTCCGCAACTACGCCGAGCGCGGCTACGACCTGATCATGGCGGCCGGAACGCAGTTCGACGAGCCTGCGGCCAGGGTTGCGCCCAAGTACCCCAAGACTGTTTTCTGCGTTGTGAACGGCATGAACGCCGCGGAGCCCAACGTGATGCCTGTGCTGCCGAAGGAGTACGAGGCCAGCTTCCTTGCCGGTATCGTCGCCGGACACGTAACGAAGAGCGGGAAAATCGGCATCGCGGGAGGTTTCCCCAACAAGCTGATGATCCGCCTTCTGAACACGTACGAGTGGGCCGCCAGGATAGGGCGCCCCGATCTGCAGGTCACTCGCGCCTATGCGAACTCCTGGAGCGACGTCGCTCTCGGCAAACAGATGGCGAGTTCTATGGTCGACGGCGGCGCCGACGTCCTCTTCTTCTACGCGAACCAGGTAGGCCTGGGCGCCATCCAGGCGGCCAAGGAAAAAGGCGTGAAGTACGTGGGATTCGCCAGCGATCAGAACTCGGTTGCACCGGGGACCGTCGTCGCGAGCGTGTACTTTGATTTTGCCAACATGTACACCTGGGCTGTGAAGAAGTATCTGGACGGCACGCTGAAGCCCGTGGTGAACGGCGCAGGAATCGCGGAAGGAATCGTGAAAGTCGCCTATTCCGACGAGGTGTCGTCAGAGGTTCGCCAAGCGGTTGCCGAAGCCGAAGAGGCTGTCAAGAAGGGCGACGTGCTCTTCTTCCTCTCCGAATTTCCCGAGAAGCCGTAAGTTCTCGAAAGAACGAGGGAGAGCCCCGGCTGTATTCCGGGGCTCCCTCTGTGTTTTCCGTAAAAAGGAGGAGAATGATGGAATTCTCCGTACCGTCGGCTCTTGCCCTGAGAGGCATTACAAAGGCTTTCCCGGGAGTGCTTGCCAATTCCGACGTCACGCTCTCCGTCGGCGAGGGAGAGGTTCGCGCGCTTCTGGGAGAGAACGGGGCGGGCAAATCGACGCTCGTCAAGATACTCTACGGACTGTACCAGCCGGATTCCGGTTCTATCGAGGTCGACGGACGTACCGTTTCGATCCGTTCGCCCCGCGATGCGATGACCCTCGGCATCGGCATGATCCACCAGCATTTTACCCTTGTCCCTGTGCACACTGTCTGGGAAAACATCGTGCTCGGACTTGCTCCGGCTGACGGCAGGCCGCTTTCGAGGGATGCCGCAGCGGCGGAGATTGATGCGCTGGGCAAAAAATACGGTCTCGAAGTCGACCCGTTTGCGAGGATCGACCAGCTTTCCGTAGGAATGCAGCAGAAGGTCGAAATTCTCAAAGCCCTCTACCGGCGCGCCCGCATATTAGTCCTTGATGAGCCGACCGCGGTGCTCACGCCGGGAGAGGCGGAGAATCTCTTCTCTTTCCTCAGGGAGTTCCGCTCCTCAGGCAACACGGTGCTCTTCATCACGCACAAGCTCGCGGAGGTTTTTGCAGTAGCCGACTCGGTAACCGTTCTTCGCGGAGGGCGAAACGCCGGTGATTTCGGAGTCCGCGACGCTTCCGAATCCGACCTGGTCACCTGTATGGTCGGCCGCGAACTCGTTCTTACAAAAGGAAAACCCGCCGGTTCCACCGGGAACGTCGTGCTTGACGTCCGAGCGCTCTCTATTCTGGGCGACAGAGGAAATCGCGTGGTCGACACTCTCTCCCTTTCCGTGAGGGAGGGCGAGATTCTTGGTATCGCCGGAGTCAGCGGCAACGGACAGGAAGAGCTTGCGGACGTTCTCTGCGGATTGCGGATTCCGGAGAGCGGAGAGATTCTTCTGGATGGCCGTCCGGTACGTCCCGGTATTCCGGAGGCCGCGTTTCATGCGGGAACCGGGTATATTCCCGCCGACCGTCATCGTGAGGGGCTTGTTTTGGATATGACTGTGGAGGAAAACCTGATCTTGAAAAATCTCTCCGCGTATTCGCGTTTCGGTTTTCTTCGCATGAAGAAGATACGAGAGAACGCGGAGCGTCTGATAAAGCAGTTCGGTATCAAGACTCCGTCCCCTGCGGCAAAGGTCAAAGGTCTCTCGGGGGGAAATCAACAGAAGATCGTGGCGGCCCGCGAAATTGAAGCGGGAAGCCGGCTTCTCGTCGCGGTGCAGCCGACCAGAGGGCTTGACCTCGGGGCCGCCGATCACGTTCATAGAACGCTTCTTGACGAGCGGGACCGTGGGAAGGCCGTTTTCCTTGTTTCGACGGAACTTTCGGAAGTCCTCAAGCTCTCCGATCGCATCGCCGTGATCTTTCGCGGCCGCATCCTCGGCGAGTTCAAGAGGAGCGAAGCGACCGTGGAAAAGATCGGCATGCTGCTCGCGGGCGGAATGGGAGACGCGGCATGAGCGCCCCGGGGACGAAGAAGACTGCATCCGGGACGATCCGGACTCTCGTCGGGGAGCGTGACAACTCTCTCTGGACCGCGCTCTTTCCGCTGTGGTCGGTTCTTCTGGGGCTTGCCGCAGGAGGCTTGTTGATGCTGCTTCTTGACCACAACCCCCTGAAAATCTACGGAGATCTCGTCAGCTACGCGTTCCGCGACATCTATAACATCGCCGATATTTTCGCAAAGGCCACGCCGCTTATCCTTACCGGACTCGCCTTCGCCTTCGCGTTCCGGGCCAGCCTTTTCAACATCGGCGCCCAGGGGCAGTTTTATCTCGGCGCCGTTGCCGCAGCCGCGTGCGCTCTTGCATTCCCGCAGCTACCATCGATCGTCCTTCTTCCACTCTGCGCGCTGGCTGCCGCAGTTGCGGGAAGCCTGTGGGGCGGATTTGCCGGATTCTGTAAGGCGCGTTTCAACGCCAACGAGTTCCTGGTGAGCATGATGTCGACGTACGTCGCCGTCGCAGTGCTCGATTTCCTTGTACGGGGGCCGCTCCGGGAGGCAAAAGGGGAGTATCCGCAGACCGACGTGCTCGCGGAGAGCGCGTGGATTCCTTCCGTCATTCCGGGAACGCGTTTCCACTGGGGATTCTTCCTTGCGCTGGCGGTCGCGCTGATAGCCTGGATCATTCTCTGGAAGACCACGCTCGGCTTCCGTATCCGCGCCGTCGGCAGGAATCGTCGCGCCGCGCGGTTCGCGGGGATGAACGAGCAGCGCATCTTCCTCGCCGTCTTCCTTATCAGCGGAGCCTTCGCCGGACTGGCCGGGTTCATGGAGGTAAACGGCGTCCAGCGTATGGTGGTGCAGGGGTTTAACCCTCTCCTCGGCTCGGAGGGTATCGGGATCGCTATCCTCGGAAATGCGCACCCCGTCGGTGTTGTTCTGTCGGCCCTTCTTTTCGGTGCGCTCAAGGTCGGCGGCATTCTTGTCACGCAGACGTCCACCATTCCGTCGAGTATCATCGCCATTCTGGAGGGGTTCGTCATGCTCTTCGTCGTCCTCTCTTACTGGCTGCAACATCGTATTGCGGCGGCCCGGGCCCGTCGCAGGGCCTCGGAAGGAGGCGATTCCCGGTGATCCTGAGCGGCCTCTTTTTCCGGGCCATTCAGATGTGCACTCCGCTGCTGCTTGGCTCGCTCGGCGAGGTGCTCGTCGAGCGTACCGGAGTGATGAACATGGCCATCGAGGGGATCTTCCTCCTGGGTGCATGGGCCGGTTTTACCGGAGCGTACCTCTCGGGAAGTCTGCTTATTGGGTTCGTCTGCGCAATGCTGACAGGCGTGCTCACCGGGGCGCTCTATGGATGGATTACGGTCTACCTCAAGCAGCATCAGATCGTGACCGGCGTCGCGTTGAACATCCTTGCCGCCGGCCTTGGTATCTATCTTTACAGGGTTCTCTTCGGCGTTCCCTTGCTTCCGCTCACCGTCGAGTCGCTGAAGCCTTTTGCTGTTCCCGTGCTTTCGGATCTTCCGTTCATCGGACCTGTGCTCTTCAGGCAGAATGTCCTGACGTATATCGCATTTCTTGCGATGCCCGCCGGTTGGTGGCTGCTCTTCAGGACCAGGACGGGGCTTATTCTTCGCTCTACCGGCGCGAATCCCGAGGCTGTGGACGCAGCCGGAATCAACGTCGAACGGGTTCAGTTCGGAGCGGTGCTTGTTTCAAGCGCACTCAACGGCCTGGCGGGGGCTTTCTACTCCATCGGCTACCTTGGTCTTTTTTCGAACGACATGATCGGAGGAAGAGGGTGGATCGCTTTCGCCCTCTGTTTCCTGGGCAACTGGAATCCGCTCGGCGCGCTGCTTGGCGCTCTGATCTTCGGGATAGCGGACGCGGCGGCGATTACCTTGCAGACCTCGGGATTCAGCCTTGTGCCGAACGAGTTTCTCATCGCGCTGCCGTATATCCTGACTATCGTAGCCACAGTGCTCCGAACGCAGTTCAACGTGCCGGCGTCGCTTGGCACGCCGTATATCAAGGAAAGCAAATGACGGGAGGATCGAACGCATGTACGATCTTGTGATACGAGGAGGCTCCGTGGTGACCCCCGACGGAGTGCTCTCTACCGATGTCGGGATCTTCGGGGAGAAGATCGCCGCACTTGGTAACGCGCTCGAAGGGCGGGAGATGATCGACGCGGCGGGGAAACTTGTTTTTCCCGGAGTTATCGATCCGCACGTACACTTCGCCCTGCCTGTCGGAGGCTCGGTTTCAAGCGACGACTTCTATTCAGGGAGCGTCGCCGCTGCGTGCGGAGGGGTAACATCGGTTATCGACTTCACCGTCGGCTCCTCTGACAGCAGTATCCCCGACGACATCCGGAACCGTCTTGAGGACGCAAAAAACGCCGTTGTGGACTACTCGTTCCACGGAGAGGTCGTGGGATGGCGTCCCGGAAGAGTCGATGAGATGAACGAAGCGATCGGTCTCGGCGTAAAGAGCTTTAAATTTTTTACGGCCTATGGCGCTTCCGGACGACGTACGGATACGGGGCCGCTGCTCCAGGCTTTTCAGGCTTTGGCCGACATGGATGGCGTCGCCGTCGTCCATGCGGAGGACGACAGCATGATTGAGACGTTCTCCGGCCTTCTCTCGAACGAGGAGTGGGGGCGTATGGAGAGCGTGGCAAAAGTACGCCCCGACGTCTGCGAGGCGTCCGCTGTGAATACTGTCGGCTGGCTTGCAGCCAGAACCGGGGTGCAGTGCCATATCGTCCACCTCAGCTCCGCCCTTGGGCTTGAGGAGGCGCTCTATGCCAGAGAAAGAGGCGCCGATCTGACTGTCGAGACCTGTCCTCAATACCTGTTGCTTACTTCCGATGTCTACAAAAGTCCTGAGGGGCATCTGTACTCGGCGGCTCCCGCACTGAGGAGTTCAGACGACAATGCTGTTCTTTGGAACGCTCTTGCCTCGGGCGAGATTGATTTCGCCGCCACGGACCACTGTCCCTTCACACGGACGCAGAAAGAGTGGAAGGGGGCGTTCGACCGGCTTCCGGGAGGACTGCCCGGCGTGGAACTGCTTCTTCCGCTGTTGTACTCCGAAGGTGTGCTTCGAGGCAGGCTGCCGTTGTGCGAACTTGCGCGGATTACCTCGGAGCGCGCAGCGAAGCGTTACGGTCTGTACCCGCGGAAGGGGAGCCTGCTGCCCGGTTCGGACGCCGACATCGTGCTCTTTGACCCGGAAGAGGTCTGGCACGTACAGGCCGGGGCGCTTCGAATGAATGTTGATTTCTCTCCGTATGAAAACCTTGAACTGATCGGAAAGACGTGGCAAACTATTTCACGGGGGGAAATTATCTACTCGGAAGGGCGTTTCCTGGGAAAAAAAGGACGAGGAGTGTTTTTGCACCGTTAATCGTTACCCCGCGCCAACATGAAGGGGTATTTTATCAAGGAGGACTGAGAAGTAATGCATGTGCCGAGCGACATAGAGATAGCGCAGGGATCGGAACTGCGGCCGATAGTGGAGATAGCGGAGAAGCTGGGAATCGGAGAGTCGGAGCTTGAGCAGTACGGGAAGTACAAGGCGAAAAT
>JAHDKR010000043.1 GCA_018436785.1 Synergistaceae bacterium | reverse complement strand
GGAGGTGTCATACCCGGTTCCATGCCGAACCCGGCAGTCAAGCCCTCCAGCGCCGATGGTACTGCGGAGGCTATCCGTGGGAGAGCAGGTCGCCGCCGGAAATCCTTTTGAAAGAACACAGGAAGCCGTCCAGGGGAAAACCCTCGGGACGGCTTCCTGTGTATATGCCGTCTATTGACCGCGTGAGTATACGACAACGACGTTCTCCGGGACTTTCACATGACGAAGAGCCGCCCCGGAGGAAATCCTCAAGGGGCGGCTCTTCGTGTTTGGAGACGTTCGCCGTGATGTGCGCGCGCTCATCTTTCCGGAATTGCTTCGCTTTTGCGAATCAGCTTTCCAGCGTTTGACAATCCCCCTTTCGAGCAATAAAATTACTCTAAATACATCACAAAAAAGGACGAAGCATGCTTGAATCTCTTGTGACATCAAAGACCCGCGCCAGGCTCCTTTTGAAGTTTTTTCTGAATCCCAACACCAGCGCATATCTCCGGGGGCTTGCCGAGGAGTTCGGCGAGTCGACGAACGGCGTACGCGTCGAACTGAACCGCCTCTCGGAGGCGGGGCTTCTTGAATGCGCCGACGAGGGGCGTACCAAGGTCTACCGTGCGAATACGCGCCACCCTCTCTTTCCGGAGCTGCAGCGTATCGCGGCCAAGACGCTCGGGATCGACCAGGTTGTGGAGCACGTCGTCTCCCGCCTCGGCAATGTGGAGCTCGCCCTCGTGACGGGCGACTACGCCAAGGGGATCGATTCAGGACTTATCGATCTCGTGCTTGTTGGGCGGATCGACAAGATGTATTTTGAGAGCCTTGCGGAGAAGATCGAGGGGATCATGCAGCGGAAGATACGCCCCCTCTTCCTCACGAGAGAGGAGTTTTTGCGTCTCAAGGAGCGCATCGTTTCCGAGAACGCGCTGCTTCTGTGGGGTGACGAGGGCGAGATCGCAGCGAAGTAGGCGAACCTTCGATTCCGCGGATTTCCGGGAAAGATTGAAAAGAAAAGGGGGAGACGAGCATTTCCGCATCGTCTCCCCCTTTTCCGTATTGCGAGGCGTTCTAGAATCCCAGCTCTTCGCCGACGATCAGCACATGGAAGTTGGTCCCGAGCGGGCGTTTGCTGATGATGGTCAGGACGTTGCAGATCCTGGTCGGTCCCTGGCAGTCCATGCAGACGCCGGTCCGCGAACAGGGGTTGGGAGTGCCCAGCCGCTTGTTGTTGATAGGGGCGGCTTTCATCTGGATGCGCTCCTCGGCTGCGGCCAGATCCTTGACGATCTTGTTCGTTCCCGCGACGACGATGACCTTGCCGGGGCCGAAGATCATCGCGGCGACCCTGTTTCCGGAGCCGTCCATGTTGACGAGTCTGCCGTCCATGGTGAGCGCGTTCGTGCCGGAGAGGAAGACGTCGCAGATCTGCTGCTTCCTGCGGATATCCGCCTTCTCCTCGTTGGTCAGGCCGGGAGCGCCGTGGTCGAGGATCGTGTTGCCGCGCTCGGCGAGATTCTCGGATATCCCGATCGCCTTGAGGGTCCACGAACCGCCGAATCCCACGGATGCGGCGTCGGGGATCAGTTCGAGAAGGCGCTGTGCGGCGTCCGCTCCGGTCGCGCAGTACTCGGCCTCGAATCCGTTCTTCTTCAGGGCTTCGACGACAGCTCCGCCGACTGTTTCATTGTGCCAGGGTGTGAATTCACTCATTGATAGACCTCCTTGTTTTGTTTTTCTGAAAGGAGCGGGGAGCGAACTCTCCGTTCCTTCTCAATATCCGTTTATTTTCCCTGTACTCCGGTAAGGTACCGGAGAATCCCCTCGCCGGGTCGAAGCAGGACCGGCGTTCCGGGAAGGACTTCCTGGTAGAAATCCATCGTCTTGATGAAAAGGTAGAGCTCCTTCGCGTCGCTGGTCGCTTTTGAAAGCGTTTCCTGCGCTATACTGTCCCCCTGCCCCTTGATCTCCTCGGCCTTTCTGCGCGCTTCGGCGATCATCTCCACATCTTTCCTGTCCGCGAGCGATCTCCGGGTGATGGCCTCCGCCTGTCCCTCCGCCCGAAGCTGTCCCGCGACGCGATTGCGCTCCGCCTGCATCGAGCGGTAGACGGCCTGCTCGTTGTCCTGCGGGAGGAAAACCCGTTTGTACGCCAGCGAGTGGATATGCACGCCGTACTCGTTCGCCTGCTCGCGCGCTATGGCGAGCGACTGCTCTACCGCCTGCTGCCGCTTGTCCTTGACCAGCTCGTCAAGAGTAAGACGGCCCGAGATGACGCGCACCGCGGAGTACACCGCGTCGTCGAGGCGCTGCTGGACTGAAGCGACCGTCCGGACACGACGGTAGAAGAGCTCCGGATCGGAGATCGTGAAGATGGCAAACGTGTCGAACACCAGGTTCTTCTTGTCGCTGGTGACGACGGCGACGAGCTCCGCGTCGTACTCGATGAGCTTTTTTGAGTATCGCGTAAGCTGGTCGAGGAAGGGGAGCTTGAAGTAGAGTCCCGCCTCCGTTCGTGAGGCAACTACCTTCCCGAGACGAAGCACCACGCCCTGCTCGTCGGCCCGCAGAAGGTAGAAAGAGCCGCTGAACAGCAGAAAAACAAACAGGACGCCTATGGCTGCAAGATATTTTTTCATCGTCTCCGGCCTCCTATCTCTCGGTTTCGGGAGCGCCGGCTCCCGCGGATTTGAAAAACTCTTCAAGCGGAAGAAGCTGCACCGTACTCTCTCCGCCATCAACGATGAAAACCTTCAGCTTCGGCCAGACCTTGACCATGCTCTCAAGCCAGAGATTGTTGAGCACCAGGTCGGGATTCTCCTTGTACGCCGCGTTCAGCGAACGGATGCGCGAGGCTTCGCCCTCCGCGAGCGATATCCGGCGGAATTTGTATGCTTCAGCCTCGTTCAGGATACGTTCCGATTCGCCCTGCGCCTTCGAGATAATCTCGTTGGAGTACTTGTCTGCCTCCAGGATCAGCCGCTCCTGCTCGGAGCGCGCCGTGTTGATTTCGCTGAACGCGGCCTGGACCGCCTTCGGGGGGGTTACGTCCTGGAACTGCACCGCGACGATGAAGACCCCGGTCTTCAGCGCATTCAGCTTCCCCTGGATGAGCATCTTGGCCTCCGTCTGCGAGGCCTCCTTCTCCGTGGTGAGCACGTCGTCGAGCGCACGTGAGGCGATAACCTCGCGCAGAGTGGATTCGGCAACGTCGCGGATCAGCTTCTCCCGGGCCCACTGGTCTCCGGGAAGGTTCACCACGTACTCCTCCGGCGTTCCCGCCTGGTACTGGAGTACCCAATCGATCTCGACGATCTTGTTGTCGCCGGTGAGCATCTTCGACTCCTCGGGCTTGTCCGAGTACGTCGGGGGAGGTCCGGGGTTCACCGTCCGGTAGCCGTACTCGAAGCGCTGGATCTGTTCCGTGTTCACTATAGTGACCTGGTCGACGACGGGAAGTTTGAAGTTCATTCCCTGGTTCGCCACGTGGGAGATCTTTCCAAGGCGGAAGACGACGCCCCGCGACCCTGCCGGGACGATATAGAACCCCTGCCAAGCGACGATAAGCAGAAGCAGTACGGGGAGCAGAAGTTTCAGGAAGCCGAAGCTGAAGGAGAAACGGCGCCGGGGTTTTTCGTTCCCCCCGCCTCCCCCGTACTCCTCGCCGTCGAAGTTTCTTTCCTTGCGTCTCGTCTTTTCGTAAAGCTCCTCGATTTCATCGAAAATATTTCTCATCTGATACCTCCGTTTTCTTCAAGTGTGCGATAGATCTCTTCCGCCCTGCACGTCGCTGATTCGTAGAGAGCCGCCATCGTCTCCGGGAAGGTCTCCTTACCTCGCCAGAAGGGGAGCGGTCCAAGGCGTCCGGGGAGCGCCCCGTGCACTTTCGGGAGCGATGCGGGAATCCTGATTTCGGGAATCTCGCCTTCCGGCCCCCAGAAGCGCGACGGCTCCGCCGGAAGTGGTTCGGCTTCGATCTCCTCCTCGTGTTCCTCCTCCGATGCGCCCGGGGCGATGCGGGAGATAAAGACGTCCCGATCCATTCCGCGCAGCCTGAGCAGCAGAAAGGGATCTCCGTCGAACGCCTCCGCCATCACGAAAAAGACTGCGGCTATGTGCTTGCACGGGTTGGACCAGTCGGGGCAGGAGCATTCGGTGACCATGTCCCCCTGTCGTTTCGGGAAAAGAGGAAGCTTTCTCTTCGCACACAGCTCCTCCATCTCTTCGGGCATCTCCCCGGCCAAAAGACGGGCCGCGACGACCGGATGTTCCGCGATTGCGCCGAAGATCTCGTCCCACTGCGCCGCGGAGTAGGGGGCAAGTTGGATAGTGATCGTATACGGTTTGACCCTCGTCCCCTGGACGGATGCTCGTATCAGCCCCGTCCCGATGGAGAGGTCGGCCACCTGCCCCTTCTTCGCGTAGGCGCGTCCACGCGAGAGACGGGCGCCGATGCCGAAGGATTCGAGCACATCGAGCCACCGTTTTCCCCACCACTTCTTCGCGAAGCCGCCCTTGCCCGAAGCCTTGATTCCGCCGCGCACCGCCCGCGGCGGCGCGGGCGTGTAGTCGTTGTACCACCATCCGCTCATTCCACCACAGCCTCCTTCTCCAGTGCGAGCAGGTCGCGCAGCTCTCCGTCCGAGAGTTCCGTCAGCCAGTTCTCCCCCGCGCCTATAATTGTACCCGCAATCGCGGATTTGCGTTCGATGAGCGCGTCGATTTTCTCCTCCAGCGTCCCGGCGACCAGAAATTTGTACACCTGCACGTTTTTCGTCTGCCCGATCCGGTAGGCTCTGTCGGTAGCCTGGTTCTCCACGGCCGGATTCCACCACCGGTCGTAGTGGATCACCCTGTCCGCCCGCGTCAGGTTGATGCCCGAGCCGCCCGCCTTCAGAGAGAGGATGAAGACGTGCGGGGCGGCGGCGTCCTCCTGAAAGTGCGCGACCATCTCGTCGCGCTTCTTTTTCGCCACGCCGCCGTGAAGCAGGAAGACCTCCTCGGCGAAGTACTCCCGGATATGCGACGCCAGCAATTCGCCCATTTCCGCGAACTGGGTGAAGACGAGCGTGCGTCCGCCGCTCTCCCTCGCTTCCTCCAGCATCTCCATCAGCCGCTCCAACTTGCCGGAACGCCCCGTCAGCGCCGATCCGTCCCCGGCGAAGTGCGCCGGATGGTTGCACACCTGCTTCAGCCGTGTCAGCGCCGCGAGGACGAGCCCCTTTCTTTCGATGCCCTCTGAATTGGTCAGACGCTCGTCGATGTCCGCGAGGACCGCCGCATACAGAGACGCCTGCTCCTTGGTGAGCGGGCAGTAGCTCTTCGTCTCGATCTTGTCCGGCAGGTCGGAGATGATGCTCCTGTCCGACTTCAGTCTGCGGAGGATAAAGGGGGCCGTCGCGCGGCGCAGGCGTTCCGCCGCCTCCGTGTCGCCGTCTCTGGTGATGGGCGTGTGGAAGCGCCGCTTGAACGCGCTTGCCGAGCCGAGGAGCCCCGGGTTCAGGAAGTCCATCAGGGACCAGAGATCGCCGACGTGGTTCTCCACGGGCGTTCCGGTCAAGGCAACGCGATACCCCGAGCGGAGAGAGCGCACCGCGCGGGACTGCTTCGCCTCCGGGTTCTTCACGTTCTGCGCCTCGTCGAGGAGCACTCCCGCCCACTCCACCTCTTTGAGGAATGCGATGTCCCGCTGGACGAGGGCGTAGCTTGAAACGACCAGCGCGTTCGCCGCGGCGACGCCCGCGAAGTCGCCGCGGCGCGCGCGCGAAGCGCCCCAGTGGACCGCGACGGAGAGTCCGGGCGTAAACTTCTCCGCCTCTCTCCTCCAGTTGTCCATCACCGAGGTGGGGCAGACGAGGAGCGCCGGACGGGTCTCTCCCCGTTCGCGCTCCCTCTGGACGAGGGCCAGGGCTTGTACGCTTTTCCCGAGCCCCATATCGTCGGCGAGACAGGCGCCGAGCCCCCACTCCTTCAGGAAGGCGAGCCACGAGTACCCCCGTTGCTGGTAGGGGCGAAGGACGCCGCGTAGTCCTTCCGGAGAGGGGAGATCGTCGCTCCTCTTCTCTACGAGCTTCGCGAGTATCTCCGCAGGCCAGCCGTGCAGCTCCGCGGAATCAACGGAGACGCCGGAGAGCGCCCCCTCGCCGCCCACCGCCTTCATGAGCAGATCGCGGCCGGTAGCCCGCGTTTCTTTCTTTTGAGAAAAGAGACGGAGCCCGGAAGCAATGCTCTCGCGGTCCACCTTCATCCATTGACCGCGGAAACGGACGAAATCTCCCTTGAGCATTACGAGCATCTCCAGCTCTTCGGGCGCGAGCGTCTCGCCGGCGAGCGAGAGCGCGTAGTCGAACTCCATCACGCTTTCGAGCGACATCCCCGATGCGCTCTGCATGGGGGGCGCTTTCACCACCGCCTTTACCTTGATGCGTTCTCCGGGGCCTTTTACGAACCATCTGGGAAGCATCATCTGGAACCCCGCGTCGGCAAGCGTTTGCGCCTCCCCTCCGAGGAAGGAAAACGCCTCCTCGGAGGACATGCGGATCGAAGAGGGAGCGGGTTGCTTCAGGCTCTGCGCGACCCGAGGAGAAAGAGCCGCAGCCTGTCCGAGCATCGTGAGGAGAAACTCCGCAGAGACGTCTCGGACCGCGGGAAGCGGCGAGGGAGCGGGCCCTTTCTTGCGGCTTTTTTTCGGAGGCGGAGTCTGCTCCCAGAGCGCATCGAGAGGAAGAAGAAGGCTCGGGTCGGCCTTCGGCTGGACCAGGTAGACGAGCCGCCAGTTGTCGCCCTCTTCGGGCTCTTCGAGGCGAATTCCACCGGGCGGCGCCATGCCGAAAGCGCGCGTGCGAACTCCGAGAGTTCGTTTTCATCGGACCAGAGGATCCGGGCATCCGCTCCGGAAAGAGCCTCTCTCCACGCGTCGTGGAGGCTTCCGGCGTCCGACGACGCTGTTTTCTTCTTTCTGCCCTTCGGCGCCTCTTCCTTCCGTCTTTCTTCGCCGCGCATCGCCAGATCGACGAAGCGCCCCAGAAAGGCCGCCAGAACGCGCCGGGGAGAGTGGTCGGGCGGGCCTTGCTCATCGGAAGCGATGCTCCGGCAGACATGGGGCATCGAGGCCGCCAGCTCTTCGAGCAGACGCTGGGCGGAGTCGTCGGGCGCCGGAATCCAGCGGGCTTCCCATACGCCCTCCGTCCGCGCCGCCGCAGGGAGGACGGATTCTCCGGCCGTGAGCAGCCGGACGGCTCGCATCGCCGCGGCGAACCACCTGACGGACGAGCCGAAGAGAACGCCTGAGCCTCGCGGAGAGCTTCCCTCGAACCGGTACGCGAGCGCAGCCGCCTCCGCGAACGTAGACGGAGACCGCCCCTGCGTACGGAAGGGGACGAGCGCGACCTTTCCGCGCCCTTCCGCCTCTCCCAGCAGAGATGACGAGGGGAACGGGACGCCCTTTCTCCCCGGCAGCCAAAAGGTCATGGCGCTCAGGGGGGCCGAGCGGGGAAGGGAAAATTCGATGGCTTCAAGCGCGTCGAAAAGAGATCCACCTTCGCACCAGACGACAGGGTTTCCGTTCAACAGCGAGATGTGCAGTGCTTTCAAGGGGTTCAGCTCCTCAAGGGCGGATGGTCAGGCCGATCTCCCGGCAGAAGTCCACAAGGGACGTCCACCGGTCGGCCGCGATGGCGCGAAGCACCGACATATCAAGTTCGCGGTATTCATGGATTGCGACGTTGCGGAACCCCGTCATCGCAACCATCGCCCGCGCCGTCGTCTCGGAGAGGCGTCCGGCCCGATGGAGCAGACGGAAGACGTCCGCGCTGTTGCGGGGCATGCCCAGGTGATCCCGCGCCGCAATGTGCATCGCCGCGTCGATGGCGGCTTGGCAGGCGCGTTCTATGTTCAGCGTCATGGCGTCGATGTGCGTGAAGCTCTTCAGCTCCGGGTCGGCGGCATATTCTTCCTTCATCCGGCGCAGCGTCCGCTCGATGATGGAGCCCTTGTTCCTGCAAACATCGTCAACTGTAGGCATCGACGACCTCCTTTCTGTCCTCGCAAAAGCGAAGGTACATGGCGCGCAGCGCCGCTTCGCGCAGTTCCGTCGTCGTCCCTTCCCGGACGAAAAGACGCACCCCGTCCAGCGCTTGGTTGGCGTAGACAAGATCGCTCCCGTCGACGAGCCCGGCGTCGACAACGTATCCCGTTTCGAAGGAGATTTCGGCGGAGATTTCGGCGAGTTCAAGAGCGGAAAAGAACTCTCCGGGGGCGGGAAGAACTCCGATGTCGATATCGCTGTCGGGGCGCATCGTCCCCCGAGCGGCGCTGCCGAGCAGATAGACCGCAAGCACGCGCTCGTCGCATTCGCAACGCTCCGCTATCATCCGGACCGTCTCTTCGGGGATCGAGCCCCCTGTTTCTTTCTCCGCCGGAGAAAGAGTTTCAAAAAAGTCCGTCATACCGCTTCCCCCTTTTGCTTCACCAACATTGTAACGCATCGGCCCGCACAAAATCGAGAGCCTCTTCACGGAAACGGTTTTTTGAAGTACCATATAAGAAACATCATGCATTCTAAAGGAGAGATCGGGTATGAATACGGTTCGCGGAATTTTCGCCCCCATCGCCACGGCGTTCGACGCTTCGGGAGAGGTGAACTACGACGTTTTCGCGGAGAACGTGCGCTCTTTCGGCGCGACGAAGCTTGCGGGGCTTGTGGTTCTGGGGAGCAACGGCGAGTTTACGCTGCTCTCGCACGACGAAAAGGTGAAGCTGGTGGAGACGGCTCGAAAACACCTCCCCTCCGACAAGAAGATCATCGCCGGAACGGGGTGCGAGTCGCTGAAGGAGACCGTCGAACTGACGAAACAGTGTGCGGCCGCGGGCGCGGATGTGGCGCTGGTCGTCACCCCGAACTACTATAAAAAAGATATGAACGAGGCCGCGCTGGAGAAGTTCTACACGATGCTCGCCGACGCCTCCCCGGTCCCCGTGATGATCTACAACATGCCCGGCAACTCCGGCGTGAACGTCCCCTCTCCGCTGACGCTCAAGCTTGCCGCTCATCCGAACATCACCGGCATCAAGGACAGCGGCGGCAACATCGTGCAGATCTCCGAGGTGCTGGCCAAGGCTCCCTCGGACTTTTCGGTCTTCGCCGGGTCGGGGAGCTACCTTCTGGCCACCCTCGTTCTCGGAGGCGTCGGCGGCACCCTTGCCGTGGCCAACGTCGTCCCCGACTACTGCGCCGAGATTCAGGAGCGGTTCGAGAAGGGCGACCTCGACGGAGCGCGGAAGATGCAGCTCGCCCTGCTGCCGCTGAACGCCGCGGTCACCAGCCGCTTCGGCATCGGCGGCATGAAGGCCGCGATGGACATGGTCGGCTACAAGGGAGGCCTCCCGCGCCTGCCGATCCTCCCCGCGAGCGAGGAGACGAAGAAGGAGATCGCCCGGATACTGAAGGAGCTGGGCGTTCCGGCGGTGTAGCCATGCTCGTCTCCGGAGATCGTTTTCTCGCCGATCTTGACGCGCTTGGGCGCATTGGCTGGGTCGAGGGGGAGGGAATGCGCCGTCCGGCATATTCCCCCTCCTATGACGAGGCGCGGCGTTTTGTTGCGGCGAAGATGAAAGAGGCTGGGCTGACCGTCCGGACGGACGGCGTGGGAAACCTCTTCGGCAGGCTGGAGGGGAGCGACCCATCGCTTCCGACGATCATGTCCGGTTCCCATCTCGACGCGGTTCCCGGAGGCGGGAAGTACGACGGCCCTCTCGGCGTCATGGCCGCGCTGGAGGCGGCGCGCTCAATCAAAGAACGGAAGCTTCCGCTCCGTCACCCCTTCGAGGCAGTGGGCTTCACCGCCGAGGAGGGAGGCGAGATGGGCGGTACCTTCGGAAGCCGCGCGATGGCAGGGCTGCTCGACGAGCCGCTCCCGGAGGAAAAACTTGCCTCCGTAGGGCTCACCCCGGAAATGGTGCGCTCGTCGAAGAGGGATCCTTCGCGGATCGCCTGCTACATTGAGCTCCACATCGAGCAGGGGCCCTTCCTTGAGCGGCGGGGGATATCCATCGGCATCCCTACCGGCATCGTCGGCATCGGCCGGTACGCCGTCCGCCTGACCGGCGAGGCGAACCACGCCGGGACCACGCCGATGAAGGAGCGCAGGGACGCCATGCGCGAGGCTGCGGAGCTGCTGAGCGAATGGTTCGCGTGGACGGACGCGCGGGACGACATGGTCTGCAACGTCGGCGTCTTCTCGATTCATCCCGGGGCCGCAGCGGTCGTTCCGGACCGGGCGGAGTTCACGCTCGAGATCCGCTCGCTAAAGGACTCGGTGATGGAGGAGGCCGCCTCTGCGTTCCGCAGGCTTCTGGAGAAGCGGACCCGCGTCGCCGTGTCGATGGAACCGCTTATTTGGAAAGGAGCGGTGGAACTCTCCCCGCTGCTCCAGGAGGCGGCCGAAAAGGCATGCGGCGAGATGGGCGTCTCCTGCGTCAGAATGCCGAGCGGCGCGTCGCACGACGCAGCCCCGATGGCCGGCATCGTCCCGGCCGGGATGCTCTTCGTTCCCAGCGCGGGCGGTATCAGCCATGCCAAAGAAGAAGCGACCCCGCCGGACGATCTTGTTCGAGGGGCGGAGGCCCTTCTGAGGACTGTGCTTGAAGCTGACGCGCGCCTGTAGGAAGGAAGCGGCGGACTCCGCCTTTTCCCCGAATGCGGCGGAGTCTGCAGATGTGTGTTTTCCTTCTTTTTTCAGCGCGATGTATTTTTTATTCACCCTTTTCTCCCAAAACGGATTCCTCAGTGTAGAATAATAAGTGTGGAGGGGTCTGCTCGCATCTCAAGGAAGGGAAGGGATAGTGTGGAAAAATTTCAGGTTATGATCGGCCTCGTGGGAGTGATTGCTCTCGTCGCCGTTGGTTTTGTGCTGAACTTCGCACAGGCGGTCTTCATTCCGCTTATTATTGCATGGCTTCTTTCGTATCTTTTTGGTCCCATCGTTCGTTACCTCGCCAAACGCCGCGTTCCTGTGGGGCTTGCGGTGGTTTTTGTCCTTGCCATTTTTTTCGGTCTCTGCTTCCTCGGCGCTATCTTTCTGAATACCCGAATCGCCTCGTTCGCGGCCGCCTTTCCGAAGTACTACTCGCGCCTGATGGAGATAGGCAAGTCGCTCACGACGAATCTCGATATTCCTCCGGACTTCTGGACGTCCATCAACTGGGGGTTCACAATCAGGGGGTATCTCCTCGATCTCTCCAGCTCCTTCGTCACCATCATCTCGAAACTTGTTATGGTCATCGTCTTCCTCGTCTTTATGCTGCTCGGCTCTCCGTATTTCGAATACAAGGTGAAGAAAGCCTTTGTCACGCCCCACGGCTCCGAACGTGCACGCAAGATTCTGAGCACCATATCGTGGCAGATAGGGCGTTACCTCAGCGCTTTGGCGCTCATCAGCGCGGTGACCGGGCTGATCGTCTGGATGTCCCTTGAATACCTGCAGGTGGATTTCGCTGTAACGTGGGGAGTGCTCGCTTTCATCCTCAACTTCATCCCCACGATCGGCTCGATCGTCGCGTCCATTCCTCCGATCCTCGTGGCCGTAGTCCAGTTCTACCCGAGCCTGACAGCCCCCCTGATCACCGCGCTCACGCTGCTCACCATTCAGGTGGTCATCGGCAACTTCATCACGCCGAAGGTCATGGGCGACCGGCTCAACCTCAGCCCGGTAGTGGTCCTCATCTCGCTGCTCTTCTGGGGACTCATCTGGGGCGTGGTCGGCGCGCTCATCTCGGTGATCATCGCCGCGATCATCAAGATCGTCTGCGAGAACTTCCCGATGCTCAACGTGATCAGCGTGATGATGGGCTCGGGAAGGGTCTACCAGAAGGAGTTCGAGGAGAAGCGCTAAACCGTCCGGACACCTGCGGCGGAATATGAAGAGAGGAGCTCCCCGGGCGTTTCAGCGCGCCTTGAGGAGCTCCTCTTCGTATGCGTCCCGAAGCGCGGCGAGCGTCACGTCGTCCCGCAGGCGGCAGCGTTCGCCCGTGCGGGGGAGTACCAGGCGGGGAGCGCCACCGGTAAATTTCTTATCCCGTGCCAGAAACGGGGCGATCTCGTCCCACGGCATATCCGGACGGCATGGAATTCTGAACGCCTCCAGAAGCCGTTCCAGACGAGCCGGCTCCTCCTCCCGGAATTCGCCGAGGCGGTGCGCCAGCCTTCCGGCAACCATCATCCCCGCCGCGACGCCGTCGCCGTGCCGCCACCTGTAGCCGGACGCGGTTTCAAGCGCGTGTCCGACGGTGTGCCCGAGGTTCAGACGGGCCCGCGCCCCGCTCCGTTCATGCTCGTCCTCCGCGACCACGGAGAGCTTCATCCGCGAACACTCCGCGACGAGCGTCCTCAGTGCGGGCAGAGAGCGGCGCAGGATGGCGCGCGCATTCTCTTCAAGCCATCCGAAGAATCCCCACTCCTCCCCGACGCCGTACTTCACAGCCTCCCCCAGGCCCTGCCGGAAATCTTCGTCGGCCTGGGAGCGGACGCACTCCACGTCCGAAAAGACCCACTCGGCGGGGTGAAATGCGCCGACGAGGTTTTTCCCCTCCGGAAGGTTCACCCCCGTTTTCCCGCCGATCGCGCTGTCCACCTGCGCGAGGAGCGTCGTCGGGCAGTTGAGAAGCCGGATGCCGCGCATCCATGTGGCGGCGGCGAACCCTGCGGTATCGCCCACCACGCCTCCGCCGAGGGCGAGCAGCGTTCCGGAGCGGTCAAGGCCTGCCGCGGCGAGCGCGGCATAGATTTTGGAGAGGTTTTCGAGGTTCTTTCCCTCCTCGCCGCGGGGGAGCGTGAAGAGTCCGCGGCGCGTGCCAAGGAACTCCGCGAAGAGCGGCCCGGTGATCCCGTCCGCGACGACGAACGGCGCCTCCTCGCTTCCCGTGAAGTCAGACAGGCGCGAAAGCAGTCTCTCGCCGACCACGACGTTCGTGGGAAAATCTCCGCGCCCCTGGAGAAGCGCGTCGTGCGTCTCTTCCATGAGTGCCGCCCTCATCTGGCAACCTGCATGCGCCATGACGGCTCCTCCTCGTTGAGCGCGCGGAGCATTTTCGACGCCCGCGTCATCAGAAGCGCGAAGTCGTCCGGGGTCAGCGACTGCGGCCCGTCGCACAATGCCTCCGCAGGGTCGCAGTGCACCTCGACGACGAGGCCGTCCGCTCCGGCGGCGAGCGCCGCGAGGCTCATCGGCGCGACGAGCTCCCGTCTGCCGGTGGCGTGGCTGGGGTCCACGACGACGGGGAGGTGCGTCATGGATTTGAGCAGCGGGACGACGCTCAGGTCGAGGGTGTTGCGGGTGTTCTTGTCGAAGCTGCGGATTCCGCGTTCGCAGAGGATCACGCGCTCGTTCCCTCCGGCGAGGATATACTCCGCCGCCTGAAGCCACTCCTCGATGGTGGCGCACATCCCGCGTTTCAGCAACACCGGCCTGTCCAGCCCGCCGAGCGTCCTCAGCAGGGAGAAGTTCTGCATGTTCCGGGCGCCCACCTGGAGAATGTCGATGTGCGGCGCGACCCACTCCGCCTCCTCGGAGGACATGACCTCGGTGACCACAGGCAGCCCTGTGGCTGCACGCGCCTCCTTCAGCAGCGCGATCCCCTCGCTCCCCAGCCCCTGGAAGGCGTAGGGGTGCGAGCGGGGCTTGAACGCGCCGCCCCTCAGGACGCGCGCTCCCGCCCGTTGTACCCCTTCAGCCGTCCTCAGCAGCTGTTTTCTGCTCTCCACAGCGCAGGGGCCCGCCATGACGAGCGGCTCCCCGTCGCCGATCCAGAGACCTTTCGCGAGCTCCATCGGACGGGATTCCCCGCCGATCTCCCTGCTGGCGAGAGGGTGGCAGCACGTTGTTACATTCACGCTCCGCACGCCGGGGAACGCCCGGAAAGGCGCGGATTCCTCCCCGCGCGCGGCGTCGGCCGACATGACGTAGGCGCTACCTCTTCCGGAGACGAGCCTGTAACTCCGCCCGCCGCCCGCCATTGATTCGCATACCCTGTCCAGATCCCGTCGCGTGCTGCCCTCCGCCATTTCGACCACCATCATGATGCCTTCCCCCTTTTCACATTCATTCAGCCACGAAATAAAAAAACCGGAACCGGGTGTAGAAACCCGGTTCCGGCGTTTGTCTTTTCTTGGTATCCGCCTCGTCCTATCGGTGCGCTGCTCCCGGAGAGGCCGGATATGAAGAAGCCGAAGACGGATCTCTACGCGAAGACTGGCCGGTGGCGTAATAAAGCCACAGGCCGCGGGTAAACGCGAACGCGAATACTCCGTCCATCCGGGATGCACTCATGCGAACAGCGTTTTTCTTCACGGCGACCGTCTCCTTTCTTCGATAATTTTTCCGCAGGGCGGTATTGATGAACTATTGTAGGGGCGCATCGAGATTTGTCAAGGGGGAATTTACCTCGGGGAAAAGATGTCGAAAGGAAATCGCAGGAGGATGCTCCTCTATGCGCAAGAAACGGTTCCCGACGCCGAATCCTGGAAAGGTTACAAAAATTGACTGAATTAACAGTCTTATGTTATACTGTGAGCATGACCTTCCGGCGCTGACGGGACTGGAGTTCGGATGCCCGAAACGGGCGTAAAGGAGGGGTTGCGGATGAAAAAAGTTGTGGTACCCATCGACGGCAGCGATACCAGCAAAGGGGTCGTGGACTACGCCGTATACTACGCGAACAGAGAGCATGACGCGAACATGCTCTTCCTTCATGTGATCACCGTCATGGAACACGAGCCCGTCTTCTACGGCGAGGGGGAGGTGGTGCTTCCCCCGTCCGACGAGAAGGTAACGGCGGAATTTACGAAGTTCATCGAAGACCGGATGGAAGCGGCGGGGATGAGGATCCCGAGAATGTCCGTTTCAGTGCGCTCGGGCAAGGTCTATGAGCAGATCGTCCGTTTTGCCGAGGAGCAGGACGCCGATATGATCATGATCGGCCACAGGGGGTTGAGTCCGATGCAGCGCTTCTTCCTCGGGAGCGTGGCCGCGAAGGTGGTGGCGCAGGCGCCGTGCAGCGTCTACGTCCACCGGCCGAAGGAGCGGCGGGAGAAAGCATGAAGCCCGAACGGCGGGCCGGAAGGGATGACTGTTCTTTCGACGGACAGTGTACAAAAACGACGGGCGGGGGTGTCTCTCCGCCCGTCGTGTGGTATGGTAGGAGGATGGAGAAACGAGAGAAGAAGGGAGACGATTGAATGGATATACTTGCCGGATATGCCGGAAAGGTGCTGCGCGTCGACCTCTCCTCCGGAGCTGTTTCGACGGAGCTGCTGACGGAGGAGAAGCTGCGCCCGTTCCTGGGAGGGACGGGGTACGCCGCCCGCATTCTGTACGATGAACTGAAGGCCGGAACCGATCCTCTCGGGCCTGACAATCTCTTTGTCCTCGCGACGGGGCCGCTGACGGACAACCTCGTCCCGGGAGGGGGAAGCCTCTCCTTCTGCTGCAAGTCGCCGTTGACCGGAGGGTGGGCCGAGGCCAGGGTCGGGTGCGACATGGGAGGAACGCTGAAGAAGGCCGGTTACGACTTCGTCGTTCTCTCCGGAAGAGCGGAACGTCCCGTCCACCTCGTCATCACGGACAGTCGGGCAGAGCTCGAAAGCGCGGAGCACCTGAAAGGCAGGACGGTGCTGGAGAAAAATGCGCTGCTGAACGAGGGCGGCTATTCGGAGTACGATTCGCTCGTCATCGGCCCGGGCGGCGAACGCCTTGTACTGTTCGCCTCCGTTATGGTCGGGCATCGGGCTGCGGGCCGGGTCGGGTGCGGGGCCGTCCTCGGCTCGAAAAACGTGCTCGCCGTTTCGGTCAGAGGGAGCGGAAAGGTGGTTCCCGCAGACGCCGCCGGGTATATGAAGGCCGTCCGCGAGGCGCACCGTATCGTGAAGGAGAGCCCCAACACCTACGGTTTCACCGAGCTCGGAACGATGGGCGGCTACGAGGCCTGCGACGCGATGGGCGACCTCCCGACGAAGAACTGGCAGTCGAACTCCTGGGGGAAAGGTGCGCAGATCGCCTCGCACTTCGTCGAGGAGAACTTCACCGGCGGAACAGGGTGCTACAAGGGGTGCCCGATGAAGTGCGGCAGAAAGGTGCGCGTGAAGGACGGAAAGTGGAAGACGCCCGAGCATGACGGCGGCGAATACGAAACCATAGGTTCGTTCACCGCGTATATGCTCAACGAGGATGTCGACTGCGCGGTCCACTGCGGCTACCTCTGCAACGAGCTGGGAATCGACACGATCTCCGCGGGAGGGGCCATCGGCTTCCTGATGGAGTGCGCCGAGAAGGGGCTCCTCTCGCCTGAGATGACGCAGGGGCTTGATCTTTCCTGGGGAAACGCGTCCGTGCTCCCGAAGCTTGTGCGGATGATCGCGTTCCGGGAGGGCGTGGGGGATATCCTCGCCGACGGCGTCCGCCGGGCTGCAGAACGCATCGGCGGCGGGTCGGAGGCGTTCGCCGTCCACGTCAAGGGGCTTGAAGGTCCGTGCCACGACCCGAGGGCGGCGAAAACGCTCGGCGTGAACTACGGGACCGGCAACCGCGGGATGTGCCATATTCACCCCCTTGAAACAGTGGCCTACGACGCGTCGAAGTTCGATTTCGGCCTGCGTCCCTTCGGCCTCCAGGACCCGGAGGAGTTGCCCCGCTGGGAGGAGCGGGGAAAGGGAACGGCGATTCGGATCCTCCAGGATGCAGGGGCTCTGCCGGAGATTCTGGGGACCTGCAAGTTCTACATGTACGTCGGCATCACCCCGCGGGAGTACGCGGAGATGCTTTCGGCGCTTACCGGATGGAACGTCACGGGAGAGGAACTTATGGAGACGGCGGAACGCGCGACGAATCTTCAGCGCCTTTTCAACATCCGGGAGGGCTTTTCCAGGGAGGACGACATGCTCCCCGGAAGGGTGCGGTCGGCGCCCGCGTTCGGGACGTACGCGGGAAACGCGGAGTGTGCGGTGCGCGACTTCGACGGCATGCTCGACGACTACTACGAAGCCCGGGGGTGGGACAGGGCGACCGGCGCGCCGACGCGGGAGACGCTTGTCCGTCTCGGTCTGGCGTAGCAGGATACTGCGCGCGCTCCCTGAAATATAGGGTACATCGTATATTTCGTTTCGGAAACAAGGCGACAAAGAGGGGCAAGGATGGTACAATATGGTAACAATTTGAAGGACGGGGCGCTCGCAAGAGACCCCGTACATTCCGAGAACGGGAGTTGATGTCCGATGACGACGGAAAATGCCGTGACGGTTTCAGGGACGCTCCATCTGATCAAAAGCGATCCGTCCAGCCCCGGCAAGCAGAAGAAATATCTTCATTTCTCAGTGCGTCAGGATACGCAAAAGACGGATGGAAGCGTCCGAAAGGATTTTCTTCTCGCCAGAGTCTATGACCCGAAGCTTCAGGAATCCTTCAAGGAGCTTGAGGAGGGCGCGAAAGTGCTGGTTCGCGGAGATGTGCGTTCCTCTCTCGGCAGCGGCGAGATGTATATCAACGTCCAGGAGATAGAAAAGCTGGCGTAGAGTTTTTCGTATGAACCGAGGAACGTCTTCTCCTGACGTTTCTCATGCGTTTCCTTCATTACAGGGCTTGGTGTCGATTTTTCGACTGTCGATACCCTTTGTCGGTTGTGTGCCGAAAAAAGTGGCGTTTCTCCCATTCATCGCACGGAGTCTTCCGCGCTATGTTGTTTTTTTCCCCAAGCCCGACCACTCTGCCGCCATGCGTACTGCATAGAAGTTGTACGGGGTGTACTCTTGCGCACAGCGCAAGGGGAACCCCTTTCAGATGTTTTCCCCTTAAAATTGGGCATTCAGGAGGTCGATTCAATGGTAGGGAATACCGGCGGGAATATTGCCGTCCGGGTCCTGGAGCGTTTGAACATTTCAGTTCTCTTCGGCATACCGGGCATTCATAACCTGGCCGTCTACGACGGTCTCGCGCACAGCTCCATCCGGCATATCGCAACGCGGCACGAACAAGGGGCCGGGTTCATGGCGTACGGATGGGGAAAGTCCACCGGCGACCCCGGAACGGCGCTCGTCATCACGGGGCCGGGGCTCACCAACATCCTCACCCCCATGGGGCAGGCGTTCCACGATTCGGTTCCGATGGTCGTCATCTCCACGCAGATCCCCTCGCGTTTTCTCTCAGCCCGTTCAGGATATCTTCACGAGTTGCGTGATTCCACAACAATGTCCTCTTCCGTGACGAAAGGCAGCTTTCGCGCCTCCTCTCCCTCGGAGATCGCGCCGCTCCTTGATCGTGCGTACCGGTTGGCCTCCGCAGGCAGGCCCGGGCCCGTCCACGTGGAGATTCCGCTCGACTACCTCGCCGAACAGTGCGCGCCTTCGGGGGCGTTTTCTTCGAGCGAACAGCCGTTTTTCATCCCCGACGAGGAGTTTACCGAGGCTCTTCGGGCGCTCGGGCGAGCCCAATTCCCCGTGATCCTCGCGGGGGGCGGGGCGTCCCGCTCCGCCGTTGCGGTCCGCGGACTGGCCGAGGCGCTGAACGCACCGGTTCTGCTCACGTGCGCGGGGAAGGGCGTTCTCTCCGAAGAGCATCCGCTCTGCCTCGGCGCGCGCCTTCACTTTCCCGCGGTCAGGGAGCTGCTTGCGAAAGCCGACTGCCTCCTCGCGCTCGGTACCGAGATCTCCCCGACCGACCTCTGGACGGATGAGTTCGAGTTCTCCGGAACTGTGGTCTCTGTGGATAATGACGAGGGGCATCGCGCCTCCCGCAACGGAGTGTTCCTGCACGGAAGGTGCGAGGAGGTGCTTCCGCTGCTGCTGGCCGGAGTCGCCAAAAAGGGCGCCGCGCGGTGGGCGGAGAAGGACGCGCTTCTTGCCCGCTGCTCGCAGGAGCTGGGCGCAACGCTTGGCGTCGCGGACGAGTTGCCGCTGCTCGCAGAGACGACGAGGGCGCTCAGGACCTCGCTCGGCGACGACGGAACGCTCTGGGCGGATATGACGGGCCCGGCGTACTACGCGATCAGCGAGTACGCCGCCGCGCTCCCCGGGCGTTTCCTCCACCCGGTCGGCTTCGGGACGCTCGGCGCGGCGTTGCCCGCCGCGTTGGCGACGAAGTGCGCCTTTCCGGAACGCCGCGTCGCCGCGCTCGCAGGCGACGGAGGTTTTCAGTTCACGCTTCCGGAGCTCGCGGTGGGTGTCCAGGAAAAACTGTCGCTCCCGGTGATCTTGTGGAACGACGGCGGCTTCGGCGAGATCCGGCGGTCCCAGCAGGCGAAAGGCGGTCCGCTCATCGCCGTCGATCACTGGAACCCAGACTTCCGTGCGCTGGCGGCCTCCTATGGAATCCCCTATTTCGCGCCTGAAGAAGGCGCGCTCGGCGACGCGCTCGAAGAGGCGTTCGCAGCCCCCGTCCCGTCGTTGATCGAAATCCGCGCCCGAAAGGAGTGTTGCTGATGATTGCAGGAGTCAGAAAAGCCGTTGGAGCGGCGACCCCGTATGTTCCGGGGAAGACCGTCGAAGAGGTCCGCAGAGAGCTGGGGCTCGAAAAGATCGTGAAGCTTGGCTCGAACGAGAACCCGTACGGCCCCTTCCCCGCAGCCCGCAGGGCAATGACGGAGGAGATAGGGCGGCTCAACACCTACCCGGACGTCTCCTTCCGCGAAATCAAGAGTCTCATCGGCGAGCGCTTCGGGCTCGGCCCGGAGTGGGTGGCGATCTCGCACGGCGCCGAAGGGATGCTCCAGACGCTCGGCAAAGTCTTTCTGGAGCCCGGCGACGAGGCTATTCTTCCGTGCGCCACTTACGGACTCTACCGGGAGATCTCGCTCGTTATGGGGGCGACGCTGAAAGAGATCATGCTCAAGGACGATCTCTCCGTCAATCTGCGGGAGATGGAACGCGCGATCACCGGGCGCACCAAGCTGGTGTGGCTGAACAACCCGAACAACCCCACAGGGATGCTGCTCCCCAAAAAGAGCGTCGAGACGCTGATAAAGCGCCTTCCCCGCGGGGTCTGGCTCGTCCTCGACGAAGCGTACGCCGAGTTTGCCTCCCCGGAAGAGCTGCCTTCGGTCGCGAAGCTGCTTGAGGCAGAGTGCAGCCTGATCGTCGTGCGGACTTTTTCAAAGGCGTGGGGACTCGCCGGGGCGCGTATCGGGTATGCGCTGGCGCGTCCGGAGATGGTGCGGATCATCGACACGGTGAGCGAGCCGTTCAACGCCAACAGGATCGCCATCGCCGGCGCCTCGGCGTCGCTGAAGGATGACGAGCCCGCGTTCAACCAGGCGCTCGCGGCGACGGTGCGGGAGCGGGAGCGGGTAACCAAGGCGCTTCGCGATATGGGAGGCGAAACGCTTCCTTCGCACACCAACTTTGTCTTCGTCACCTTCCAGACGGACGCGGGCGAGATCTCGGAAAAACTGCTCCGCAAGGGCGTCATCGTGCGCCCCTGCGGCGGCTGGGGGTTCGGTTGTTCGCTCCGCGTGACGATCGGCACGCCGGAACAGAACGACTTCTTCCTTGAGGCGCTTCGCGGCGTTCTTTCGGGAGACGGGGAGGGAGGAGCATGAGCACGGAGCGAATAGCTTCAGGAGACGGCGTCGTCTTCACGGATGTCTGCAAGATCTACCCTGACGGAACGAGGGCGGTCGACATGCTGAACCTCGACATTCGCAGGGGGGAGCTGGTCAGCCTCATCGGTCCGTCGGGGTGCGGCAAGACGACGACGCTTAAGATGATCAACCGCCTCGAAGAACCGACGTCCGGGAGCATCGTCGTCGGCGGCGAGGATGTCCGGTCGAGCGATGCGGTGGCGCTCCGCCGCCGTATCGGGTACGTGGTCCAGGAGATCGCGCTCTTTCCGCACCTCACCGTGGCGGAGAATATCAACGTCGTTCCCGAGCTGCTCGGATGGTCTGCGGCGAAAATGCGGGGCAGGGCGGACGAGCTGCTTGAGATGGCCGGACTTGCGCCCGAACGCTACCGCTACCGTCTTCCCGACCAGCTGAGCGGCGGGCAGAAGCAGCGCATCGGCGTTCTCCGCGCGCTGGCGGCCGATCCTCAGGTCATCCTGATGGACGAGCCGTTCGGAGCGCTCGATCCGATCAGTCGCGAGACGCTGCAGAACGAGCTGGTATCGCTGCAGAAGAATCTCCGGAAGACCATCGTCTTCGTCACGCACGACATGGACGAGGCGATCCGTATCTCCGACCGCATCGCCATTCTGCGGAAAGGGAGAGTCGAGCAGATAGGAACGCCCGAGGAGATTCAGACGGCGCCCGGGAACGACTTCATACGGAACTTCATCGGCGAGGACAGGCTCTCTCAGATGTCGCCCGACGACTCCGTCGGGATGCTTCTTGAAGAGCCGTGGGCTGTCGCTGCGCCGTCGGAAAGCGCTTCGGCCGTGCTCGAGCGGATGGAGGAGAACGACCGTGAGTTCATCCACGTCGTCGATCCGAAGCGAGGCGTCTGGCTCGGCGCCGCACTGCTTGGGCGGGTGCGCCGAGCAGCGGTCGCGGGCAAGAGCGTTGTCGAAAGCCTCTCCCGCGACAGGAAGCTCTACTTGGAGGACGCGGTGTTGCGCGACGTTGCGGAGATGCTCGCCGACAGGGATATCTCCATTCCCGTCCTCGATTCCGGGGAGCGGCTCCTGGGCGTCATTACATCGGCCGGGCTCGCCCGTCTTGCCATGAACCGTCTTCGCGGAAACAGAACGGCCCGTGCAGCCGGAGAGAAGAAGGAGGGAACGCGATGAGCCAAAAGAGCCTGGTCGACCTGTTCATCACCTTCGTCGGGAGGAACTGGCAGCGGATACTCTGGCTCACCGGAGAGCACCTGCTCATCTCCCTGATTGCCGTCGGCATCACCGTTGCCGTCTGCGTTCCGCTGGGGATCTACCTCACGCGGAACGAGCGCGCAGCCCCTTACGTGATCGGCCTGGCGAACGTCTTTCAGACGGTGCCGAGCCTTGCCCTGTTGGGTTTCCTGATCTTCGTTCTGGGAATAGGCAATGACAACGCGATCTGCGCGCTCTTCCTCTACGCCATGCTTCCGGTGCTCCAGAACACCTACACCGGCATCAGAGGCGTTCCGAAGTCCTACGTCCAGGCCGCGCGCGGCATGGGAATGACCGACTTCCAGATCCTGATGAAGGTACAGTTCCCGCTCGCCCTTCCCGTGCTCGTCGCGGGCATCAGGGTGGCCATGGTCTGGACCATCGGCACGGCGACGCTCGCCTCGGCGATCGGCGGCGGCGGACTCGGACGGCTCATCTTCTCCGGCCTCTCTTCCATACGGAACGAGATCATTCTCGCCGGGGCCATCCCTGCGACGCTGCTCGCGCTCGCCGCGGACTGGCTGCTGAAGCGCGCGCAGGAGTATTTCAACCCCTCCGCGCGGGCGAAGCGGCTGGCGAAGAGGCACGGTATGTCCGCCGAGACAGAATCCAACTCCGCGGCGTGAGCTCCGCGCTCCGCGCCGTGAACGAAACAAAAAATACACTGAAGGAGAGTGGTTCCATGAAGAAGTTGCTTGCACTATTTCTTGCGATAGTACTGATGACAGGGTTTGTCGCCGCCGCCAACGCGGCCGATGATCCGATGAAGTACGAGGGGCGGCTGAGTATCGCGTCGCAGAACGTCAACGAGACGATCATCCTCGCCTGGATGGCGAAGCTCCTCGTCGAGG
>JAHDKR010000094.1 GCA_018436785.1 Synergistaceae bacterium | reverse complement strand
TCCGTCCCGTACCCCCTCGGCAACCCCCAGCTCCGCCCCGACGACGAATGGGCCCTCCGCTACCACAGGACGGGCGTGGCGCTCGACGCGCTGGAAACCGACGTCGACGGCCAGACCATCTTCCCGGTGAAGATCTAGCTTCCGTCCGGGGGAGGACCTCCTCCCCCGGATATCAGTGAAGGAGGGACGAGTATGCAAGTTAAAAAAGATAATTCCGTGTTCTTCATCTCCATGGCCGTCACAGCCGCCACCGTGCTCTGGGGGATCTTCTCCCCGGCGAGCTTCGACGCGGCGGCCAAGGGGCTTTTCAACGTCCTCATCGAGTACTTCGGGTGGGGGTACATGCTCGCCATGAACATCTTCGTGCTCTTCCCCATTCTCCTCTGCATGAGCCGCTTCGGAAAGCTCCGTCTCGGCGAACCCGGGTCGAAGCCGGAATTCGGCAACATCTCGTGGTTCGCCATGCTCTTCTCCGCGGGCATGGGCGTCGGCCTCGTCTTCTACGGCGTCGGCGAACCCGTCTACCACTTCATGACGCCTCCTTTCGGCGCGGCCGCCGGAAGCGCGAAAGCCGCCGAGGACGCGCTGCGGACCACCTTCTTCCACTGGGGCCTCCATCCGTGGGCGGGGTACGCCGTCATCGCCCTCTGCCTGGCCTTCTTCCAGTACCGCAAGGGCGCTCCCGGACTGATGAGCAGCATGTTCCTCCCCGTGCTCGGGGAAAAGGGGAACGCGAGCATGCTCGGGAAGACCATCGACATTCTCGCCATCTTCGCCACCATCGCCGGGCTTGCCACATCGCTCGGATTGGGCACGCTCCAGATCAACAGCGGCCTGAAGTACCTCTTCAACGCGCCGCAGAACGTCACCTTCCAGCTCGTCATCATCGCGACGCTTGCGTTTGTGTACACCGGCACGGCAGTCACCGGCATCGAGAAAGGAATCAAGTTCATCTCCAACGTCAATCTCTTTCTCGCCTGCCTGCTGAGCGTCTCGCTCTTCTTCATCGGGCCCACGATGGCGATCATCGAATCGCTGATGACGGGCATCGGCGACTACCTCTCCAACGTGGTGAACCAGAGCTTCCACATGGCGCCCTACGGCGGCGAGTACAAGGGGTGGCTCGGCGGCTGGACGCTCTACTACTGGGCGTGGTGGATCGCGTGGGCGCCCTTCGTCGGTTCGTTCATCGCCCGCATCTCCCGCGGCCGCACCATCCGTGAGTTCGTCTCCGGCGTGCTCGTCGTGCCCGCGCTCGGCAGCTTCACCTGGTTCGCCATCTTCGGAACCTCCGGCCTGAACCTCGAACTCACCGGCGCGGCGAAGATCGCGGAGAAGGTTGCCGCAGACATCTCCATCGGCGTCTTCGAGGTCTACACCCACTACCCGCTGGGCGGCATCATGTCGATCATCATGGTGGCGCTGATTTCGACCTTCTTCATCACATCGGCCAACTCGGCGACGTTCGTTCTCTCGATGTACTCCAGCCAGGGCGACATGAACCCGCCGAAGTTCCGCATGGGCATCTGGGGCGTCCTGATGGCGGCGCTCGCCTTCGTCCTGCTGATGAGCGGCGGACTCCAGTCGCTGCAGATCGCCTCCATCGCCGCTGCGGCGCCTTTCGCGGTGATCATGGTGATCGCCTGCTGGTGCCTCTGGAAGGCGCTCAAGAAGGACGAGGCTACCTTCACCGAACTGAACTGACCTCTGGACGAACCGGCCGTTTCGCGCTACGCTTCCGAAGGGGAATGCGTACGGCTGAAGAGAAAGAGGAGAAAAACGCGTCTCGACGCGCCCCTGGCATGCTCCGCCATCCGGGGGCGTTTTTTGTACGAAAAGAGAAGATTCGAGAGGAGGAAGAACACATGGAGTACGGAAGCCTTCTGCTATTGTTCGACGAGGAAAACCCCTGCTGGACGGAGGAGCTCGTTCGTATCGCCGAAGAGGATCCAGGGCAGCTCGCACTGATGCTCGGCGAGGGGCTGCTCGCAAAGGAGGGCGAGCTTTTCTTCCTGACCGGCGAGGGGAGAGAAGCCTTCAGCGAGGAGGCGGCGGCGAACTACCTGCCCGCCGTACCGGGAATTCCCGGAGCGGACAAGGAAAAGGACCTTTTCAGAACGCGCCTCCGCCTGCTGCTCGACAAGAAGCACATCCAGCGCTGGGGAGTGAAGGAGTTCGTCCTGTCCGCGCGCTTCCCGACCCCGCCGCTGCAGGACGACGAGCTCTTCACCCGCTCGTCCGGTTTCGAATGGATCTGGCCCTCTTCGCCAATTATCGGACAGATGCGCGAGGACTGGCCTGTCACGGGACTCGCCGCCCGAAAGGAAACGCCGCCTCCCCCGGACGCCGCTGCGAAGTGGTTCGAGGCGAAGGGGAGCTACCCCGCGTACTTCGAGGCGGACCTGCTCCACCTCAGCCGCTACGACTTTCAGGCGTACGCGCACATCCCCCGCTCCCCCAACGACCCGTGGGGAATACTGAACGCCGACCGCTTCTTCTGCATGCGGGCGCAGGCGCCTCAGACGTTGAACCCTGACGGATTCCTCGCGACGATCGGGCGCTTCCAGCTCGCGCTCGAAGTGCTCCGCCGCATGGTGCTCCCCGGCTATATCGACCTCGACAGCTTCGACCAGGACGGCATAAACTGGCTGCTCTTCCTCTTCGAGCGCGAGGAGGAGGCCGAAGCATGCGTCTCGCTTCTCGCCCCGTTCGGGCTCGACCTGATACGCGGCTCCATGCCGATGGACGTCTGGGCGCTCAGCTTCGAGGCGCTGGAAAACTTTAAGTCTAAGGCGGAGACGATCCACGACCTTATCCCGGTCATCGGGAGACCCGTCGTCAGGACCCCCTGAAGACGAAGATAAACAGTCGGGGGAGAGACGCCGACGACGCTCGTCCGAGGCGTCTCTCCCCCGGAGAACGCTCCTGAGGCTTGTCCGAACACTTAGTTGACGAAAGAACTTTTCTCCGAGTAAAAGAAAACCCTTTCACCCTCATCATCGACTTGGTATAATGCATACTGTTCCGTATCCTATTTCAAAGAAGGGGAGCGGTCGTGTGCGAGAGATGAACAGTATGTTCGCGGCGCGGATGGAGCGCCTGGCGGAAGAACTCCGGAGGAGAGAGGCCGACGCCCTCTTCGTCTTCAGCAGCGAACTGGATAACCGTCCCGCGGTGCAGTACCTTTCAGGATTCACAGGCTCCTTCGCCGTGGTTGTGGCGGGAGTGAACGGCGGGCGTCTGGTCACGGATTCGCGCTACTTCATCCAGGCCGAGGAGGAATCCTTCCTCCCCCTTGTGCGGATGGAGGACCGCGACCCGTGGCCCGCGGTGCAGGAGGCGCTCCGGCAGCTGGGCGTGCGGCGACTTGCGGTGGAGGACGACAAGCTCAGCCTCGAACGGGGGCGCGCGCTTGAAAACCTGCTCCCCTCGCTGATCGGCACAACGCGCCTTGTACAGCAGCTCCGCGCCGTCAAGGACGCCGAGGAGCTGGAGCTACTGCGGCGCTCGGCCCGGATCGCGGCGGAGGCCTTCGAGGCCTTCCTTCCGGCGATCCGTCCGGGCAGGACCGAAGCGGAGCTCGCCGCCGACCTCGTCCACGAAATCCGCCGCAGGGGAGCGCAGCAAATGGCGAAGGGGCACTTCGTCGTGGCCTCCGGACCTAGGGGCGCGCGTCCGCACGGCATCTTCTCCGACAGAGTCGTACAGCCGGGCGACTTCATCACAATGGACTTCGGCGCGGTGTACAACGGCTACGTCTCGGACATGACCCGCACCGTGGGCGTCGGCGACGTCGACCCGAAGCTCGTCGAGATCTACCACATCGTCCGCGAGGCGCACGACCGCGCGATCGCCGCGGTTTCTCCCGACGCGACGGGAAGCGACGTCGACGAGGCGGCGCGGAGCCTCATCCGCGGCCGCGGGTACGGCGAGTTCTTTTCGCATTCGACGGGGCACGGCATCGGGCTGGAGCTGCACGAGCTGCCAGTGGTCAACCGCATGAACGGCGAAAAGCTTCCCGTCGGCTCCGTGGTGACCGTCGAACCGGGCATCTACATCGATGGCCTGGGCGGCGTGCGCATCGAGGACGACGTGATCGTCACGCCGCACGGCGCGGAGGTGATCACAAGCGCCTCCGGGACGGAGCTGCGTCTGCTCTCCCCGGCGTAGAAAAAAGTACCGGGGTTCTCCCCGGTGAAGCATAGATAGATTGCGCACCCACTCGAAGACGCCGGAAAAAGCGGCGTCGAAAAAAACAGAAAGGTCGTGATGCACAGTGAAAAAGTTCCGTCTCATCGCACTCGCGCTTCTCGCCGTCGCAGCGCTCGCTCTTCCCGCCGCCGCAGCCGAGCTGCGGATAGCCCAGGTCGCCGACATCTCCAGCCTCGACCCGCACAAGGTCAGCGATATCTACTCCGCGAACGTGATCCGGCAGATCTACAGCAATCTCGTGCAGGTCGACGAACACATGGAGATCGTCCCCGACCTCGCCGAGAGCTGGGAGAACCCCGACAACCTCACGTGGATCTTCCACCTCCGCAAGGGCGTGACCTTCCATAACGGCGATCCGCTCACCGCCGCCGCAGTGAAGTTCTCCCTCGAACGGATCAAGGACCCGGCGACCGCATCCCCCGGCGCCACCCATCTGCGCGAAGTGGCCTCCGTCGAGGCGATCGACGAGCACACGCTGAAGATCGTCACGAAGCGGCCGTTCGCCCCCATGCTGATGAGCCTGACCCGCTACGAGACCTCCATCGTAAGCGAGCGCGCCGTCAAGGAAGCGGGCGCGGACTACGGCAGCAAAGCCGCCGTGGGCACCGGTCCCTTTAAGTTCATGAGCTGGTCTCGCGGCGACAAGGTCACGCTCGAAAAGTTCGACGGCTACTTCCGCGGCCCCGCGTCCCTCGATACGGTGGTCTACAGAGGCATTCCCGAGGATGCGACGCGCCTCGTCGAACTTGAGTCCGGCGGCGTCGAACTCATTCCCGGCAACTTCCCCTACCAGGACTTCGTAACAATCGAGGAGAGCGGCAAGTTCCTCACCTACCAGACGCCCGCGATGTCCACGCTCTACATGGGGCTGAACACCGAGATCAAACCCTTCGACAACAAGCTCGTCCGCCGGGCGATGAACTACGCGGTCGACAAACAAGCCATCGTCGACGCCATTTATTTCGGCTTCGGCGCACCGGCCAGAGGCCCCCTCTCGCCCGTCATCTGGGGGTTCGACCCGAAGCGCGAGCCGGCCTACCCGTACAACCCGGAGAAAGCCAGGGAACTGTTGAAAGAAGCTGGATTCCCTGACGGATTCGACATGACCATCTTCTCCGATAACCGTACGGAGCGCCGCAGCGCCGCCGAGCTGATCCAGGCGTACCTCTCCGAGGTCGACATCAGAGCGCAGGTCGAGCTGATGGAGTGGAGCGCGCTGCTCTCCACCTCCGCAAAGGGTATCGGCGGCGCGTTCATGCTCGGCTGGACAGGCACGGGCGACGCCGACGGCGGCATGACCCCCGTCTATCACACCGCGAACATCGGCTCCTCCAACCGCTTCCGCTACTCCATCCCCGCGCTCGACGCGCTGCTGGAGAAGGGCGCGGCCACGCTCGACCAGACCGAGCGCAGAAAGATCTACGCGGAGGCGCAGCAGCTGGCCGTCGACGAGTGTCCGCTCGTCTTCATGATCAGCCAGGAGCTTCTGGGCGCGTCCTCGAAGAAGGTGCAGGGATTCAAGCTCTATCCGAACATGATCTCCCCGTTGTACGGAGTGACCGTCGCGAAATAAGGCGGACGAACGCGCCGGAGCCCCCGCGTCGCGCGTCGGGCTCCGGCGATATTTCCCCTGGAGGACTGGTTCTATGCTTCGATACTTTTTCAAGAGACTGATGTTCCTCATCCCCGTGCTCTTCGGCGTCTCCATTCTCATCTTCTCCATCGTCCACCTCGCCCCCGGCGACCCCGCCGAAGTTATGCTCGGCCCCGCAGCGACGCAGGAGGACATCGCCAACCTGCGGGAGCAGCTCGGCCTGACGAAGCCTTTATACGTCCAGTACGGCATCTTTCTGGGCAACGCGCTCAAGGGCGACCTGGGCCGCTCGATCAAGTCGAACGCCCCGGTCATGGAAGAAATCATGGAGCGATTCCCGGCGACGCTCACCCTGGCGCTGCTGGGAATGACGTTCGCCATCGTCATAGGGCTACCGCTTGGCATCATCGCGGCGCTCAAACAGAACACATGGGTGGACGCCTTATGCAGCTTTTTAGCCCTCGTCGGCTTTTCGATACCGAACTTCTGGATCGCGCTGATGCTCATGCTGCTGCTCTCCATCTACATCCCGATCCTTCCGTCGTCCGGGTTCGACTCGTGGAAGAACCTCATCATGCCGACCATTGTGCTCGGCATCCAGACAATGGCCGTCATCGCGAGAATGACCCGGTCGAGCATGCTCGAAGTCATCCGGCAGGACTACGTCCGCACGGCGAAGGCGAAGGGCATATCCGACCGGCTCGTACTCACGCGGCACATCCTGAGCAACGTGATGATCCCGGTGGTCACGATCGCGGGGCTCTACTTCGGCCACCAACTCGGCGGAGTGGTCATCACCGAGACCGTCTTCTCCATCCCCGGGTTGGGGAGGCTCATCGTCGACGCCATCAGGGCGCAGGACTACCCGGTGGTGCAGGGAGGCGTGCTCTTCTTCGCCTTGTGCGTCGGCATAGTGAATCTGCTCGTGGACCTGCTGTACGCCGTGCTCGATCCCCGGATCAAGGCGCAGTACAGGGCCGCGAAGTGACGGAGAGGAGCGAACACTCATGAACAGTGAAAGACAATCGATCGTCACCCTCTCCGCCGCCGACGGAAAGACGCGGGAAAAGCGCCGCAGCCCGTGGTGGGAGGTCTGGCGGCGTCTGCGCCGGAACAAGGCGGCGCTGGTGGGCATGACCGTGGTTGTCCTGCTGGTGGTCGTGGCCGTGCTGGCCCCCGTCCTCGCGCCGTACGACCCGAACCAGACTAACATGACGCAGCGCCTCAAGGCTCCCTCGTCGGCGCACCCGCTGGGGACCGACAACTTCGGGCGCGACATGCTCAGCCGCGTTATCTACGGCAGCCGGATTTCGCTCTACGTCGGCTTCGTAGCGGTGGGTATCGGCGCGATCTTCGGCGGCATTCTCGGCGCCATCTGCGGCTACTACGGCGGCAGATTGGACAACTTCATCATGCGCTGCATGGACGTCCTCCTCGCCATCCCGCAGATCATCCTCGCCATCGCCATCGTCGGCGCGCTGGGGACCAGCCTGTTGAACCTGATGATCGCGGTGGGCATCAGCCAGCTCCCCCGCTACGCGCGGGTGGTGCGGGCGTCGGCGCTCACGGTCAGGGGACAGGAGTTCGTCGAGGCGGCCAAGGCCGTCGGCGCGAGCGACGCGCGGATCATCGTCGAGAACATCCTGCCGAACTGCATGGCCCCCATCATCGTCCAGAGCACCCTCGGCGTGGCCCAGGCCATCCTGTCGGCGGCGGCCCTCTCCTT
>JAHDKR010000192.1 GCA_018436785.1 Synergistaceae bacterium | reverse complement strand
TACCCCTTGTATTCAAGCATCTTTCTGCACCCCCGCGTTCTCAAGAAACCTCCTCACGGAGGCCAATGCTCCCTTGTCCGTTGTTCTCTGCGGATGCGGTCTATGGAAAACAGCTCTAACGCCGTTGAGCGCAACGCGCGTGCGAGAACCCGCGCCCTCCGAGATTTCAGCCCCCAACGCTCGAAACAACCCCTCTATGTCGCTCCAGAGAATGCCGGATTGCGGAGGGATTGAAAAAATAGATTCAAGCGTTCTTCTGTGTTTCGAGTTCATCGTTAGAGTACCATAAAGCAGTACTATTTTCAAATGTCGAAACGGGGAAATCTTCCCGAGCTTCCGGTTCCTTTTCAGTGATCATTGATGACAAAAGACGGCATCTCCTTTCGTTGCTCCCTATTAATATGAGTATACCATTTCTCTTTTTTACAAACACAGTGTAGGAAGTTCCGAAAAGTCAGATATAGCTTTTTGCCAAGCGTGCATACGGTTATTCTTTGGAGACTGCTTTGGCTACTCCGACGTAGGATATGTTCGTGGAGAGAAAATACTTCTTATCCCGCGATTCGTTTCCTGCTGGAGATGCCGTCGTGGGCGTGGGGGAGAAAGCGGAAGCGGAACGGGTGTTTCCGCAGGGCGGCCTTCGCATCGGCGGAGAGATGGTCGAGCGCTGTTGCGAGCGCGGCGTGTTCCTGCGGGGCGGATTCCGGCGTGTTTGTTTCTCTCGAAGGGGCGTGGAGGGAGATCGTAATGTGTCCGTCTTCCTGCGACGCCGTGTAGTCGGCCAGCCAGGGGATGGAGAAGAGCGCTTCGTCCAGCTCGTGCAGCGGAACGAAGACGCCGTTGTGCAGGGTGATGTCGTTTCGGAGTCTCCCCGTCGTTTCGATTCGTTTGAGGATGGAGCCGCAGCGGCACGTTCCGGAGAGGAAGCGCCCCCTGTCGCCGGTTCGGTAGCGGAGAAGGTGCGGAACGCCTCCGACTTCGGAAAGTTCATTCCGGCCTTCGAGTATCGGCTGATCTCGCTGCGCGACAAGAACCCCGAAGCGCTTCTCTCCTACGGAGACGCCCTGGGCGCGCTCTTC
>JAHDKR010000084.1 GCA_018436785.1 Synergistaceae bacterium | reverse complement strand
TGGAAAAAAAGCCGTCCTGCATCTTGATACTCCATCTCAAGAGTGGGATGATAAATCCATGAAAATGCGCGGGGAATTTCCTACACGACTCCGAAGTCTGCGGGGAAGCGCCATGATGAGCCAGGACGAACTGGCCATGAAGATCGGCGTTTCCGTGGATTCAATACGCCGCTGGGAAAGCGGCACAAGAGATCCGAGGCTCGCGAACGTCTACGCCATCGCGGAAGCCCTCGGCTTTTCCGTCGTGGATTTATTGTGCGAAGACGGGGAGCGCGTCGCCGAGGTGCGGAGCGCTCCGAAGACGCCTGAGCCGACCCAGCGCCCTGAGAGGATCACGGATATTTCGATAATGAACCAGTTGCGGAATGCTACCGGTATGAAATAGATTACTAAACGCGTGGTGAATGACATTACGCAGGGGAGTTGTTGATAAATATCATTTCGAGGATATTGTTCTCGAAACAAGAAGGGGGAAAGATTGGTACCACAAACTATTTTTGGGAGGGAATTTCTGTGAAAAAGCGGTTTTTCATGAGTTTTTTAGTGCTCTTGATTGTCTTTTTTGTTTCGGGCGCGTTCGCTGACGATCCCATACCCAGCGTAAAAGGGACATGGGAGGTCCACGGCGAAGGAACTTGGGGAGACATCTTCGTCAGAGATGACGGGGTGGCCACCATAGATACGTATGTCGATGTAGACGGTTTTGAAGTGATCATCCTATACTCCTACACCGGAGTTATCCGCGACGGTGCGGGGAACGTGCTTATGCAGGACAGCTACACTCTCGACAGGTGGAACCTCGACGGAGGCGGGATAAAGGTTGACAGCCGCGAGGCGTCGATAACCGCAGGGCCGGACGTCCGGTACGACATCACGATCATTAGCGACACTCAAATTGACGCACATAGAACAGGACGGGCATACGACAGGCGAGTGGATGCGGACTATACACTCACCAAACAAAACCCTCCTGCTCCCGACGCAGGCGGAGGGTCTGGTGGCGGCTGCAACATTTCGGCGTTCTCCACGTTGCCGTCCTCTCTCCTTCTTCTCTTCCCGCTCTTCTTTATCCTCAAGAAATAGTAACGCTTAAAAGAGAAAAGACGATACTCGAATTACGATAACAAACAGCCCCCTCGGAAAACTCCGAAGGGGCGTTTGTTTCACATGAGTTGTGCATACTGAGTACGAGAAAGAACGTGAACCCATCGAAGCCTGTCCGCGTTCCTCGCTCCTCTACACCTTCACGAACAGCGCGGCCACGACGTCCGCGCCGAGCACGCCCGCGAGGGATTGCAGATCGGAAGCCCTGGGCTCCCTCGCTCCGCTCTCCCAACGCCGCACCGTGTCCACCGACACGCCGACACGTCGTGCAAGTCCTTCCTGATACAGCCCCGCAGCCTTGCGCGCATCCCGCAACTTCGTACCAAGTTCTTTCATACGACGC
>JAHDKR010000059.1 GCA_018436785.1 Synergistaceae bacterium | reverse complement strand
TCGATGTCGATTTTTCCCGCGTTCTTTGCCATAATAGATGCACCCCTTTGGTGAAGGTCTGTGTCTTCGCAAACACTACCTTATCACTGTTCTACGAACAGTCCAGAGGGGTTTTTATTTTTTCTGCCTGCGGATTTGGGTGTGCATTCGGGCATCGCCTCCTCGACTGAAGCGTTTTTCGTGTATAATGCGGTTGTCCATGGACAACCATAAGTGGAACCATACTCCCCTTGGCGCGTCTCTATAATAGCATCTCGGCCGAAAGACGGGGAGTCGAAACCGGAGGAAGAAATGAACGAATCGAGAAAAATTCTGGTGGAGAAGGTGTACGCCGCGATCAAGGACGGCTCCATCGTAAAGGACGGCAAGCTCCCCACGGAGCGCGAGATGGCCGCGCTGATGACCACCAGCAGGACGTCGATGCGCGAGGCGCTCATCGTGCTGGAGACGCTCGGGATCATCGAGGTGAAGGGGAAGCAGGGGCTCTTCGTGAAGGACGCGGGCATGGGGCGGCTCAACCAGAGTCTCGACCTGTACGCGACGTGGCCGGCGGATATCATCCCTCAGATCTTCCAGGTGCGCATTATGATGGAGAGTCCGGCCGCGGGGCTCGCGGCGCGCAACCGGACGGACGCGGACCTGGCGAAAATGGCGGAGTGCCTCGCGCAGTTCTCGCGAATCTTCGGCGAGGACGGGCCCGACGCGGGGCGCGAGGGGGCCCACTGGAACGACATCTTCCACCGCATCGTCATCGCGGCCTCCCACAACGAAGTGCTCATCCGGATGCACGAGGGGCTTTCCTCGATCATCGAGCGCGCGATGGAGTCGCTGAACAAGAACCGCCTCACCACGCCGCGTCCGCAGTGGACGGAGCGCATTCTGGGCGAGCACGAGCAGATCGTCCGGGCGATCCGCGAGCGGGACGAGACGGGCGCGCGCGAGTCAATGCGGAAGCATCTGGAGATCTCCGCCGCAAACCTGGAAAAGCTCTGTCAGGACAAGGAGTCGGCGCTTCTGGGACTACCCGTCGGATAGTAACGAACAGCGCTCTTTTCTCCCGGTTTGCCGGTTCCGGCGGCGGCTTTCCGGCCTGAGGGTATTTGAAACGCTCCGGGGCTTCTCAATCTCCCCCTGTGTCATAATAGAAGTCGCTTGAACCGAGGTGTTAAAGAAGTGTGAGTCGACACTCGGGAGGTGCGATGAGGATGAAGAGATACAGCCCTGAATTTAAGGAGTCCGTCGTGCGGAAGATGATGCCGCCGGAGAAC
>JAHDKR010000022.1 GCA_018436785.1 Synergistaceae bacterium | reverse complement strand
TCGATGTCGATTTTTCCCGCGTTCTTTGCCATAATAGATGCACCCCTTTGGTGAAGGTCTGTGTCTTCGCAAACACTACCTTATCACTGTTCTACGAACAGTCCAGAGGGGTTTTTATTTTTTCTGCCTGCGGATTTGGGTTGTCCCCTCCCGGATCTCCCTCCATGCGTTTTCAAGCCGCTCGCGTCCGGCGGGCGGAACAATGGCGTCCCATAACTCTTTCCGGGACTTCGGAATCGCATCATCGCTGATGCCGAAGAGAGAGGCTCTCCCGTCCCCAAGCAGTTCATCGCTTTCGGGAAGATACTCCCACACGCCGACCCTGGCGGAGACAAGCACGCGGGCAAGACGTTCCTCGCTCTCGCGAAGCTGAAGCTCCGCCGTTTTTCTTTCCGTGATATCCAGAAGGCTTGATTGATAGAGACATACTTTCCCTGTTTCGTCGCGGTGGAATGCAACCCGGTCCTCAACCCAGCGGACCGCTCCGGCGCGGGTGATGATTCTATAGTCGAGGATGAAGGAGTCGCTCCCGTCCAGTAATGCGTTTTGAAAAGCTGAACGCACACGCTCTCTGTCCTCGTCGAACACAATGGAGTCATATCGGACTTCCTCCAACACCATCTCGGGCACAGCGTATCCGAACTGGCTCACGTTGTCCGTTACGAAGTCCACGGGACGATGATCCAGCGGCTCGCCCCAGAGGACCACCACCGGGCTTGATGCGATCACCCGATCAAGATCGACCATCTTCTTCGGAAGCATGCTCCATCTCCTTCGCTCTTGGAAAAAACAGGTCAACAGCACAAAAACGCATGCGGACAAAGAATCAACTTATCACATTGCATTTTTTATTTTACGCGAATTCTTCAGCTTTGAACAGGGAGCATTTCACCAGTAAATCCGCGGGCGAAAAGAGCAGCCAACGCGCTCGCCGCTGAAGAGCGCGCCGCCGGGAAGCAGGTTGGAACGGAGGAGAAACACCGGATCGGCAATTCCCTCTTAAAAATCTGCTTTTTTCAATCGAGGATGTTGTAAGAAGGAACTATCTGCTATAATATCGCCGCGATTCGAATACATTCTGGGGGTTATTGTCATGTCCGCTCGCACCACGTCTCCGCTGCTCTACTTCTCCGCCTACGCGGCGCTTTACATCATCTGGGGTTCCACGTATCTGGCCATCCGCTTTACGGTGGAAACGATACCGCCGTTCCTCAGCGGCTCTCTCCGCTTCTTCCTCGCCGGGGGCATTCTGCTCGTCTGGTGTCTGTACAGGGAACAGGAGCGTCCCACGCTGCGAGGATTCCTCGCCGCATTGAAAGTTGCCGGGATCATGCTGCTCGGAGGATACGGCGGCGTGGTATGGGCGCAGCAGACAGTTCCCTCGTCCATGGCGGCCCTCATCATCTCCATCGAACCGCTCTGGTTCGTCATCTTCGACTGGCTCTTCTTCAAATCGCGCAAGCCGTCTACGGCCGAAACGATCGGAGTCGCCCTCGGATTCGGCGGCACCGTCTTTCTCGTCCTCTCGCAGTCGGGGTACTCGCTCTCGCTGAAGGGAGAGTACACCGTCGGTATGCTGGTCGTCCTCGTCGCCACATTCAACTGGAGCATGGGAGCGCTCTACTCGCGCAAGGCCCCGATCGCGAAGTCCAGCCTGCTTGCCGCGGGAATGCAGATGGCCGCCGGAGGCTGTTTGCTCCTCCTTGTCTCCGCGCTCACCGGGGAACCTTCCCGCCTCACTATGGACACCGTGTCGCTCAAATCCATGCTCGCGCTCGGCTACCTCGTCGTCTTCGGTTCGCTCATCGGCTTCACCGCGTTCATCTGGCTGCTCAAGGTGGACAGGGCGTCACGGGTGATTACCCACACTTTCGTCAACCCTGTCGTCGCCATTTTTCTCGGATGGTTCCTCGGAGATGAAACGATCACCCTCCCGATGCTCGGCGCGGCGGTCGTCATCATCTTCTCAGTGGTGCTCATCACACGCTACCATCCGGATGAGAGCGCGGCGTCAGCGTAAATTCAACGCTTCAAAAAACGTCCCAGGACAAGGACCAGCTCGAAGAGAAGGTAGAGCGGAACTCCGAGGAGTATCTGCGACACAACGTCGGGCGGAGTAAGCAGCGCCGCGATGAGCGCAATTCCTAAAATGATCCACGGCCGTAGCCTGGAGAGCGTCTCCACGGAGACAAGACCAAACAGAATAAAGAGCAACAGAAGGAGCGGCGCCTGAAAGAGCATGCCGGACGCCAGCAGCAGCGAGAACAGAAAGGACGCGTAGTCGCCGAATCCCCAGAGGGGAAGCACGTTGTCTCCCTCGCCGAAGAAGAGGAAGAAACGGAGGGCGAGCGGCGCCGCAAACCGGTACGCGAACGCGGCGCCTGCGAGAAAGAGCGCCGGGATAAGACCGCCCGAAAGAATGAGGTACTTCATCTCGTTCTTGCGGAGCGCGGGCGCGACGAAGAGCGCGGCCTGAAGGACGGCAAGAGGCACGCTCAGGGCCGCGCCGCCCCAGAAGGAAAGACGCATGTACGTCAGAAACTTTTCGTAGGGCTTGAAATAGTAGAGAGATACTCCGAGCCCCTCCAGCGGAGCCTGGAGGAAGCGCACCCACCGTTCGGAGAGAAGAAAGAGCAGCGCCGTCGCGCAACAGAAGAAAAAGAGGACGGCGATAATCTTGCGCCGGAGGACTTCAAGGTGATCGAAAAACTCCCCGTCACTTCCCGTCTTCGTTCTTTTCACCCGTATCTTCTCCCGCCTTTTCCGGCGCTTCTCCCGACTCAAGCCCTCTCTTGAACTCCCTGATCGCGCTGCCCGCCGCCCTTCCGACTTCGGGCAGGCGCTTCGCTCCGAAGAGCACCAGAGCGAGCGCGAGGAGTACCAGAATTTCTCCCATTCCCAGGTTCATGCCAACACCCCTCCTTCTCTGCTTCCTTTCTCGGTGCAAAAACGCGGTGCAGCGGTTCCGGCAGAGCGCTCCCACGCGTGATCGCTCGTACTTTCCCTAAGGTTCAGAACGGGAACTCCTCCAGCGGGGCCACCACAGGAGCTTCCGCCCCCTCGTTCTTCCGGTCCCGGATCTTCCCGTGGACCGAGACGCCGGAAACGGTGATCGCCTTCGGCTCGGCCGGGCAGGCGTATTCGCACGCGCCGCAGCCAAGACACAGCGTCGGATCCACCTCGGGAATGGTCAGGTTGCGGCGGAACGGAACCATCCGGACAGCCTGCGTCGGGCAGTGCTCGGAGCACGCGCCGCACGCCTGGCCGTACTTCCTGACGATGCAGTTGCGCCGGAAAAAACGCGCTCTTCCGATAGACGTTCTTTTCTTCTCATCAAGCGTCAGCGGGGCAATCGCGCCCGTTGGGCATGCAGAAGAGCAGGCCGCGCATTCAAACTGACAATACCCCTTTGAATAGTCCAATTCCGGCTGAAAAATGCCTTGCACCCCCCATGCGGAGAGTGAAGGACGGATGATTCCCGCAGGACAGGCCGTAACGCACGCAGTGCACGCCACACACTTTTTCGTGAAGTTGCCGTGGCTCCCCGAGCCGGGCGGCGATATCGGCAGGCGCTCTTCCCGGGACGACGCCGACGCGGAAACAGTTCTGTCGGGCAGCCTGGCGCGTAAGGCCGCGCCGAGCGCTGCGAGCGCGCCGAGACCGAAACGGAGCGCCCCTCTCCGGACAAGCCCCTCGCGCGGGGAGAGCCGCCCCAGCTTCAGCCCTCCAGCAGGGCACGCATCAAGACAGCGAAGACAGAGTATACAGCGGTCTGTCTCCACACGGCGGTTTACTACCGAAATGCACCCTTCTGGACAGACGGACTCACACTTTCCGCACGCAACGCACCGTTCACCGTCAAAACGTACGCCGAGGACAGGCGAGGCCGAAAACAAACCCAGGAAGGTCCCGACGGGGCAGAGCGCATCGCAGAACGGTCTTCCCCTGAAAAACGACCAGAACCCAAGGAGCGCGAAAAAGAGCGTCGTCCCCCACAGCACCCCGGGAAGCAGCGGGCTTCGGCCGGCTCTGTGGAGCAGGCCGTAGACGCCCCACTCTTCGAGGAACGTGGCGATCATATTGTTTCCACCGATTGCAAGAGGTCGGAGCAAATGCGTGACTCCCCTGCCGAACGCGGCATAGGGGTCGAGGAACGCCGCCGGGAACATGTACCCAGCCGCAGCCGCAACCACAACTCCTCCAAGCACCCAGTAGCGGAGCTGCGATGGTTTTCTGTAGGACGCACTCCGCTTTCCCGCCCTCCAAATCAGCTCCTGTAGCGTTCCCAAAGGACAGAGGACGGAGCAGTACACGCGCCCCGCCAGGGCGGCGCTTACAGCAAGGATAAGGGCTCCGGTCCACAATCGAAGTACGGACGGGACGGCCTGCAACCACGGAAGGCCGCCCTCCCTCCCTCCCGCGAAGAAGAGAAAGAACAGCGTCATGAGAAGAAGAACCGCCAGAGCGAAAAGGGAGCGGAGTTTCCGCGCCGCTCCCGCTCTCTTCCTGTCCATCACAATACGATGCGCGCTACGCCGAGTGAATCGAGATCCATCGTCCCCGCGCCGAGCTCCGCTCCCATACGAATATGGCCGACATTTTTCGGATCAAGGCCGAAAATCCTCGCCCCGGCGCAGTCTCCGGCCACGATGTCCGTCGAGAGGATCTGCGCCTTCAGTACGGTCACGTCGCTCGCGGAGGTCCCGCGCGGCCCGTTCCGCGTGAGCATCCTGTACGCGTCGATCACCGTAAGGTCCGGCCTGCGGAGAAGGCTCACATCGGCTATGCACTGATGCAGCCCCTTCGAGTGAAACTCTCCCCTGTTCCATACCGTTCCCATAAGGTTTTTCATCCCCATCGTGATCCCGGCGCCCCCGTGATGTTTAAGCACGGGAACGTTGATAAAAACGTCGCAGTCGAGAAGCAGACGGTGAATCAAGGTCTCCTTGAGGACCCGCGCGCCGGGAATGGAGACCTTCGTGTAAGAGCTCGCGGACTCCGCCGGGGAGACGATGCCGCCGGCCCGTTTCACCGCCGCTTCGATGCCGCTGTTCGCGTAACAGTTCCGCCACAGGTCGCACGTATGATCAAAAGCATACACCTTCGACGCTCCCGCCTCCAGGCAGCGGGCCACAATGCGCTCGACGAGCTCCGGGTTCGTGTTCGCCGCCAGCTCGGGCGCGACGTCCCAGGACATATTCGGCTTGATCGCAACGGTCTGCCCTTTCTTCACAAAACGCTCCATTCCTCCAAGGGCCGCGATGCCGCGATCGAACATCTCCCCGGGTTCTCCTCCGCGAACGGCCGCCAGTCCGGGCAGCTTTCCAGAGTCCGCAAAGACCCTCTTCACGCTTCCCGGAACCAGCAGCGCCGCGCCTCCTACCCCCGCAGCAAGGCTCCTCTTCAAAAACTCTCTCCGGTCCATTCTCACACCTCCTCGAACAGCTCTTGTTATATAATAGCACGTTCGCGATGTACATTTATTCGACATTCCTGAGTAGAGTGCAAAAAGCCGTCGTAAATCAGGGAGAATGTATTTCCCTGTCTTACGACGGCTTTTTGCAGCGACTCTCAGGCGAAAAATCAGGGTATCTTCGTCTCCGCCAGCATCTCATCCAGAAGACGCCGAACCTCCTCGGCTTCTTCATCGTATTTCGCTATCATCTCATGGCGCTTCTCTTCGGGTATTGTCCCGGCGGCAGGATCTTCCAAAAGATACTTCTTTTTCTTCTCAAGGATACGCAGCAGCTCTTCCCTGTCCCGAAGAAGCTTCTGCCATTCCAAGTAGCTCTCCTGATCCTCGTTCTCTTTAATAAACGCTCTGCTCACAGCTATCCCCCCTCTCAAACGATGAAAAGCGCAACAATACACAAGGCCACGGAAAGGATCCGGGGCCCTGTTGGCTCTTCATGATGACGACAGAAAAAACTGCGTTTTCGATTCTATTATCGCCCAACCGCGAAACTTTTGCAAGCGCCTCCGCATCCGAAGCGCCCGCTCGTACCGACGATCGAGAAGCGTGGAATAAAAAGCGCGCGGGACCGGCGTACACAAACGGCCCGCGCGCTTTCTTCGAAGAGTGCCGGAACTCTGGCGTACTTACAGATTCCGAAGCACCATCGCCACTCCCTGGCCGCCGCCGATACACGCGCTGACGATCCCGAACTGCTTCTTTTGGCGTTTCAGCGAGTAGATCAGCGTCGCGAGGATCTTTCCTCCGGTCGCCCCTATCGGGTGACCGAGCGCGATCGCGCCCCCGCAGGGATTCAGCTTCTCCATGTCGAACGGCATATCCCTGTGGCATGCGAGGATCTGCGCGGAGAAGGCCTCGTTGATCTCGATGATCTCCATATCCTCAAGCGACATTCCGGCGTGTTGAAGCGCTTTCGGCATGGCCACGACAGGCCCGAGCCCCATATGAAGGGCATCGAGCGCGCCCGAAGCGTATCCGAGTATCTCCGCCAAAGGTGTGAAGCCGTTCGCCGCAGCCCAATCGCTGTCGGCTACTATATACGCGCTTCCGGCGTCACACAGGGCGGAGCTGGAACCCGCCGTGATCGTCCCGTCCTTTTTGAAGAGCGCGGGCAGCTTCCCCAACGATTCCATCGACGTATCGCTTCTGGGAATCTCGTCGGTGTCGACCATGACGGTCCCCTTCTTCCTGTCCTTCACCGGAACGGAAACGATCTCGTCGGCAAAAAAACCGCCCTCTATTGCCGCGACGGCCTTCCTGTGGCTGTTGAGCGCGTATTCGTCCTGTTCTTCCCTGGTGATGGAGCGCTCCTCGACGAGCACCTCCGCCGTCGCCCCCATGAGCATATCCGAAAGAGGGCAGTGGAATCCGTCCTTGTGGAGCGCGTCGAGCGCCTTCTTCTCACCCATCCGGTACCCCCATCGGGCCTCCGGAAGAATGTACGGCACGTTGGAAGCGCTCTCCATACCGCCCGCAGCCACGGCGACCATGTCCCCGAGGCGAATCTTGTCCGCAGCGAGCATCGCCGTCTTGAGGCTGGAGCCGCAGCGCTTGTTGATCGTGAACGCAGGAATGGACTGAGGGAGTCCGGCGCGGAACATCGCGATACGCGCCGGATTCGCCCCGATGCCCGCCTGCCAGCCGTTTCCCATGATGACCTCGCCGATATCCTCCGGAGATACGCCCGACCGCTTCACCGCCTCGGCAAGAGCAATCGCTCCCAGGTCGGGGGCGGCAAGATCCTTGAGCGCCCCGCCGAATTTCCCGCCGGGCGTTCTGCACGCGCTTAATAGTACCGGTTTGCCCATTTTTCTTCCTGTCCTTTCATATTCGCTACTCGATGCCCTTCATAGGCGCGAGATCCGGAGCGACGTCGTACTCCATCGTTGTGTTCGCCTTCAGCTCCTCGGGAGTGACTTCCGGCGCAATTTCACAGAGCACCATCTTCCCGTCGATCTTACGTATAAGACAAAACTCGGTGACGACGACGCTGACCACGTTTGCTCCGGTAAGCGGCAAAGTGCACTCCTTCACGAGCTTCGGGCGCCCCTTCTTGTCGCAGTGCGTCGTGGCGACGTACACCGCTCTGGCGCCGGTCACCAGATCCATCGCCCCGCCCATGCCGGGAACCATTTTGCCGGGGATCATCCAGTTGGCGAGATTCGAATGACTGTCCACCTCGAGGGCGCCGAGCACCGTCGCGTCGAGATGACCTCCCCTGATGAGCCCGAAGCTCATATCACTGGCAACGATGGACGAACCGGGAAGAAGCGAGAGGCAGCGCCCCCCCGCGCCGATGAGCCGAAGGTCGTCCACCTCCGGTTTAGGACCGGCTCCGATCACGCCGTTCTCCGTCTGCAGCATTACGTGCACACCCTCGGGAAGGTAATCTGAAACCAGCGTCGGAATGCCGATGCCGAGGTTCACCACAGCGCCGTCCTCGAAATCGAGCGCGATCCGTTGTGCTATTCTATGGCGGACAACTTCTTCATCAAGTACGGGAAGCATAGTATCCGTCTCCTTTCAGAACGAGTATATCGACGAGCATTCCGGGGGTGACGACGTCGTTCGGGTCGATATCTCCCTGAGCCAGGATCATATCGACCTCCGCGATCACCAGATCGGCCGCCGTGGCCATCGCCGGGTTGAAGTTCCGTCCCGTGCCGTAATAGGTCAGGTTTCCCCAGCGGTCCGCCTTGTACCCCCGGATGATCGCCACGTCCGCCTTCAGGGGAAGTTCGAGAATAAATTTTTTCCCGTCGACCTCGATGACCTGCTTCCCCTCCTCGTGAATCGTCCCGACGCCGGTCGGCGTCAGAAAACCGCCGAGGCCGAACCCTCCGCAGCGGATCCGTTCCACGAAAGACCCCTGCGGAACCAGTTCGAGCTCCATTTTTCCCTCGTTGAAGAGTCTCTGCGTTTCCCGGTTCAGCCCGACGTGCGACGCGGTCACTTTTCTACACTGACCGTTCACAACAAGCTTGCCGTGGCCTATTCCTTCCGGGTGCCGGTCGTTGGCGTAGAGCGTATCGTTCGAAATAAGATGCAGGTTGTCCGTCCCCTGCGCCACGAGCGCGTCGATCAGGGTATAGGGAACCCCCGCATAGTTGAATCCTCCCACCATCAGCGAGGAACCGGGCTGTATGTGCGTCACGGCCTCCTCGGCGGACATGACGGGCTTGATGAGCTTATGCGCCATGAAGAGATGACACCTCCTTTAAGATTGTGCAGCGTCTGAAACAGTTTTTTCTTTCGCGTGCTTCGCCGCTTTGCGTCTTTGCAGTAGATAGACGCTCACAAGAATGACGAGCCCGATCACGTCTGTGATGATATTCGGTTCGATGAGCAGGAAGGGAACAATAAGCAGAAGCACTCTCTCGAAAATTGAGAGGACCGAGAAGTAGTACCCCTGGACACCCGCCGCGAGACCGATGATTGCCATGAGCGCCGTTCCGAAGGAGAACGCGATTTGCAGCAGGTTCCCCTGGAAGAGCAGGTGGTTATTATAAACGAACATGTAAGGGACAAGGAATCCTGCCATTGCCGTAACCAGCGCGGTGAATCCGGTCTTGATCGCGTTGCTCTTTGCGATTCCGGCAGCGGCGTAGGTCGCCAGCGCTACCGGCGGCGTTACATCCGCGAGCACGCCGAAATAGAGACAGAAGAGGTGCGCCGACATGAGCGGAACGCCCATCTGAAAAAGCGCGGGAGCAGCCAGCGTCGATGTGATGATGTACTGCGCCGTGGTGGGAACGCCCATACCAAGAATGATCGAGCCGATCATCGTGAGGAAGAGAGCGAGCGGAAGCACGCCGCCGGAGAGGCTGATAACAAAGGAGGAGAACGCAAGACCGACTCCGGTGATACCGATGACGCCGATGACAAGCCCCGAACATGCGCACGCGGCCGCGACTTCCACCGCCCCCATGCCGCCGCTGATCAGAGCGTCGAGAACACGCTTCGGCGTCATGCGGTACTGCGCCTTGCCGAGCCAGGAAACGCCGACCATGATGATGATCGACCAGAAGACCGCTTTCACCGCGGAATAACCGTATGCGAGAAAGACGACGAGGGTGATGATCGGCAGCAGAAGATGCCACCCTTCCTTCAGCACCTTCCCCATCTTGGGAGCGGTCTCTTCTGTGAGACTCTTGATCCCTCGCCTTCCGGCACGAAAATGGACCATCGCGATGATGGAGATGAAATAGAGCGTTGCGGGAAGCGCAGCAGCAACGACGATATCCCAGTAGGAAATACCCAGAAACTGCGCCATGATAAACGCCGCAGCCCCCATGACCGGCGGCATGACCTGGCCGCCCGTGGAGGACGCCGCCACGACGGCTCCCGAGAACGTCGCGCTGTATCCGGCCTCCTTCATCAACGGAATGGTGAAGGCGCCTGTTGTTACGGCATTTGCAACGGAGCTTCCGGAAACCGTTCCCATCAGGCCGCTCGCCACGACGGCTGCTTTGCCAGGCCCTCCCTGACTGCGCCCTGTCAGGGCAAGCGAAAGGTCAATAAAGAACTGCCCCGCGCCGGAAACGCTCAGGACAGCCCCGAAGAGAACGAAGAGAAAGATGAACGAAGCCGAGACGCCGAGCGGCACCCCGAAGATACCGTCGGTGCGCAGATACTGGAAGGGAGCAAGCTCTTCCAAGGGAAAGCCTCCGTGTCCGAGCACACCCGGGAAGTAGGGGCCGAAGAGCGCGTAGATCGTCGCGATGATCGCCACGATGGGCAGCGGCCACCCCATAGCGCGGCGGCCGGCTTCGATGACCAGAATCACCATCATGATTCCCAGGTAGATATCGGAAGCGACGGGCATTCCCTCACGCATGGCGATCGCCTCCCAGTTCAGGAGGATGTTCAGGCAGCCGACGACTACCATACCGGCCAGTATCCAGTCCCAGAAATCGATCTTGTTCTTCGGACGATTTTTTGTCGCCGGGTAGATTAAGAAAATAAGGCTCCCCATGAACATCCAGTGGACGCCACGCTGATACATCGCAGAGAGGAGGCCGAAAGCCGCCGTGTACAGGTGGAACAGCGACGCCGCGAGCGCGATGCCCGCCACCACCCAGTATTGCCACCCTTCGAGCTCCCTCTTTCTTCCTTCGATTATTTCTTTCTGCAGAGGAATCTGTTCCATGGGCGGATTATTTTCGATCGTCATATAGAAACCTCCAGACGGAGTGAAATTAGAACCTGTAAAGTTCCCGGCCGACCGAAAACGACCGGCCGGGAGAAAAACTGCTGCCGCGTGCTATTCTTCTTTATTTCATATCGATTCCCTGTTCTTTGAAATACTTCTTGGCGCCCGAGGCAAACTCCGTAATACCGACGCTCGCCTCTTCGGCGACGAAGTGGGCGGCCTGCGTGGTGATGTTCATGAACTTGTCCTTATTTTCGATAAGCGTCTTCACCAGGTTGTATGAGAGCGCCTCGTCCATATCGTTCTTCACCACGAGGTAGTTGCTGTCGGCGATCGTCCGGATATCCTCCTTGATGCTCTCGTAGACGCCGGCCTTGATCGTGTACGGAATCAGGAAGGGGTTCGCCTCGATGATCTTCTGCACAAGCGCCTCCTCAAGCGGAATCATCACCACGTCGCGCTGTGCGGCCACTTCAAGCACCGCCGAACCGGGGGCCGCGAAGTTCCAGAAGACCGCATCCACGTTTCCATCCTTCAGCGCCATGACGCCTTCAGGCTGAGTCAGCTGCTGTTTCGTAAAATCCTTTTCAGGATCGATTCCCGCCGCCGCGAGAATGAGGTTGGTCAGAATCTGGTCGCCGCCGCCGGGCGCGCCGACGGACACTCTCTTGCCCTTGATGTCCTCAAGCTTGGTGATGCCGCTTCCCTTGACTGTTACCAGGTGCTGCGGCGCGGGGTACATGCTCATGAGAATCTGCAGGGGGAGCTTGCCGTCCGGCTCGAAAGCCTCCGTGCCGGTGATCGCCTGGTAGAGCGCGGACCCCATGGTCATACCGATATGCGCGCGCCCCGACGCCACAAGGCGGCAGTTCTCACGCGACGCGGAAGTGGAGCGCGATGTTGCCCGCACGCCGATCCCGGCGTTGGTAAGCACCTCGGCCATGGCTCCGCCGAGGGGGTAGTACGTCCCGCCCACGCCGCCGCTGCCGATGGTGATGAACGTATCGGCCATACCTGTGGACGCGAACACCATGATACCAATGAGCGCAAGTGCCAGAATTCCCTTCTTCATGAACAATTTCCTCCTTTTTTGGTGCAAGATAAAGGGGCGTTTCCTACCCCTTCCCTTTGAGCGCCTCCGCGGCAGCCTTCAAACCTGCTTCGAGGCGATCTGTCATCATATCCATTTCCTCTTTCGTCGCGACCAGGGGAGGAGCGAAGAGGAACTGATCCCCCGCCACGCCGCCGATCTGTCCCGTTCCCGGGTACACCACAAGACCGCGCTTCATGCACTCCTCGGTGACGAGGGCGGCCGCCTTCACGGACGGCGAGAACGGCGCCTTCGTCTTCCGGTCCGCGACGATCTCGACGCCGCGCATCATCCCGATGCCCCGCACTTCGCCGACGATGGGAATCTCGTTCAGCGCGGGGATTTTCTCATCAAACCGCGCGCCCATCGCGGCGGCGTTCTCGAAGACGTTGTTCTTTTTCATGTAGCGGATGGTCGCCGTCACAGCGGCGGCGGTCACCGGATTTCCGTTGTAGGTGTGGCCGTGCTGGAAGGCGCCGCTTCCGTCTCGGATCGTTTCGGCGATCTCTTTCTTGACGATCATCGCCCCCACCGGCGAGTATCCACCGGCGAGCGCCTTGGCGGAACAGATGATATCCGGCGTCACGTTCCAGTGCTGCGTACAGAAAGGCTTGCCCGATCGTCCCATGCCGGTCATGATCTCGTCGGCGACAAGCAGGACGTCGTACTTGGAGCAGATCTCGCGGACGATGGGCCAGTACTCCTTCGGCGGATGCAGAGCGCCGACGGTGGACCCCACGATGGGCTCGGCAAAGAAGGCCGCCACCGAGGCCGGGCCGATGCGCAGGATCTCGCCTTCGAGAGCGCGGGCGCAGGCCACGTTGCACTCAGGGTACTTCAGGTTGTGCGGGCAGCGGTAGCAGTAGTGCGCCTGAATCTTCGGCCCCTCCATGAAGAGCGGTGCGAACGTGCGCCGGCGGCCCATGCTGCCGGCGAGCCCCATCGTCCCGACGGTACTTCCGTGGTAGGAGTTCCAGCGGGCGATCATCACGTACTTGCCGGAACCGTCGCCGTCGCGTTCGACGAAATACTGCCGCGCAATCTTCATCGCCGACTCGATGGCCTCGCTGCCGCCGCTGACGAGCCAGACATAGTCAAGACCTTCCTGCGTCAGGGAGGTAATCTCCTCCGCCGCCTCGACGGAGACCTTGTTGTTCCAGCGCGACGGGTGGGCGAACTCCATCGTAAGAAGCTGCTGATGGATGGCGTCGGCTATCTCCTTCACGCCGTGCCCTATGCTTGAGAGCAATGCGCCGCAGCACCCGTCCATGTAGGCGTTTCCATCCTCGTCGTAGATGTAGACGCCCTCTCCCCGGACGGCCGTTCTGAGGTTTCCCTTGAAGCTTCGCGGTATCAAATGTCCAAGATCCACTAAGAAGCAACTCCTTTCATTTTTCCCGAACTTTTGTGGTGCGTCCTGCGCCGCAGACAACCGAAGCTGTACAACACGTTTCAGCGGCCCCTCTGCTGCGTATACACATCGTCCTCCTTCCAGCGCTTTTCAAGTATCCCGAGCTTCTTCGTCACGTCGTCGCCCAACTGCTGGGCGACGCTTAATATAAGGCAGTTCAGGACGCTCATCGGCGCCGCGAAGGAGTCTATGAATGAAATCGGTTTATACGGAACGGCCAGGACATACTCCGACAGAACCGCGAGAGGACTTGCCAGGTCGTTCGTCAGACAGGCGGTCGCAAGCCCCAGTTCGGAAGCCGTCTCAAGAACCTGCACAGTCCACGTGGAATACCGTGGAAAGCTGATCCCGAGGACAATACTTTTTTTCGGCGCATTCGCCAGCATCTCGAAGGGCATGTCGGGGCTGACAATTTTCACGTTCGGCAGAATCCATGAGAGATAAAAAGAAAGGTAGTAGGCAAGAGAGAAAGAGCTGCGATGTCCGGCAAGGTAGACACATTCTGCGGACGCTATCGCTGCGCCGAGTTTTTTCAGATCGTCGGCGCAGATGGTTGAAAGTGTGAGCGTCAGCGTCTCAAGGTCTTTGCGGAGCGCCCGCTCGAAGAAGTCGTCCTCCTGTGTGGACGCATAATCCTTAAGGCGTTCGAGCGTCGACAGACGGTCCATCAGAAGATTGGTCATCGCGCTCCGCAACTGCTGGTAGCCGGAGAATCCCAGAAGATGCGCCAGGCGGATCACTGTCGTCTCGCTTACCCCGACACGCTCCCCAAGCTGCGAAGCGGTCAGGAAAGCCGCCTCGCGAGCGTATTCGAGAATATAGTTCGCCACAAGCTTCTGCCCCGGCGTCATCTCATGCAGTCGTGATGCGATACGTTCTCTGAGCATGCGCCCTCCTTGAAGGAAAAAAATCCTTAATCAATGCACAATGAAGTATTTCCTTCACGGATAATAATCGAAAAACTACATTTTGTCAAATTAAGTACCTCCCCAGGGTGTGCGAACAGAAAAACGATGTAGGTTTTTAAGCCCGAAAAAGCGCCCTTCATCAAGAGAAGGACGCTTTTTCGGGGCTCTTGTCGAACAGCTCTACCCGCCACATAAATGCTTCACAGGAGCATCCGGGGGGAGAAAACCTTCGCCGCAGGAAGCCTCGCTACAGTCTCACACTCTGAACTCCGCAATCATACTTTGCAGCACGGAAGCCCGGTCGGCCAGTTTCGTCGCCTGTTCCGCGATTTGCATCGACGCCTGCACCGTCTCCGCGGAAGAGGCGCGTATCGTGTCGACCGTTCCGGCTATCGAGGACGTCGTCCGCGCTATCTGGTCCACAGCGCGCGTCATTTCGGACGACGAGGCGGACTGCTCCTCGGAAACCGCTGCAAGGTCGGATATGACGCTTATCACCCGCTGCACGGCGCCCATTCCTTTTCGAAGCTCATCCATGGATCGTTGAGAGAGCGCCGACGTCTCCTTGAGGATCTTGTCGGAGGACTCGATCGACTGGACGGATGCGCCCGCCTTCTCCTCCAGACCGTTGATGAGCACGCGTATCGCCTTCGCAGCTTCGTTGGACTCCTCTGCAAGCTTCCGGACTTCATCGGCCACTACGGCAAACCCTCTTCCGGCCTCCCCGGCCCTCGTGGCTTCAATAGCCGCGTTCAGGGCGAGCAGATTCGTCTGGTCGGCTATACGCGAAATCGTCACAACAAAACCCGTGATCTCCTGGACCGACGAGGCAAGCGACGAAACGGCCTGCATGTTCGCCTCGCCCTGCTTTTCCACCCTGGCCACATTTGCGATAACGGATTCAAACTGATCAACGGTTCCCTTCACAATGGAATCAGCCTGACTCCCCGCCTCCGCTCCGGTTGTCGCCGACCTGGAAACAGACTGCGCCCCCTCCGCGACTTCCGCAACGCCCGCGTTTGCCTCTTCCGCCGCGGCAGCCCCCGACTCCGTCATTTCTCCGACCTGCGCAAGAAACTTCTGCATCTCCTCAAGAGACGCTTCGGTCTCCTCGCTCAGCGCCGAGAGATTCTCCGCCGCGGACGAAACTTCCGACACCGTGCCGACTATTCCTCTGACTGTCTTCGCCTGATTTGATATCATGGACGACAACGCGTCCGCCATCAACCCTATCTCGTCCTTCCCCGAATACGCGAAGTCGTTCCTGTTCACAGTGAGGTCACCGCTCCCCGCCCGTTCGGAGAGAAATACCACTCTTCGCAGGGGAGCGGTAATGAAGCGCCGCGTAAGAAGCGCTACTGAAATGCAGATCAAAAGAATGGACACGCCGAGGATTCCGGCCTGCACCATCGTACTGCGCAAGGCTTTCGCCTTGATGTCCTCCACGTACACGCCGGTGCCGTACCACCAGTCGAATGGCTCGAAATAGCGAACATACGCCACCTTGGGCTCGACCCTCTTTGTGTTCGAATTCAGCCAGTTGTAGGTATAGAATCCTTTCCCTTTTGTCTTGGCGATCTCTCTCAGGTCGCGCTGCACCCAGTTCCCGTCCTGGTCCTTCACATCAAGGAACTTGCCCCGTTCATGACTCTGGAACGGTATGGACACTTTGTTCTCCATGTCGTAGCCAAAAATATAGTTGTCGCCTTCATACCTGAGCATGAAAATCACATCGCCGGCCATCTTCTGTGCATCTTCGCGGGAAATCTCTCCTTTGGAGGCCTTCCCGTTCCAGTAGTACTGAGTGAAGGACTATTCTAAAGAAGAATGACAACCCGGCAGGGATAGTTCAGGAACCGGATCCCCCTGCCGTGAATCTTGCCGCAAAACCGGCAAGCAGGGCGGCCCCCTTCGGCAAGGGCTCGTCGTCGACATTGAACTTCGGGTTATGGTGCTGGTTGCCGGTCCTCTTCGCCTCGTCGGCGATCCCGAGGAACACGTACGCGGTGGGAATCTTCTCCCCGTAGTAACTGAAGTCTTCGGAACCCATCGCGACGGGAAGCTCCACAACGCGCTCCTCGCCGAACACCTCGACGGCGACCGAGCGCATGAGCTGCGTCATAGCGGGATCGTTCACCGTCACCGGGTAGATCGGGGTATAGACAAGTTCGGCCGTGCAGCGCATCGCGGCGCAGATTCCGTCGGCTACGCGCTTCATAATGCCCTGCATCCGGGCGCGTATCTCCGGGTTCGTCGTACGGACGTTTCCCGCCACCCGCGCAGTGTCCGGGATGATGTTCACGGCAGTTCCGGCTTCCAGTTTCCCTATGCTGAGCACAACGGTCTCTTGCGGATCGATCTCTCTGCTCACGACTGTCTGCAGCGTCGAGATAACGGTCGCGGCGGTTACTGTCGGATCGACGGCGTGATGCGGCATCGCGCCGTGCCCGCCCTTCCCCTGAATCTTCAGATCCCAGATGTCCGCAGAAGCCATGACAGGACCGATGCGATACCCCAGCTTGCCCGACTCCAGAAGCGCCCACACGTGCAGACCGCCGATGGCCTCTACACCGTCGAGCGCCCCTTCCTCGATCATCTTCGGTGCGCCCGAGTGCATTCCGGCCTCCTCGGCGGGCTGAAAGAGGAAACGGACCGTACCGCAAAGCTCGTCCCTCATCGAGGACAAAATCTCGGCGACGCCAAGCAAAACCGCAGTATGCGCGTCGTGGCCGCAGGCGTGCATCACTCCGCTATGGGTCGACTTATAAGGGACGTCGTTCTCTTCTTCCAGGGGGAGCGCATCCATATCGGCTCGCAGAGCGACGCATCTGCCCGGCTTCCCGCCCTTCAGATCGGCCACAACGCCGGATTGCGTTCCGTCGAATCCTCTTCGGATATTCTCAAGCCCCAGCTTCCGGAGATACTGCTCCACAAAGAGCGACGTCTCCGTCTCCAGCCAGGGGAGCTCCGGATGCGCATGGAACATTCTGCGCAACTCCGTGATCTTCTCCGTCAGTGCGTTCGCCTTTTCAATGATGGACGAAATATTCATGGCAGAGCGTTCTCCCTTCCCGGTTCTCGAACACAATAATACACTGCGGAGAAGTCCATTCCGGGAAAACCCGAAAGCTCCTCTCTCCGGCAAGCGGACACATTCCCGCAGGGGATCTCATTTTTTCAGGTCGTATTTCCATCCTCGACGCTCCAGCTCCTCCACCAGGCCGACCAGGTAGTCCGTCACGCAGCGAAGCATTTTTTCTCCCTTTTCCTGCGTCGCTTTGGTAGAGTCCCCCGTTGCGCCAGTGGAGGTGATCTCGGCGATATCCCAGATGACCGTCGCAAAATCGCTCAGCTCGATCACATCGTGGGGAACCTGGCTCTTCGCCTGTGTCAGGTCGACGAGGTCGGGACGCGCCGCCATCATGATGGAGGTCTCCCCCTCTCCTCCGTGCCCCAGGCCGTTCCACACCTCGAAGTCATCCGCCATTTTCGCGCCGGTGATGTTCCACCATGCGGGCAGGTAGACGAGCGTCGCGTCGGGAAAGCGATCCTTGACCTTTCTGGCCGCGATCTCCAGCGCCGGGATGTTGCCGTCATGTCCGTTCAGGATGACGATCCGGCGGATGCCGTTTTCGATCAGGCTCGTAAAAATGTCCTCCGCCACCGCAATCGTCGTTTCGAAACGGAGCGTCACCGACAGGGGAAACCGGTTATAGTGCAACGACGTCCCGAACGGTACTCCGGGAACGACAACGGTGCGCGCCAGCCGAAGCGCCGCGCGTCGCGCAATCTCCGTCGGGACGAAGAGATCCGGACCGAGCGGCAGATGCGGGCCGTGGCTCTCACAGCTGCCGAAAACCGCAATTGCGCTGTCTATCTCCCCCGCGCCGATCATCCGCTCCAGCTCGGAAGAGGAAAATTCGTTCAAAAACACCTTTCTCATGACCGCACCTCCTGCGCTTCTCTGTCCGCCGCCGTAAAGAGCGCCGAGTCGTATGCGGCGTCCGGCGTTCTCCTGTACAGCAGAACGTAAAGAAAGATCGTGGCTGCAAGCGCGAAGAGCCCGGACGGGAGACCGTACGGCAAAGGCACACCGTACTGGAAGAAGAGCCCCAGGCTTCCCCCGGCAAGGAAGGAGAGCACGCCCGTCATTCTGACCGCGGGTTCGTTCTCCAGGTTCTCCGCGATATACCGCCCCTTTTTGACGAAGTAGTAGTCCGCGATGAGCGGCCCGGCCAGCGGAGGGGCCGCCGCCCCCAGCACGGTGATGAAGTCGGCGAAGAAAATCTGGTAGAACGCCAGCGAACCGAGCAGCGTCCCCAGGACTCCCGCCCACAGCACAAGCGTTTTTCTTTCGATCAACCTGCCGTACGACCAGAAGACCGGCCCCGTATACAGCGCGTTGCAGTACAGCTCCGCGTTGTTCGTGGTCCACAGCGAGGTCGTCCACGCGAGAACGCCGACCAGCGCCAGCAGCATGTTCTTCTCCAGCATCCATTCGACGTAGTTGAACTGCCCTACCGACACCGCGCCGATGTACCCGACGATGTTGAGCAGGGGGTTCGTGAAGATGAAGCAGGCCGCGGCGCCTGCAAGGACAGCCCCCGCGCTCCTGTTGAAGCGGAAGAGATCCACGCCCATCACAGCCCCCGCGATCCAGCTGCCCACGACCACCGTGATCGCGCTCCCCAGTCCCAGGCCTCCGAGAGTCTCCGCCTTCAAAACGAACGCCCCGGCCCCGCCGTTTGTCGCTTCGACACAGAAGAGCCCTCCTTCGCACCATAACCGGGTAAGTTGCAAATTATTCGAGCGAGAGTGCGTCACAAACACTACTCCCCCTGCGGCTACTCCGCGGGGCGAACGGAAAGCGACCACTCGGGCCCCGATTCTATTCCGTGCGTTTCTGCGAAGCTGTCCATATTCAATGCCAGCGAGAGGTTCATCAGGCTGTTGAAGTAGAGCAAGGGCTTCCCCTCCGGCACGTCGCCGAAGGTGTTGACGTACGGAATAACGCCTCCGAAGACCTTTTCCTCTCCCCGAAAGATCGCGACGTCGAAATTTGCTCCGATCCGGGGCTTCAGCTCGTCGAAGAGCGCCTTGCCGATGCTGCTCCAGACGTTGCCGTACTGGATGTCGAGCACTGGAATATTGCCGAAGACTGCGCCCTCCTTCACCTCGGCCTTCCTGTACGGAATCCGGACGACCTCTCCCTCGAAGAGCGGGCCGACCTCCTCGAACGTAATCGCTCCCGCGGCCAGCTTCGCTCCTGTGTACGCATACAGGTCGCGTCCGAAGAAGGTGTACGACTGCTCCGACCCAGACAGACGGTGCCTCGCATCGTCGATCGTCCGCACGGCCTCGATGCCGGGCGTCTCCGCGATGAAGGTCAGCGTGCCGTTGTCCGGCGTGACTATGTATCTTCCGTCCTTCGTCAGGGCGACCACGGAAGCCCGCTCCGTACCTACGCCCGGATCGACAACAGACACGAAGACCGTTCCGGCGGGCCAGAATTCCATCGTCTGATGCAGCCTGTAGGCGGCCTCCCAGATCGAGTACGGAGAAATCTCGTGCGTCAGGTCAAACATCGGCAAGCCAGCATCCACGCCGAACGCCACGCCCTTCATCGCGGAAACCGCCCCGTCCTTCAGTCCGAAATCCGTCTGAAACACAAGCGCGGTCTTCGCAGAGGCCGCATTCGCGAAGAGCAGCAGAAAGAGCAAAACTACAGTAGTGCACAGCACTCTTTTTTTCATCCCACATTCCACCTTTTCTTCTTCACAATTCACCCAAGCGCCCCGGAACACTCTTCAAGCAACTCGCGAATCTTTCTGCAAAAGTAGCAAAAACTTGGCGAGAGATTCTCGGCTACATTCATGTGCGGAGCGATTTTTTCGGCCCACAACGACTTCTCCGCTCCTACGACCTGCCATCCTGCTGCCGACAAAGCTCGCGAGCCGCCTGGATAGACGGCGTCGGCAAGACGCTCCCATGTACCGCAAATTGAATCGTTCTCATACGCTTTCAATATGGGTTCGCGCGCCCTCGGATACGCTTTTTTCACTGCGGAAAGATCGCCGAGCAGCCACGCCTCTCCCTCTTCCACCGCTATGCAGAATCGAGTCTTCGGTTTGAACTCGCACCTACCAAGAAGAGCCAAAAGTTCTCTGCGAAAATGTTTAAGGCACTTATCGTCAAGATCGCACACTACAACAACTGCTACCGTATCCTCCGGGTAATAAGTAAATGTTCTTCCATACCCTCTTAAAAGCCGTGGTAGCTGGTCGAGAAGAACTCGCCTGCGTGCTTCCTCTCCTGATCGAAGGCCTTTGGGAAGACGTCCTATTCCCTTGTAGGCGCTCACTCTAAAGGTATGCTCCCGTCCTATAATCTTCGGCACGAGGATTTCCAATAACTTCCTCCCTGATTGGTCCTCGACAAGTATCTCGAAGTGCACGGCGCTACCTCGCGTCCAGATAGTCGCTGTACCAAAGAGAACCCAAGGGAAGCCCTTCCTCGACCATATTCCGTACCAAGGCGTCGTCGCTCGCCCTCCTGATTGAAGAAAAACCGTCCGCCCCCTTCTCAAGAATCCACACTTCATCAGGGGCAAGCGCATCCACGAAGTACGGCTGATGGGTTGTGATAAAAACCTGCGAACTTCCCTTACGCCCTGTGGCATGATCCCGGAACTCGTTCGCGAGAATCTCGAGCAGTTTGTGATAGAGCCCGTTTTCCGGTTCCTCTATACAGAGGAACGGAGGAGGCGTAGGGTCCGCAAGCAAAAGCATATAGGCGAAAAGTTTCAGCGTGCCGTCGGACATCTGCTGCGCATAAAAAGGGTCTTGAAAGCCTTCGTCGTTAAACCTGAGCAGTAGGCGTCCGTCGCTCGTTCTCTCGGTATCTATTTTACGAATACCGGGGATTCTGTCTGCAATTCTGTCCAAAACTGCCCGGAAACGAGCCGGTTGATCCCGCTCCATATACTGCACCACGTTTCCTATGTTGTCCCCATGTACATTCAAGTGCATCTGCGGACCGGCGAGCGGAAGAGCCCTGGCGGAATCGGGCCGGAAATAGCTCAGATACCACCCTTCGATAAAGCGACGGAAGGCTGAAATCCTGGGATGTTGCTTCAGAGAACCCAAAGTTGCTATACCAAGACGTCTTCTGTCTTCCAGTTCTACAACCTCGGTCTCCTTCGACTCCTCTCCTGCATCATCCGATTGAATGGCACGCAGCAACCCCGAGAGATCCAGATTCTTTTGGGACTCGTCGATCTGGCGCCCTTCTTTTTCCCCTTTCCAGACAATTCCTTTCCCGTCGTTCAGTATAAGAAACGAAAAAGGCCAACCGTGCTTCTGTCCCTTGCGCCTCTGGCGAAGACGCTCCATAAGGACGCAGGGACGACCGCTCTCGTCCGGACCTATCGCTAACTCATAGGTAATAGGGCGCGCATTACCGTCTTCCTTGTAGTAGACCTCGAACTCGATGGGACCGTCGCACCCCTGCGAGCGTATCTTCTCGAAACCTCCCCGTCCTCGAATATCGCACGCCTCTTCAACGCCGAATTTCAAACAATCGGAGAGAAAACCGAATGCGTCGAACAGAGTGCTTTTCCCAACGCCGTTCTTCCCGATCACCGCAGTCATCGGGGAAAGAGGCCCGGCTGTGTGTCTATTCCACAACCGACCAAGAACAACGTCTTTCAACACACGAAAATTCCTGACCCGAAAACCTTCAATTTTTGCCATGGAGCGCCTCCTTTCTCTTTAGACTGCTACTCTTTCTCTACCCCGCTCCTTCTTGAAACTACAGGCCATGCACTTGAGGAAGGGGCGAATCTCGACGAAAAACCAAAACAACGACCTACAAACTACAGAAGAAGTTCTCTCGCGCTGGTATTCGCTTTCAATCCTACAATCCCTTGATGATGCCCATCTCTTTCTCCATGCTCTTGGCGGCAACGAGGCCGCCGACCAACTGCTCCAGAGTGAAACCGACGGAGAGTCTTCCGCTGCACAGCCCCTCGTGCCCCATTCGGATCTTACAGGCTTTCTCAATCTCGCTTGCCCTGCCCAAAGCCCTGCTCGTGCTGACGCCGAAGAACTCGCATATCTCCTGCAACGTGACGGAGTTCGGCTGCGAGCGGTCGAACAGGAAGTTGAGCCTTGCGATGACCGTAACCACCGCAGCGGCCCAGACCTCCTTGGTTCCGCCCGTGATCGGATAGGTCCGCTTCCTCCCGAGCTGCGCCCACAGTTTGTCGATATACGAAGCGATATCCGGCGCGTCGGTCAGGTACTGGTCCGCGAAGGCGTCCAGCAGCGCCTGCACTTCCTCGATCCTTCGCTGTTTTTTCTCATCGACGGTTTTCGCCATGATGCTCCTCCTTCTCGAATGCGTTTCCCGTTTTTCAATAATCAACCGATTAACTTCAAGGCTACAATGTCTTCCGTCAATACAACAGTTCTTCAACCATCCAAATACTGGCTGAAGAACTCTCGGTCGACTTCGAAGGTAGTCACCGGGCGCAATCCAAGACCAGAACTCTCCAGCATTTCGATGAGCAACTCCGAATCTACAAGTTCGACGGGAGGAGCGCCCTCTCGGTTCGCCTCTTTGGCCGCTTCCTGTGTGAACTTGCTCGTCGTGATGAAGATTCCTTTGTCGGCGCGTCCGATCATTGCATTACGGAAGTCTGCAATCTGCATCCGCGAAACATTATTCCCCTGTTTGTACCGTTTTGCCTGGAAAAGAACCTTGAAGGATACAAAAGGATTGATCCGCAGAATGGCTTTACCGTCTATTCCCTCGTCATGACTGCCGCCAGTCAACTCCAGATTCTCGAACTTGTTGACTCGAAGCAACAGCAAGCAAAATCGCTCGAAGTTCTTGGGCGTCATAGAACGAAGGTAGCTTAAAACACGCTGTCTATAGTCTACGTTTATTGAAGAGTCATCGTCGATCTCATTCTCTTCGCCATCCGTATCATCCAAATCGTTTTCTTGAATCTGAGGAACTCCGTTCTTCTTTTTCCTCTTTTGGGCATTGATGTCCACCCATTTTAGGAAAATAGCGCGAGCCTCTTCAAGATCGATACGTTTTTCTTCCCCGATTTTCGTCAGCTTCCAAACGCCGCGAAGAGACCCGTCGATATACCCCTCCCAGACCAGATACTGCCTCGCCCAGCACACCTGATTATGAAACTTGGAAGCTCCCGACTTGATAGTCTCGTTCAATTTTGATTCCGGGATGTTGAGAGTTTGAGCGACACAATTCGAAACTTCCTGCGGAGTTCCGGATCCTCCAAGCTTCCTGAGCGCATCCAACACAGGACCAAACCACTGTACGAACTCCGAACGTCTTTTTGCCATCCGGAATCACTTCCTTGCCTTCAGTGATAAAGGGGATCTGGAGAGCGGGGGATGAGCCTCGGAGCCGTGCCATTCGACGGCGGCCACAGTCACAAACGCGTCGGGCAGTATCCCTCGGACGACCGTCTCGGGGTGCAGATCTTCGAGTCGCAAAGCGTCACCTTCCTTGCAGGAATGAGTTCGCACACAAGAAACACGCGTTCATTCTTTTCAATGCGGAGTTTCAGGCCCTCTTCTTCTGAGAAAAGGGGATGATACGAATTCCTTACATTTTCTTTCTCTTGAACACCCTATACACTTCATCGTCGTTGCGCTTATCGATCACGTCGATCATGAGCGTGTCATTCACAACCCTGTAGACCACGCGAAATTCCCCCGCGTCTTTTCGACGAAAGCCTGGAAAACCCTTCATCGCAAGAGAATCGTTGGGTTCCGGATCGCGAGTAAGGTCATGCAAGGCTATCGCTATCTGTTTGAACTGCTTTGGCTGCAAGTTAAAGTAAAATTTAGCAGCATCTCTGGAAAAATCAATTTTAAGGATCATTCTTCCAAGCCGCGTTGCAGCAGCTTCATGCTTTCTTCCGTACCGATATAGTCTCCCTTTTCACGGACTGCGCTCGCTCTTTCCCCCCAGATGCGATCCTCAAGCTCTTGAAAACGTTCAAAATCCTCGTAGGAGATGACGGCAACCACTGGCCGGCCGTCTTTTTCCACCACTACAGGGTTTTTTCTGGCTTTTTCGACAACGCGGCCCCAAGTACGCCGAGTCTCCGTGGATGTCATCGTAATCATTGTTTATCCCCCTCTAATGCTCACTATGAACACTTTGATCAATATAAGCATTATAGCATCTTAAAAAATACATGTACCTCCCGTTCCTCCGTCATGCAAAAAGAAGCGAGCATGCTCACTATGCGTCCCCATCCTCGGGCAGACGGCTACAGACTCGGTTTCTTCCAGTAGCCTTGGCCTCGTAGAGGGCATCATCCGCACGCTTCAGCACGGGGTGGCAGTCGGGGTCCTTCTGCGACACCACAGAGACGCCGAAACTCGCCGTTACCCGCAGGCTCTCACCGTGGGGTCCCGATATTTCGAGTCTTTCAACTGTTTTCCGGAGACGTTCGGCTAACAGAAGCGCTCCCTTGCTGTCAGTCTCCTGCAGAACGACGACGAACTCCTCCCCGCCGAACCGCCCGACCATATCGCTCTCCCGCACGCTTGAGGCGAGCGCGCCGGCGATGGAACGGAGCGCGATATCGCCGATATCGTGGCCGTACATGTCGTTGATCCGTTTGAAATGATCCACATCGGCCATTACCACCCCCGAAACCCGCCCGTAACGCCTCGTCCTCCGGCAGACTTTCGCCAGCTCCTCCATCACAGTCCGTCGGTTCGGAAGAGCGGTGAGCTCGTCCGTCGAGGCCAGACGCTCAATCTGACTGAAAAGACGCGAGTTTTCGATGGAAATGGCGATGTAGCCGCCGATAGCGTGAAGAACCTTCACCTTCTGCTGATCGTAGGCGTGCTGGCGGGTGCTCTGCACGCTCAGCATTCCCACGACTCTCTCTTCGAGAATAAGCGGGATGTAGACCAGCGACGATTCAGGAACACCCTCGAAAACCAGTCCCTTATAAGAGGGAACGTACCGGCTGTACTCCGACTCCAGATCGCCGATGATGATATCGCTCCGGTTCCTGACACACCAGCACCCGAACGACTGCATATCCAGAGGACGTGTGAAAGACTCGCGGCGCTCTCCACGGCAAATGACGTACCGGTAGTCCAGGAGCTGTTTTTCCTCGTCCACAAGCGCGAGAATCACCGTCGACGCATCCATCAGGTTATTGATGGCGTTTTGAATCGTTGCGAGCGAGCTCTCCAGATCCAAATGCGACGCAATGCGTTGACCGACTTCGCTGATCGTAGCGATCTGCCGGTAGAGCGCCTCGAAGTGGCGCGCCTCCCTGCGGGCGCGTTCCGTGTGCAACCCGAAAATTCTGCTCGCGGCCTGTTCGTTACGCGCCAGATCCTTCATCTCGGAATAGCGCTCCAAAGCGGCCAGGGCTTCTTCGTGTGCTCCTGCAGCCTTGTATGCCTTGTACAGAAGGCGTTCCGCTTCGGCTTCCAGTTTGCGTGCTCCCAGTTCCGACGCCGCTCTTCTCGCATCCTGAACAACAGAAATTGCTTCGTCAGAGCTCCCTTGGAGCAAATGGAAACGGGTTTTCGCGAGTGCAAACCTGATCCAAACGTGCCGTTCGCCGAAAGCAGCGGCATCCTTAAGCCCTTTGAGTATAAGCTTCAGGGCGATATCGAGCCGTCCTCTGTCCATTAAGGTTTCCGCCAGAAGACAGCGCATATCCATGGCATCACGCGAAGCTCCCGCAGCCATGCCCACCCCGTCCATCAGGATGCGTTCGGCCTCCTCCAGCCTCCCCAGCGCGCGGTACGCGCTCCCCTTCTGATAATGCGTAACGGCCCTGTTATGAGGGGCGATGGAATAATGGCGCTCGCAGTGTTCTAAAACAGCGAGCGCTTCCCCGGATTCGCCGAGTTCGAAGAGGCTCTGCGCCAGGTTCATAGACGCCGCCCCGGCTATATCCGAACGTCCCAACTCTTCGGACAGGTTGATCGACTCCCGGTATAATTCGATCGCCAGATCAAAAATTCCTTGCCGGTCGTACGCGCGCCCCAGGGCGTTAATACATCGAGCCACCCCGGCGCGCTCCCCGGCGGCTTCGAACAGAGATCGAGCCGAATCAAGAAGGGCGCACCCCTGCTCGTACTGGTCCGCATCCAGACGGAGCCACCCCGACTGAAAAAGAAGCCAGGCCTTCCCCAAAACATCTCCGTTTCTCTCTGCTTCAGGTAAAAGTTGTTTAATCAATCTACGAGCCAGCTGCGGATCTTTGCGAAGGTTCGCGTCAAGCCAGCGTTTGGCCATATCCATACGACCCTCCGGAGAAGTCGCCTTCGCTAGCAGAGCATCCACATCCGTTGGCTTTCCGCTCATGTCCGTCACCTCGCACTCCTCGCAGCTGCTGGCATCATGACGAAGCTCCGCTCACTTAGAGCGCAACCTCCTTCGACTCGAAGACCTTGACCTCAACTGGAGCTGCCAGCATCTCCTTCCGCGCTTCGCGGGCGTCGAGGATATGCTGCGTCTTCAGGTGCGCCCTCAAGGATTCGATATCCGTCCACTCCTCGAAATACATGAGCGTCTCTTCGTCGTCAGACGACTTGTACAGAGTATAGCTGATGTTCCCTTTCTCCTTCCGTGTGCACTCTACAGCGTGCCGGCTGATTTCGACGACCTTCTCCCGCATTCCGGGCTTAGCTTTGAACTTTGCGCTCACGAGTATCATGTCGATTCCACCTTTCCTGGCATGTATTCTCACGGAGGCGCAACGGACGGTTTTAGGAGCCTCCGCGAGGGTAATACCGTTACTGAAGCATCATATCATACGGTGCGCAGCTTCCGGAGCTTTTTTACACACTTCTTCAGGGAGAGGCGATGACGGGGAAAACAAAAGAGCGCCCCGCCCCATCTTCGGGCGAGGACGCTCTCTTCGGACAACAACTGAATCCGGCGCCGTCCCGTGGTTACGAGAGGAAACGCTGCGAAAACGCTTCTACCCTGCCGCGACGGGCGAGACTCTGCCGGGGTAGGCCTCCAGACCTGCCTTGAGAATATCCATGGCCTTCGCCAGCTCTTCGTTCTTGAGGACATAGGCGATGCGGACCTCGTCGCGTCCCAGGCCGGGTGTGGCGTAAAAGCCCTCGGCGGGGGACATCATCACCGTCTCTCCGCCGACGTTGAAACTGCCGAGCATCCAGATGATGAACTTCTCCGCGTCGTCCACGGGAAGCTTGGCCACGACGTAGAAGGCGCCCTTCGGCTCCTCGCAGACAACGCCGGGAATCTGCTTCAACGCGCGGTAGACCGTGTTGCGCCGGGCGGTGTACTCGTCGTTGACCTCCTTCAGATACGAAACGGGGGTGTCGTAGAGCGCCGCCGCCCCGGCCATGTCCATCGCGCCGACGCAGGTGCGGGCCTGGCAAAGCTTCAGTACCTGCGCGACAAGTCCGGTGTTCCGGCTCACCAAGCAACCGACGCGGGCGCCGCACGCGCTGTAGCGCTTGGAGACGGCGTCCATGATGACCACATGTTCGTCCACCCCTTCAAGGCTGCCGAAGCTGACGTACTCCAAACCGTCGTAGACGAACTCGCGATAGACCTCGTCCGCGAGGATGAAGAATCCGTGCGTTCTGGCGAGATCGGCCACCATCTCCATCTCGGCACGGGTGAAAACCGTGCCGGTGGGGTTGCCCGGGTGGCAGAGAATGATGGCCCTGGTACGCGGGGTGATTTTTTGCTCGATCTCCTCACGGCCGGGGAGATGGAAGCCCTGCTCCGCCTTCGTGGTGATCGGGACCACCACGCCGCTCACCGACTGAACAAAGGTCTTGTAGTTCGCGTAGAAGGGTTCGGGGATGAGCACCTCGTCGCCCGGATCGCAAACTGCCATCAGCGTATGAGCGATAGCCTCGCTGGCGCCGTAGGTGATCAAGACATTCCGACGCCCGAACTCCATCCCGTACCCCCTGTAGTAGCGGATTATCGCGTCGATCAGCGCGGGATCACCGTCGGACGGGCCGTACGCAAGCACATCCCTAGAGTAGGCGCGTACGGCCTCGAAGAAGCCGGGAGGCGTTTTAATATCGGGCTGACCGATGTTCAGATGATAAATCGATCGCCCGTTGCGTTTCGCCTCCTCGGCATAGGGGACGAGCCGCCGTATCGGGGATGCCTGCATGCCGAGTATTCGCTTCGAAAGTTCCATGTTCTCAACTCCTGTTCAGGATGTTCCGTCGGTACATTTCGGGGCGGCGCCGCACGATGCAGCCCGCCCCGACTTCTTCTCCATTCTGATCGGCCGCGCTACTCGTACTCCTTGAGCATGGCGGCGTACTCCTCCTCCATGCCCTTCCGCACGTGGTAGCAGTGCTCGTCGCCGGGGAACTTCCCGGTGTGCACGTCGTCCACGTACTCCTTGAACGCGTTCGTGATGATCTCCGCCACGTTCGCGTACACCTTGACGAACTTCGGCGTGAACGCCTGGAACATCCCGATCATGTCGCCGCAGATCAACAGCTGCCCGTCGCACGGACCGCCCGCCCCGATCGAGTACACGGGGATGGTGAGCTTCTTCGCCAAAAACTGCGTCAGCTCCGGCGGCACGGCCTCGACGAGCAGCGCGAACGCTCCCGACTCCTCCACCGCGAGCGCGTCTTCAATCACATACCGCGCCGACTCGGTGTCCAGCCCCTGCGCCTTGAAGCCGCCCAGGGGGCCCGAGCTCTGCGGCGTGAGGCCGATGTGGCCGCACACGAGGATTCCCGCGTCCGCTATGGCCCGGATGCGCGACTTGACGCGCACGCCGCCCTCAAGCTTGATGGCGTCCATGTCCGCTTCCTTCAAAAAACGCACCGCGTTCGCCACGGCGTCGGCGTCCGAGACCTGGTACGAGCCGAACGGCATGTCGCCCATGACGAAGGTGTTCGGCGCGCCCCTGCGCACTGCCTTGCAGTGGCTGATGCAGTCCTCCATCGTGACGGGAATGGTTCCCTGGTACCCCAGCGTGATCATGCCGAGCGAGTCGCCGACGAGGATCATGTCCATTCCGGCGGCCTCCGCGAAGCTCGCCATGGGGAAGTCGTAGGCGGTCACCCACGTCATCTGCTCCCCGTTCTTCTTCATGTTCACCAAATCCAGACGTCCTTTTTTCTTTGCCACGTCGTTCATCTCCTTCACCTTGATAGAGTCCCGGTTGTGGTTCCCCCAGGCTCCATTTTCCCCCAGAAGCACGGCAAAGACAAGCTTCTCTCGTTTTTTCTCGACGATTCGGGGGACATTTCCGCGCTCCATCGGAAGTTTTCCGGCACGATACGCTCTATGGGCTAATTAAAAATTGTGAATAAAAGAATAAGGTGGTATCTTCGTCCTTTTTGGAGTATCATTAATGAGTTGGCATTAGGGACGCTTCATTCGCCGGACTCTTTGCAGCAAACGATTCCGCTGAACAGCGAAAGGGGGCGATGGCACTCCGGAGTTTCTTGTTTTCATGTTGTTCGCCATCAGGAAGATCGTACCGGGATATATACATTTTAAGGAGGGATTCACCAATGAAGAAAGTTCTCGCTCTTTTTGTCGTCTGCTTACTTTTGTTCGCCGCCGGCGCCGCGTTTGCCGCCGATAAGATTGTCGTGAGGGTAGCCCACACGATCGCTCCCGACTCTCACTACCAGGCCGGTCTGGAACATCTCGGCAAACTGCTCGACGAAGCCACCAAAGGGCAGATCGAACTACAGATTTTCCACTCTTCGCAGCTCGGCTCCGAGCGCGACGCCATTGAGGGCGTATCTATGGGAACGCTGGAAATGACGCTCATCTCCTCCGCTCCTCTGGCCAACTTTACGAACGCCTTCCTCGTCTTCGACCTTCCGTTCATCATCCAGGACAGGCAGAAGGCCTACGCATGGATGGACGGCCCCGAAGGACAGAAGATACTTGACTCCGTGCTCGACAAAGGCATGGTTGCCCTCGGGATTTGGGAAAACGGCTTCCGGATGCTCACGAACTCGAAAAAGCCCGTCCTCGTCCCCGAAGATTTGAACGGGCTCAAGATTCGTTTGATGGAGAATCCGATCCACGTCGGCACCTTCAAAACGCTCGGCGCCTACCCGGTCCCGATGCCCTTCGGCGAACTCTTCACCGCGCTGCAGCAGAAGACTGTCGACGGTCAGGAAAACCCTCTGATCATCATCTCCACCTCCAAATTCGCCGAGGTGCAGAAGCATCTCTCCCTCACGGGGCACTTCTACGCGCCCGCGATTCTGCTTATCAACAAGGACTTCTGGGAGAAGACGCTCTCCGACGAGCAGCGGAAGATCTTCACCGAGGCCGAGCTGAAGGCCCGCCACTGGCAGCGGGAGTTCTGCATCGACATCGAAAAGAAGCTGGTGGATTCGCTCAAGGAGCAGGGTATGGAAGTATCCCAGCCCGACAAAGCAAAGTTCTTCGAGGCAGTCCAGCCCGTCTACAAGGAATTCGAGGAAAAGGTCGGCAAAGAGGCTATTCAGAAGCTCATCGACGCGCAAAAGTAGTCTCTTTTTACATAGAATAACGTACGGGGCGCTTCGTCGCGGAGCGCCCCGTAGCCATTTTTCCGACACGGGGGTCATTCATGAGAAAAGTCTTCGATAATTTTGAGGAGTACGTGCTGTTGCTTCTTTTCCCTCTGATGGTGATCGTGGTTTTCATCGCCACGCTGGCGCGTTATTTCAACCTCTTTCCGATGTTTTGGGGTGAGGAGGTAGCGCGGTATATCATGGTCTTCATGGCCTACATCGGCGCCGGACTGGGGATGAAGAAGGGGGCGCACGTCGGAGTGAGCTTCTTCACCGACAAAATCCGGGGCCGGAAACTTCGCATCCTCTTCGAGACGATGCGGACCGGTATTATCCTCTTCTTCTGCCTGATGATCATGTACTACTACAAGGGAATCATTGTCCACCAGATTTTCATGGGACAGACAACTCCGGCGCTGTACATCCCCATGTGGATTCCCTATGCAGCCGTCCCGCTCGGGATGTTCCTCGTCGCGCTGCGGGCATTCCAGGCATACCGTGAAACTGTGCGGGAGATCCGTTCCGCCGCCCCTTCGGAGGTGAAATAAATGGCCACTATCATGTTCTCCGTCCTCATCGTGCTCATCTTTTTGAACATCCCAGTGGCCGTGAGCATCGGACTGGCCTCCATCGCAGGGATCACATTCGGCAACCTGCCGCTGAATCCTGCCGTCGTGGCACAAAGAATGTTCACCTCCGCCGACTCCTTCCCTTTCATGGCGATCCCCTTTTTCATGCTCGCCGGAGGGCTGATGGAACACGGCGGCATCTCGCGCAGACTTGTGAAACTGGCATCCGCGCTCGTCGGCGGCTACAGGGGAGGGCTCGGTCTGATCACAATCCTTGCGAGCGCGTTCTTCGGCGCAATCAGCGGGTCGAACCCGGCCACAGTGGCGGCCATCGGCGGAATCATGGTCCCCTCGATGATCAAGAAAGGGTATCCTCCGGCATTCGCAGCCTCAATAGCGGCCGCAGGAGGAACGCTCGGCGTGGTCATTCCTCCCTCCATTCCGATGATAACCTTCGGCGTTGTGGCAGGGGTCTCCATCGGCGATCTTTTCCTCGCAGGATTCGGTCCCGGCGTCCTTCTCGCGCTTGTCCTCAGCCTTGTCGTGGTGATGCAGTCCATCAAGCTCGACATCCCGAAAGAACCTGCAAGAGAAAAGGGAGAACTCCTCGCTGCAGTCAAGGACTCCATTCTCGCCATCATCATGCCTGTCATCATCCTCGGCGGCATCTACGGCGGGGTCTTCACCCCGACCGAGGCGGGCGCGGTCGCGGTGATCTACAGTCTTTTAGTCAGCGCGTTCATATACGAAGAACTTGATCTGCGGACAATCCGGACGGTCATCATCAAGGCGGGCATCAGTACTTCCGTCGTCTTCTTCGTCATCGCCACGTCGCAGTCGATGTCGTGGCTGATCACGGTGAGCAGGGTATCGGCGGAGTTGGCCGCATGGATCGTTTCCGTGTCGTCGAACCCGTTTGTCCTGGTTACGATGATCAACTTTATCCTCCTCTTCCTCGGCGTCTTCCTGGAGACGCAGGCGATCATCCTGCTGATGGCGCCGCTGCTCCTTCCCATCACTGCGTCCATCGGCATGAATCCGCTGATGCTCGGGATCATCATGGTGGTGAACACCTCGGTAGGGATGATCACTCCGCCAATGGCGGTGAACCTGTTCGTCGCGGTCTCGCTGGTGAAGGATCATAACGTGCGCATAGAGCAGATCACGCGGAAAATTCTCGGCTTCCTCGCGGCGGAACTGATAGCGATCATGCTCATCAGTAATTTCCCCGTTCTTTCCCTGGGGCTTGTTCAGCTGTTGAAATAGCGCTATGAACGGCTTTGCTGTGCTCTGCGACGACCTCACCGGTTCTTCCGTCCAGTCCATTTTGTTGAAGGACCGCGGAGTTCCCGTCCGTCAGATAATACGTCTCTCCGGCAGTCCGCCTTCTCCTCCCGGGGAGGGGGAGGCGCTGGTGATCAACTGTGATACGCGGCGACGATCACGGGAAGAGGCCGAGAAGATCTTCAGGGAGATTCTGGGGTCTTTTCCGCCGGATATTGGAATCGCAAAACGTATCGACACCACGCTCAGAGGACACCTCGGGAGCGAAACGGAGGCGATCCTGAAAACCCGCCCCGGAGCAGTCGCTACGGTCGTCCCCGCCTACCCCTCCTCCGGGAGGACGACGGTCGGAGGGTACCATCTTTTGAACGGCTCCCTGCTGGAACGGACAGAAGTCGCCCGCGATCCCCTCTGGCCGATCTCTACCAGCTACGTTCCATCCTACTTCAAGGGGCTCCTCGTCGCCCGGATGCACATGGAGTGCGTCAAGAGGAGCGAGGAAGAAGTCATCGTCGAGCTGAGGAAACTTCTCTCTGAAGGGGCGCGCGTCGTCGTGGCGGACGCCATGACGGAAAGCGATATTGAAAAGCTGGCATCAGCCTCGTTTGCCTCCAAGGAGGATATCATACCTGTGGACCCGGGCCCTTTCACGGCGGCTCTCCTTTCGCGCCATCTCTCCCGGAGAAGTCCGGGTACTGTGCTCGCAGTCATCGGAAGTACGTCGGAGAAGACCAGAAAACAGATCGCCTGGCTCGACGGCAAGATTCCGTCGGAAGAGTTCGTCTTCTCGCCTTCGGAGACGACGGAGAAGGCTGCATCTCGTCTCCGCGAGTTTCTGACGAGTTTGGACAGGACGGTCTCATTCCTCCTGCTTCGACCGGATCCGCGCGTCGAAAAAGGCTCGGAGGAGCGGACCGCCCGTACCCTGGCCTTCCTCGGGAAAGAAGCCCTTACTGTACTCGGAGGTCATGTTCGGGGTATACTTCTCTCCGGAGGAGACACGGCGGCAATGTTCTTCGAGGCGGCCGGAGCGACCGCGCTCCTTCCCGAAACCGAGATACAGCCGCTGATGATGGGCGGCAAAATTCTCGACGGTGCGTTCGCCGGTTTGAAAACAGTCACCAAGGGCGGCCTCGTCGGCGAAGAAGACGCAATTTACAAGGCCGCTCTCTGGTTGAGACTCGCCCCCGAAGCAACTCGTCCCTGAAAGAGCGGAGGGGGAAGGAAAGGGAGTAATATTTCATGAAACGTACAGTGATCGCAGTCAGCATGGGCGACCCCGCAGGAGTCGGCCCGGAGATCGCCCTTGCGAGCATGGCTGATGCTGAAGTTTGGGAGCGGGGAACGCCGCTGCTCGTCGGCGACCTCTCGGTCCTTGAAGCCGTGAAGGAAGCGCTGGGTATGAAAATGCGACTCCGGCCCGTGGAGGACCCTGCGGACGCGGCGGGATCGCCGGAGAGCCTTCCGGTGATCGACCTGAAGATGGTTCCAGATCTTACGGCTCTCTCCGTAGGAAAGGTTTCCGCACTTGGAGGCAAAGCCTCCGTAGCATACATTCAGAAGTGCGTCGACCTCTGCATGACAGGGCAGGCTGCGGGCATCGCGACCACCCCGATCAACAAGGAGTCGCTGAAAGCCGCCAAGGTCCACTACATCGGGCACACGGAGATGCTCGCCGAGATGTCGGGCGCTCCGAAGAGCTACACGATGTTCATCGTCGACAAGCTCCGCATCCTCTTCCACAGCCGTCACCTCTCGTTGCGGCGCGCCATTGAGACGCTGAACACGGACGATGTGGTCCACTCCATCGAAACGGCGGCGAAGTGCCTCGACTCCATCGGCCTTCCGTCGGGTACGATCGCTCTCGCCGGGCTCAACCCGCACTCGTCGGACGGGGGGCTCTTCGGCGACGAGGAGGCGCGCATCCTTGCTCCGGCAGTCGAGGAGGCCAAAAGGAGAGGGATTAACGTAGTCGGGCCGGTTCCGGCGGACAGCGTCTTCTACTTCGGCCTTCAGGGAAAGTACGACGTCGTGGTCTCGCTCTATCATGACCAGGGGCATATCGCCTCGAAGACCTACGACTTCTACCGGACGGTGAGCGTCACCTTCGGACTGCCGTTCATCCGCACGTCGGTCGACCATGGAACCGCCTTCGACATCGCATGGAAGGGGATCGCCAACCCGGTGAGCATGAAGGAGGCCATGCTGGCCTGCTTCGACATCGCCCCCCGCTACCGTCCGTTCTAGCCGGGAGCGCGCGACGTGATACCGGATATTCTGAAGAAGACGAAGGGAGGGGCCTCCGGCTCCTCCCTTCCCAATGACGAGCTTCTCGTACATCAAGCGGAATCGCTCATCCTCTCCGGAGACTTGGCGGCGGCAACGGAAAAGATCGGGGGCGCCGTGTCGGGCGAATCGTACGCTGTCCGGGCGCTGCTCGCTCTTCTCGACGACCGGCGCAAGGACGCCCTGGCGCTTTTTGAAGAAGGCCTGAAGCGTCTGCGGAAGGAACGCGGCGTCAGACGAATCGTCTTCGACTCTTTTTCCGCCCTTTACTACCCGCCGCTGCTGATCGCCTCCGGAGACGTCAAGAAAGCGGCGACGTACGCTGAACTTGCCAGACAGCGTTCCCCGTACGAACCAACCTACGAACTGCTGCTCTGCCTTGCAGGCTTCCACTCCGGCAAGGGGAGCGACAAATTCTTCTCCGTATTCTCTCCCGCCCGTTGCAAAAAGGAAAAATATAAAAAGGGATTTCTCTTCCATCTCGCGCTCTGTCTCTCATGGTCTTCCCCGGAAGCGCTGATCGATCCGGAGTACCGTTCCCTCTTCTTGAACGCCCTCGACGAACTGCGCAAGTCCGGCAATACGTTCCTGCTCTATTGCGTCGAACTTGCCGAGATGCTCTCGCTTCCGCCGGAGAAGCAAATCCCCGGAAGGAAACTCCCGTTGCGCGACCTCATCCCCCGCAAGGAGGAGTGGATGGTGGCGCTCGGGGCGTTGACGACGCTCGGGAAGGGAACCGGCGGAGCGAAAAAAAAGCGGGAGCGGCGCATTCTCTGGGAAGTGGACTGGGATACCGAAGAGAATGGCACGATCGTCTCCCCGGAGTTCATCCCCGTTGAACAGGTGATGCAATCCTCCGGAAAGTGGAGCAAGGGACGGCAGGTCGCATTGAAGCGTCTTCAGAGGGAGCTCGTCAAGGAACCGTGGATGACACGCCAGGATCTCGCAGCGGCGGGAGCGGTCGAGGAGGTCGGCGGCTACGACGGCTGGTACTACAAGCGATGGTTCCAGTTCGACGGGGTGAAAATCTTCTCGGCGCTCGCGGGGCACCCGTATCTTGTCCGGAGCGGGGACGGCAGGCCGATGGAGATCGTGCAGGAGGAGCCGAGACTCGACCTGGCGAGGACGGTCGGGGGCTACCGCGTCCGTCTCTCTCCGCACCCTGCCGAGGGCAAGTACGCCAACGTCTTCCTGGAAGAGGAGACTCCCTGCCGGATACGTGTGGTTCCCTTCGACGAGAAGCACCGCCGCATCGCGGAGATCCTCGGCAAGGAAGGTCTCTTCGTCCCGGAGCGGGGGAAGGAGCATATTCTGGAGACTTTGGAGTCGCTTGCGGAGACTGTTCCCATAACCTCCGAGATCGAAGGCGTGGAAGGGAGCGCCGTCGCGGTGGAGCCGGACTCGCGCATCGTCGTCCAGCTCGCCCCCGGCGAAGATGGTTTTTTCGTCTCGCTCGCCGTCCGCCCTCTCGGGACGGGCACGCACCTCTGCAGGCCGGGCGAGGGCGGCAAGACGATGATGGGCCGGAGCGACGGGCAACGCATCCAGACGCTCCGGGATCTCGACGCCGAGCGGCGCAATCGCGACGAGGCGTTGGTGCTCTGCCCTGCTCTGAGCGAAGGGGAACAAACGGACGAGAACAGATGGGAGCTTGACAACCCCGAACTCTGCCTCGAATTTTTGCTCCAGCTTGCAGGAATGGGAGAGCGCGTCGTCGTCGAGTGGCCCAAGGGAGGCGCGATGAGCGTCCGCTCCGCCGTCTCCCCGAACGCGGTAAAGCTCTCCGTGGCTACGGGGCGCGACTGGTTCGCGCTCTCCGGGGAGATTCGCGTGGACGAACAGACCGTTCTGGGCATCAAAGAGGCGTGCGAGATGCTCGCCGAAAGCAAAGGACGCTTCCTCCCCCTCGGGAACGGCGAGTTTCTCGCGCTCACTGCGGAGCTGCGGAAGCGGCTTGAAGAGATCGGCTCGTTCGGCGACTGGCGGGGAAAGGAGCTGCGCTTCTCCCCCCTCTCGGCGCCGCTTTTCCGGAAGCTGGAGAAAGAAACGGAGGGTTTCGGCGGCGACGGCGAGTGGGCCAAACAGCTCGCGCTCGTCGAAGAAGCTGAGTCGATCGCTCCCGCGCTTCCCTCGACGTTCAAAGGCGTGCTGCGCGACTATCAGACCGAAGGATTCCAGTGGCTCTGCCGCCTCGCGCACTGGGGCGCAGGCGCATGTCTCGCGGACGATATGGGGCTTGGCAAGACAATCCAGGTGCTCGCCGTCCTCCTCTCTCGCGCGCAGACCGGTCCTTCGCTCGTGATCGCTCCCGTCTCCGTCTGCCCGAACTGGTTTCAGGAGGCTGCGCGTTTTGCGCCCACTCTGAACCTGAAGGAATTCCGCTACGGCGACCGGCAGAAGATCCTCGACGACCTGGAGCCGTTCGACGTGGTGGTGACAAGCTACGGGCTGCTTCAACAGGACGGAGAGATGCTCCATGAAGTCGAGTGGAACACAGTGGTCCTCGACGAGGCGCAGGCCATCAAGAACGCTGCGACGAAGCGCTCAGCCGCGGCGATGCGGCTGAAGGGGAAATTCAGGATTATCACCACCGGCACCCCGATCGAAAACCATCTCGGCGAGCTGTGGAACCTCTTCCGCTTTCTCAATCCGGGGCTGCTCGGCTCGCTCGACAGCTTCAACCGCCGCTTCGCCACACCGATCGTGAAGTACGACGACAAGGGAGCGCGCGCCCGGCTGAAGAAGATCCTCCGCCCCTTCCTGCTCCGCCGCACCAAGGACCAGGTGCTCGACGAGCTGCCTCCGAAGACGGAGATCACCCTCCGCGTGGATATGAACCCGGAGGAGCGAAGCCTCTACGAAGCGCTCAGGAGGAACGCGCTCGAAAGAATCGAGAAGGGAGACGGAGAGGATCAGCGCTTCGTTATCCTCGCCGAGCTGATGAAGCTGCGGCGCGCATGCTGTAACGGCGCGCTCGTCCTCCCCGACAGAGAGTTCCCCTCCGCGAAACTGGAGGCGTTCGGCGAGATATTGGAAGACCTTCGGGCAAACGGACACCGCTGCCTTGTCTTCAGCCAGTTCGTCGACCATCTGGCCATCCTGCGAGCATCGCTGAACGAAGCCGGAGTTTCGTACTCATACCTCGACGGTTCGACCCCGCCCGAGGAACGGAAACGCCAAGTGGAAGCGTTCCAGGCCGGGGAGAAGGAGTGTTTTCTCATCAGCCTGCGCGCCGGAGGAACGGGGCTGAACCTCACGGCCGCCGATTACGTCGTCCACATGGACCCCTGGTGGAACCCCGCCGTCGAGGATCAGGCCTCCGACCGTGCGCACCGCATCGGGCAGGAGCGTCCCGTGACGGTCTACCGCATCGTGGCGAAGGATACCATCGAGGAGAAGATCGTGGACCTTCACACGACGAAGCGAGATCTCGCCGAAAGCCTGCTCGAAGGAACGGAGCGCGTGACCAGCTTCTCGCTCAACGAGATGGCCGCGCTCATCAGCCAGGAATGAACAACGGGAGCCTTCTCGGGCCCCCGTTGCGTTCCGCTTCTCCGGTGTGTCCTACTACCGATCCGGGCAGCTGATCATCTTGCCCGGGTTGAGGATGTTGTTCGGGTCGAAGGCGAGCTTCACTCTGTGGATCAGCTCCATCTGCGAGGCGTCCATCACGCGGCACATGTACTTCTGCCGTTTCAGGCCAATACCGTGTTCGCCGCTCAGCGTGCCGCCGATGGAGGCCGTAAAGTCGTACAGCTCGTCGAGGAGTTCGTCGACGATGCCGTGCCAGTCGGGGCGCTCCTCGGGGAAAAGAATGTTCACGTGCATGTTGCCGTCCCCCACGTGGCCGAAGTTCGCCTCCTCCAGGCCGTATTTCGTACAGAGGCGCGTCGTCTCGGCCATCAGCTTCGGAATCTCGCTGG
>JAHDKR010000117.1 GCA_018436785.1 Synergistaceae bacterium | reverse complement strand
TCCCCCAAGGAGGCGATCGCCCGCGGCATGGCGTACGTCACAGAGGACCGGAAATCCGCAGGACTGATTCTCATCGACGACATCCGCCACAACATCTCCCTCGCCAGCCTCGGCAAGTTGAGCGACAAGCGGGGCGTTCTCGACGAGAACAAAGAGATCACCGTGGCCGAAGACCTGCGGAAGAAGATGTCCATCAAGACCCCGAGCGTCTTTCAGAAAGTAGGCAATCTCTCCGGCGGAAACCAGCAGAAAACCATTCTGGCCCGCTGGCTCTTCGCAAACCCCGACGTGCTGCTGCTCGACGAACCGACGCGCGGCATCGACGTGGGCGCGAAGTACGAAATATACTGCATCATCAACGAACTGGCGGCAATGGGCAAGGCGATCGTCCTGATCTCTTCGGAGATGCCGGAGGTGCTCGGCATGAGCGACCGGATATACGTAATGAACGAGGGGCGCTTCGTCGGCGAATTGGATCGTGAGAGCGCCTCGCAGGAAGCGATCATGAAGTGCATTATGCAGAGCAATCGGGAGGTGGCCTGATGCGCAAGCTGAAAGAGATGTTCATGATGAACATCCGACAATACGCGATGATGCTCGCGCTCCTCTTCATCGTGCTTCTTTTCCAGTACCTCACGGACGGCGTGCTCCTCCGTCCGCTGAACTTAACGAACATCATTCAGCAGAACGGCTACATCCTCATCCTGGCGATCGGCATGCTGCTCTGCATTCTCACCGGAAACATCGACCTCTCGGTCGGCTCGGTGGCCGCTTTCGTCGGGGCCGTCGGCGGAACCCTGATGACGGTCTGGAAGTGGCCTGTCATCCCCTCCATCCTTGCTTGCCTCGTTCTGGGCATCCTGATCGGCTGCTGGCAGGGATACTGGATCGCCTATTTCCGCATTCCCGCGTTCATCGTCACCCTGGCAGGAATGCTCTGTTTCCGCGGACTTACACTGGTCATGCTGAAAGGGCAGACGCTCGCACCCATGCCCGACCTCTTCCGTAAACTCTTCACCACGTTCATCCCTGACGTGCTGGGGGGCGAGGGGCTGAACTACACTGCCCTGACAATCGTCGCAATCCTCCTGTGCGCGTTCGCCTTCTTCGAGCTGCGGGATCGTCAAAACAAAAAAGCGTACGGATTCGAGGTCGCCCCGTTCCCCTTCTGGGTGATGAAGATCCTGCTCGTCGCCGCGGTCGTTACGGCCTTTACCTACCAGCTCGCCCGGTACCGCGGAATTCCGATGGTACTGGTGCTCCTTGGAGCGCTCGTCCTTATCTACAGCTTCATCACCAGAAAGACCGTCTTCGGCCGTCACGTCTACGCGTTCGGCGGCAACGAGAAGGCGGCGAAGCTCTCGGGTATCGATACGAACAAAGTCTTTTTCCTCGTCTATGCGAACATGGGCCTGATGGCGGCTGTCGCCGGACTTGCCTTCATGGGACGGCTCAACGCGGCCTCTCCCGTCGCCGGGGTCAATTTCGAGCTTGACGCCATCGGCGCGTGCTTCATCGGCGGCGCATCCGCCTCCGGAGGCATCGGCACCGTCACAGGGGCCATCATCGGCGGACTGATCATGGGCGTGCTCAACAACGGCATGTCCATCGTAGGCGTCTCCATCGACTGGCAGCAGGTGGTCAAGGGACTCGTCCTCCTCGCCGCGGTCGCCTTCGACGTCTACACGAAGAAGAAAACCGCGAAGTAGCTCGCAGTACAGCGGCCCGGCGCTCCCCTTTTTTGGGCGAACCGGGCCGCTTCCCGATTGTGAAGGAGGACTCTTCATGAGCGAACACTGTTCCTCCGCCCCTTCCGCCGATTCGGTTCTTTTCGGCGAGACGCGGACGGGGGAGAAGGTTTTTCTGCACACTGCGAGGAACGGCTCCTTGACGTTACGCTGCATCGACTACGGGGCTGCCGTCACTTCGCTGGAGGTTCCGGATCGCGACGGCGTCTGCGAGAATGTTGTACTTTCCTACGACCGCCTTGCCGGGTACGAGGAAGACACGTGCTGGTGCGGCTTGCTTTGCGGCCCGGTGGCAGGGCGTATTGCAGGGGCTTCGTTTTCACTGGAGGGAAGACGGTGCGAACTTGAAGCCAATGACGGGACGTCATGTCTGCACAGCGGCCCGGAGGGATTTTCCTATTCCATCTGGCACGGAGAGACGTTCTCTTCTCCCGGGGAGGCCGGCGTCCGGTTCCGCTTCTCGACGCTGCCGGGCCAGTGGGGTTTTCCGGGAACGCTCGATGTTACGGCGACCTATACGCTTACCGGAAATTCGCTGATACTCGCCTGGGAGGCCGAAACTGCCGTTCCGACGCTGCTTGCGCCTGCGTTTCACGGCTACTTCAACCTCGGCGGAGAAAATACGGCGTCAATCGCCGACCATCGACTGGCGATCGACGCCGACCGTTTCATGCCCCTCGACGAGCAGCATCTTCCCTGTATGCCCCGTTCGGTCGACGGGACTCCCTTCGACTTCAGGGCTCCCCGCTCCCCGGAACATGCGCAGTGGGCGTCGGACCGCCAGATTCAGCTCGGCAACGGATACGACCACCCGTTCCTCCTCAATTCACCGGAAAACGGAAGGACGCCGGATATCGTCCTCGAACACCCTGCAAGCGGCCGCCTCATGGAGGTCTTCACCGACCAGCCCGCCTGCGTCCTCTACACCGGGGGTTCCCTGAACTCGTCGCAACGCTTCTCCGGAGACAGGGGCGGCGCACCTGGACTTGCGCTTGCCCTGGAAACGCAGTGGTACCCGAACACTCCCGCGCTCCCCGATCTGCCGCAACCCGTACTTTTCCCGGGAGAGGTTTTCCGTGCAAAGACGGAGTGGCGGTTTATTGCGGCCAAATAAAGAACGCGAAAGACAACGCAAGGCGGAGAGGCGCCGCCCCCCCGCCTTGCCGGCAGTCCGGATTCTTTTCCGCTACCGCCCCATCTTTCGGATCCTCAGGTCGATACCGCTTCCCTTGAGCAGTTCCGCCAGCTTCGCCGGACGCTCCTCGTCCATCTGCCCCATATGGTAGGGGTAGAGCGCCTTCGGTTTGAAGGCGAGGGCAGCGTCGGCAACCATCTCCGGCGTCATGGTGAAGGGAAGGTTCATCGGAAGAAAAGCGGCGTCGATATCCTGCAGCGCTTTCATCTCGGGCGTGTTTTCAGTGTCTCCGGCGATGTAGATCCGTGTATCCCCGAACGTGAGGATGTACCCGTTGTGCTCGCCCTTCGGGTGGAACGGCTGCCCGGTGTCCCTCTTGTGGACGATGTTATAGGCGGGAACAGCTTCGACCGGAATTCCCAACAGCTGTGTTGCGTGGCCGTTCTGCAGCGCCCTGCCGCGTCCAAGAATTTCCGCGCTCTTCGCGTTGAGCACGATATCGGTCTCTGGCGTCAGAATATGCTGCAGCGCAGCCTTGTCCAGGTGATCCTGATGTTCGTGGGTAATGAGCACGCCGTCCGCTTTCGGAAGCAACGAGTAGTCGGCCACCTTGCTGTAAGGGTCGACGTGGAGCACCTTGCCGTCAAAACTGAAAATCAGCGTGCCATGACCGACGAAAGTGATTTTCACCTCGCCTGCGGAGGTCTGGAAAATATCCTCCTCGAACGACTGCGCCGTTTCCGCAGCATAGCTTTGAGACGCTCCGGAAACGACAATCGCAAGCAGCGCGATGACGAGCAATTTCATAAGCGATCACTCCTCCTCTTTGTAAAGTTGGGAGTATTATACACGGACTTGTACGCCGCCGCCTCGGCAAGAAAAGCGATTCTTGCGGTTATACCATAAAATAAGCAACCGCCGCAATCTGTACCACAAGGATCAGAGGAAAGCCTATCGTAAAACGCCAATGCTGGGTCTTGTGCCGGAAGAGATACATCCCTCCCAGACCTCCAACCGCTCCCCCGCATAGGGCAACCAGAAAAAGCGTTCTTTCCGGAACCCGGCGCGCGCCCTTCCGCGCACACCGTTTGTCCCACCACATAATCAGAAAGCCGAAAAGATTGACGATCAATAAAAGATAGAACAGGTATTTCATTCACAGACCCCTTTCAGAAATCATTGTGTCCACGAAGACCGCCCCCTCGGATGAATAACGGAGCTCTCCAAATAGGATTGGCATGCGGACGACGGACAGTTGCCATCCGTGTTCGTATATTGTACGACGACTTTTCGAAAACGTCTCGCAGAAAACTGGCGCGTCTTCCGCAGACTCCGGATGACGCGCCAGACCTTCGCTCCCCGGCAAAACGCAGAGGCCGCTTCAAAAAGAATCTGGCTCCACGACGGGTTACTTCCTCTTCTGTATGAATTTCTCCAGCTTCACGATGTGCTCCTCCACCGCCGCGTTGTGGAATATGGCGAGTCCCTCGCGGTATTTCACGAGCGCCTCCTCGTACTTCTCGGCCTTCTGAAGTTCCGCCGCCTGCCGCCAGATCGTCTCGGCGCGGCTGCGTGCGTCGCCTCCCTGTGCGCGGCTTTGGATGAGCGCGTCGAGGCGTTCGGCGTATTCGCGTATGCGCTCCACCGGGTAAATACCCAGGCTTTCCCTGTACAGGGCAAGCGCCTCGTCGAGCTTTCCTTCTTTTTGCACGGCGACTGCCCGTTCGACGACCTTGCGCGCCTCTCCTTCGAGCGTTTTTTCCAGAGCGTCGGCATGTTCCTTCATTTTCTCGTCATGCTGTGAAGTGAGGGCTTCCCGGTACTTCTGAAGCGCCTCGTACCGTTTTCCTGAGCTTTCAAGCGCCTCCGCCTCGTTATAGAGCGGTGAACGAACGACCTTCGGCGGCTCCTGCACGGGCGGTTCCTCCTTCACCGGAACACCGGTCGGTACGGGGAGGGCGTCCACCATCGAGGCAAGCGTCGCCCGCTCCTCCAGGTCGGCGGCATACGTCTCCACCTCCGGATCCTGATGGAGCGGCAGGCTCTCCTTGTACTTCACCGCCGCTCCGGCAAGATCGCCCTCGTTTTCAAGACGTTCCGCTTCTTCCCGAAGCGCGAGCGCTTTCTTCAGCCTGGCCAGCTCGACCTCAAGCGGAGTGCTCTCCTCCGCCGCCTCCGACGCGACGGGAGGTTTCTCCGTGGTTTCCGGCGCGGCCTCGGGCGCAGGAAGAGCGGGCGCCGACGCGGGGAAGGCATTCTCGAACAGATGAATCGACGGCTCGCCGGGGCCGTAGCCGCTCGGACGGTCGTGGAAGATCAAGTCGCCGCGCGGCGAAGCCGCCATCCCGCCGACGATACCCAGCGGCGGTCTTACGGGAAGGGCGTACATGAACTTCCCTTCGGCGTCGTACATCCAGACCGCGTCTTCCGAATCGTCGTAGGCGTACACTCTGCCCTGTGCGTCGGCGGTTATGAACTTCGGCCTGAAGTAGGTTTTCTCGTCGCCTGGCGTCGAAGGAAGGTCGCTTCCGAAGAACGGCCACTCCTTCAGCGTTTTCCCCTCAAGGTCAAGCACCGTGAAGAGGGGGTTCCTGTCGTTCTCAGGATGCGGCTTCGTCACAAGCAGACGATCTCCCGGAAGCGCGACGATCCCTCCGATCTCTCCCGGTTCCCACTTCGAGAGCACGTCCCCTTCGGGAGAAAAAACAACGACGCGCGGCACGCCGCCGCTGATCTCGGTGAGGCCTGCGATCACAATCTTTCCCGAATCCGTGACCGCCAGGAATGAAGGAGTGTATATTCCGTCGTCGCCTCTGGATTTTTTGTCGGCGCGTATTTTGCCCAGAAACTCTCCTGTGCGGGAAAACCGCTGCACATGGGGGTCGACAGTGTAGCCGCCGTCGACGACGTAGAGCGAACCGTCGGGGCCGAAAACCATGGCCTGCGGATAGTTGAAGGTTCCGTCTTCTCCCTTCCCCCTGCTCCCCCATTCGGCGAGCTGCGCTCCTTTCGAGTCGAAGATGCGCACCTTTCCCTCTCCAATGGTTTCAGCGACGGCGATCGCGCCGTCCGCGGCCACGGCGGGCCCGTAGATATGCCGGAAACTCTCCTGGGTGGAACCGTACGGGAAAGAGGCGAGGGGGCGAAGCGGCGCTCTCGCCTCCCTGGCCGACGCCAGGATACTCTTGATCTCGTCCCGTAACTGTTCCAGAGAGGAAGAAGTGCCCATCAGCGCGACGAGCGTATGTTTTCCCTCGGCATCGGGCTGGACGCTCAGGACCATGTTCCCTTCCATCTTCCGGGAACCGCCTCCCGCCTCCATCTCTCCCGAGAAAGAATAAAACACGGCGGGCTGCCCACCGATCGTCGTTTCCTCCTCCCGCGAGACGAAGTTCTTCACCTTCCCCTTGGACGCCTCTTTTTCGATGTCCTCGTAAAAGCTCTTATACCCTCCCCCTTTTGGGGGCGTCTGTTTCATCACCATAAGGGCCGCCATGGCGACGTCCGCGGAGGGCGCGTCGTCGAACGCCTCGGGGTGCGATCCGGTGAAGAATCCAACCCCCTCCCTGCGCTCCACCATCGGTTTCCAGCCGGAAGGAATGGTCATGTAATAGGGGGGGACCCAGCGGAAGAGCATCCCTTCGGGCGCGTCCGTCAGGGCCGGCGGATCGGCCTCCTGCGCCCCCGCGTCCGCAGGGAAGAACGCGAACAGCGTCAGCAGGCAGACAAGCAGAATCCTCATCCGCGGATACACACGAAAGAAGATATTTTCACGCGCCGCTCCCTTCTTCCCGCCGAAGACAATACCATCGCACTGCAGTTCGCAGGCTCTTTTCATGACTACTCCCTCCTCTTTCATCATCATGCTCATTAGCGGACCGGGCAGAAGTAGACCCCTACCGGGAAGGACACGGACATATTCTCGTAGCGCACGGGCGCCCCGGCGTCGAGCCAAAGCTCCATCGTCCCCCGTTTGTAGAACTCCAGCGTGTAGAACATCACGAGGTCGAGTGCAAAGGACTCCGGCGTCTTCCCCTTCTCGGGCGTCCATGAGAGCGATGCCTTTCCTCCGCTGCCTCGGATCTCCGGGCTGACGGCAGAGCCCGTCGTGAAGAACCACTTCTTCACGGCAACCCGCCCTTCAAGCCTTGGAGTATCCGGCATGGAGACTGGAACGGGAGGTATGGGCGCCAGCGACACGGAGAGCGAGATCGTCACAGGTTTGCCTGCCTGTTGATACCCGCTCCCGAGGATCGGGCGGCGCTCCATCGCGGAACCGGAGAGATCGATTCCGCCCATCGCCAGCGCTTGCTTCATCGCCTCGGCAAGCTGTGAATCGCTCAGGGAGACGCCCATCTTCGCCATCTCCTTGATCATCTGCTCTTTGACGTAGTCTCCCGCCTTCGACATCCCCTCGACCATGTCCGTTAGACGCTTCCCCTCCGGACTCTTCGGGTCTATTTCTCCGGATATCCCGGAGATGGACGGGACGATGGAGAGCGCGACCGTCGGGAAGACCACGGACTGGTCGTTGGCAAAGGGAGAGCCCGTCAGCCAGAAGGTACGGTTCTCGAAGAAATGCCGTTTCTCCCCTTTGATGACCGAGACGGAAATCGTATCCTCGGCCAGCTCCTTTTTCTTCTCGCCGTAGAGAATCACCTTGGGAGAGAACAGATCCCCCGGCTTCAGGCCCTTGTACGTATGTTTCCGGACGGATTTCTCCCCGGGGCGCGGCCTGTCCTCGATCGGCTCGCTTCCGTCGCCGAAATCCCACTCGAAGAGATAGTCTCCCTTGGGAGTAGCGACGGCCTCGAACTCATGCTCCGCGTCGCCTGTATCCTCAAGAAGCTCCAGCACAAGGATACGCGGAGGCATGATGGAAACCTCGGCAGGGTTCTTGAGCTCCCAGGGGACATTTTCAAACCTGCGGCTCCCCGCGTCTACCCGAATGACCGCGGACTGCCCGTCCTTGATCTCGTAGAAAGCCTCTTCTTCAGTGAGCGGGAATCCCTCCGCTGCGATAAAAAGACGGAGCGGCAGCTTCTCGAGCGCGCCTTCGAGCGTCTCGATCTTCTCAAGCGCTCCCTTGTTGAAGTGCAACTTTCTGCCGTAGATCTTCTTCGTCTTCTCCAGAATCAGCAGCTCGGCGGGACCTGAATACTGAATGGTCAGATCGAAAGCGGACCATGCGAGGTCCTTTTTCTTCAGATGCTCCATCGTGGCCGTTCCTTCGATGAAACGCTTGGGAAGCGCTTCGGTACCGGGAGCATCACGCGGTTCCTCCTGCTCTTCAAACTCCGCCTTCAGCTCCAGCGTGGGAAAGAAGAGATCCATCAGGTCGGCGCAGGCGTGGATGGCCAGCGGAAGCAGCACCTCGGTCTGCGAAGAGGCGAAGGCGTGCGGCACGTGATAGGGACCGAGACGGTTCGCGCCCACCGCGATCCCCCTTCCGGCCTTCTCCTTCAGGTTGTCGAAACCGCCGAACACCGTCTGTTCAGGGTCGAACCAGTGAAAACTGAGGCGCTCCTGCGCCATGGCGACGCGCTTTCCGTCGAACACGCCGTAGAGCTTCTTCACGGTGCGCGGTATCACAAACCCCCGCACCGTCGTCTTCACCTCCACCAGATCCTTGAACTGCGGCGAGGGATAGGGCGTCTGCCTGTTGTTGGGAAGTATGCCCAGGGGCTTGTCGTAGATGGTGTCCATCGAGTAAAAGGTCGAATTCGTGAAGCGGGCGACCTGGTCGAAGAGCTCGGCCGGCGCCTGGAGCGTCCCTCCCGCGCTCGCAATGAACGGGCGGATACGAGAGTCGATAAACGGGTTCGCGGCGGCGCGGCGGACGTGCTCGGGGAAAGTGGCGACCTCGATCGGCTCGTCTGCGGGGTGGGAGTCGTTCCGCACGTGCGCGGGCTGCGTCATGTCGCCGAGCATGTGCATCGACTCGCCGAGGGCGCGGTACGCCCTTGAGAGATGGAGCTTCCTCTGGTCCTCGTGATCGCGTGCGACGAGGTTCATGGTCGACTTGAAGTGCGGCGCGGAGATCGACGAAGGAAGCGGGACGTCGTCGCGGACTTCCAGCGCGGCCTTGTACGCGGCAAGGGCAGTGAAGAGCGTGAACGGATTATCCGGGTGATCCAGCCCCCACGTTCTAGCGTCGATCTGCGGGCTGTCGTAGTGGCCATGCGCCCAGCTCTGGTCGGTCAGGTACGCCACGCCCGTTATCCGCAGCGGGTCGTAGAAGTGGCGCACCGACGAGTAGAGATGCGGTTCGTCGGCCCAGTCGCCTCCCATGACGATCCAGCGGCGCATTGAATACTCCGCCTCCGCGGAGACAAAACCGGAGGCCGTCAGCGAAGAGCTGTTCACTGCAACGCCGCGCAGGGGCTGCTGCAACGCATTGTCGACGAAGGGGCCGAGCCGGAACTTTTCCTTTCCCGCCATCCGGCGGACGAAAAGAGTGATCGCCTCCGAGTTGATCTGGCTGTGCGGCTGCTGGCTCCACGCTTCGACGAAGGACGGCGCGGCGAACGTCCAAAGGATGGACGCGATGATGACTACGATATACGGCAGTCTGCGAATACGCACGGTACTTTCCCTCCTTTTCCGGCCGGAGACGTTAAAAGTCGAAGAGAACCCACTTGCCGTCGACCTTTATCCACCGGACATAGAACGTAAAACCGTCGAGGACGACAGCGTACTCCGATGTGCGAAGCGCCGTGGAGGTCGCCGGATCGGCGCGCTCCGCGGCGCTGAAAAAAATCATCTCCGCGTTTTCGAGGAGTTCAGCGAACGAAGGCATGGCCTCGGGCTTGTGTGCGAAGAGCGCGGCGTACTCCTCCCGGCGGTCCTCGTCGATCACGGAGACGGCCCGTTCGATATCGCCCTCTTTCAGCGCGTTCCGTAACTCGTCGAAGGACTCCTCGATCGCCGCCTTCTCCTCGGGCAGATCCGGGTAGTTTTTCCAGTCCGGATTCTCGCTTCCGGTAAACTCTTCTTCCGGGGGAACGGCGACAACCGGGCCGGAAGAAACCGGCGTCTCCTCCGGGCCGAACAGAGAATCAAGCGTACCAAGGCCGGCAAGCAGCTCCTCGAGCAGGGCTATCCTGTCCCGCAGAGGTTGCAGATCAGGGCGCGGCGAAGAAGGCTCTCCCGCCGTCAGCTCACGGATTTTCCGTTCCAATGCCGGATCGGGGTAGAGCGTATGACTTCGTTTGAATGAAAGCAGCGCGCCGAGAAAGTCGCCCCCCTGCTCCATCCGCTCGCCCTCGCCGCGAAAGGAGAGCGCCTTTTCAAGCAGCGCGATACGCTCGCGGAGCGCTTCGTTCGACGGAGAACGCGCTTCGCGTCCCCCTTCCGTCTGTGCACGCGCCTCGTTTCGGGGAACGGGAAGAAGCGCCGCGAGAAGAAGAAACAGCAACCACAGTACGACGCTTCCCCCCCGGCGTACGCGCGGCCCGCGAAACGACCGGGCCGGTACTGCGCTTTTTCCGGAAGACATGATCTCCGCACCTCCTTCAGAACACACGGAATGCAGGCAGGATTCCTTCTGTAAAAAGAGGCCGCGCCCGCAATTTCATACTGCGCTTTGTTGACGCACAGCTTATTCTACCAAGCTTGAAATGTCAAACAGGGAGGACTGCGATGAAGGCTACAAGAAAATATGGATTTTCACTTAATTGCAAATATTTATAGAACCTTCACTTCCCGGAGAACTCAAGAGCGCGCTCCTTTATTCTGTGAATCGCACGCCGCAAACTCTCGGAACGTTTCGCTGCGCGATCGGGTTCCCATTCGGTAAAAACCCATTCCGAAAGAAGGCTGTTGTATCGAAGCGCCTGCCGCAGACGAGTTCCCTCTTGCCGCACCAGACCGAGACGAACCTCGCGGGGCGCCTGCCGTGCAAGCGTGAGCAACGTCTGTTTGGGGTCGGGCAGCGTATCCGGGGCATCGGGCAATCCGGAATGAATATCAAGCAGAGAGCGCATCGCCTCGTGGTCCGCAAGCAGCCAGCTCTCCGCCTCCCGGACAGCGACACGTACGAGAAGGCGATCGGGTAATCTATGTTGCTCTCCGAACCATTCGGAGATAAGTCCCGGAGGACATGCGGCCCGGTCCAGGTCCGTCAACAACAGAACCGCCTGAGTCCGTGCCAGACTTCGCCACTTCCCTGCGTTCTTCCGAAGATAACCGAATCCTTTTCTCCGGAATCTGTTGACAAGCTCCACAGGCGGCGAAAGCGACCGAAGAAGACGTTCCGCAACGGATTCGCTCAATTCATCCTCGGTTGCCACGTTCCAATACATCATTCCTTCAATCCGAGACGGTTCAGGAATTTAGGGCGCAACTTAGGGAGAACAGCCTCCGATATTGAAAACCCTGCGTCCAGCGCTTCCATCTCCTGTGTATTCAACACACGCCCCCTTGAACCCTGTTCGCCGACTTCCAACGCGATCACTCCGCGACCATCGATCCCCGGATTCGAAAGCAACGCTTCACTCTGGGTGCAGATCACGAGCTGGGAACGCTTGGAACTCCCGTTTCGAAGCCGTTCCATCACTTCCGGCAGCCTTTCCGCAATACCCTCGTTCAGCGAGAGTTCGGGCTCCTCCAGCAACAACACGGGGCCGCCCTCCTGCAAACTCCAAAGGAGGCCGATAAGACGAAGCGTACCGTCGGAAAATGACTCCTCGCTCCGCCACCCTTCCGCCGCCCGAGAGTGCGAATGCAGCATTCTCAGGCGGGGATTCCCCCTCTCGTCCTTGACGAATTGCAGCGTATCGAATCCGGGAACGGCCGTTCGGAGTACCGCTTCGATCATCTCAAGGCGGGCGCGGCGAACAGAATCATCCGTGCCGGCAAGTTTTTCCAGGAATCCTGCGCCGAAAGGATCGTCGTCCAGAGAGCGTACCCCTGCCCTTTCCGGGTACTTCAGCAGTTGCGGCACAAGGTGAAGATAGCGAATGCCGGAAAAGAATGCGGCAATCTCACGGAAACGCGCATTGGCCTGCGTCTGCTCCAGATGCGTCTGAGAGAGCAGCGCTTCGTCCTGAATGTCGTCGGGACCGGGACGGCGCAGCAGTATCTCGCCCTTTCGCGCCACCTCTTCGCGGGAAACAGCAAGCATCCCGTTCTCCAACGAACGGAAACCCAGGACATACCTCCACAAAGGCTGTTCGTCCGCATCCTCGGACAGTTCGACATCCACCAGGACTTCGGAAGCTGACGGCGAGTGGAGAGAACGCAGGTCATCGAACCCTCCCCGGCTGTTCACGGCGGCGGACAAACCGCCTCCCACGCTTTTTCCTACATCGCGCAGAAAACGGAAAACATCCAGCAAATTGGATTTCCCGGAAGCGTTCGCCCCCAGAATGTACGTCACATCGCGAAGCGGAACGTCGAGTTCCCTGAAGTTCCGCCAGTTTTCCAGCCGAAGTCGGCTTATCAGCATGAATATCTCTCCTTATGATGACGCTTCAGAGCAAGAAAACGACTCAACCGATACGCTCATTATCCAACTCGCCTACGCCGAGACCTCCTGATACAAATAGCGCTGAAACCCTGCGAAGACGGCGCCGATCTCCGCCGGTCTTCCGAGGTCGGCAAGCGCGTCCGCCATAGAGTCATTGTACTTGAGACGAAGCAGGGGTGAAAGCTTCTCCCGGTCAAGTTCCTCCACGCCGACGGCGACATAGTGCTGTAGAACGAAGTCCAAAAACGCCCTTTGCTTCTCGCTGATTCGTTTCTCGTCCCAAACGCCGCGCCTGGCCAGCTGCGCTCTCGTCTCGCGGAGAAGCGGCGGCCTGGCGTAGGCGACATGCGCAAGAACATCGAAGAGATCGCTCTTCTCAGCATCGATGATTCTTTGCATCTCGACGAGCTGGTCCCTTCCGAAACCCTTTTCAGCCAGCCCTTCCAACAGGCGCCGTCTCGTATCCGGGGAACTCCAGAGAACGCGAAGCTCTTCCTCGTCCTTGAAGAACTCCGGCAATCTTCCGAAGAGCAGCTCCATGAACTGCTGCGCGGACATCGGGGTTCCGTCGGGATGCCAGAAACTCGTGCACGTCATGTGCTGGATTGTCCGCTCCTTTCCGTCGGCGAGCCGGATACGTATCTTTTGTCTCGCCGCGGTTCCCCTCTCGTCGGTCGATCCTTTCCCGTCGCTCTTCGGAGGTTTCGGACTGCCGACGCGCGTCGGAATCTCCGCCTCCATAGGTTCGCCGTCCCACTCCGGATCGGCGAAATGGTGGTGCGCCTTCACGAAGTCATAAATCGTGAAGTAGTCTTTCTCCTCGTACAGCCGCGTGCCTCTGCCTATGATCTGCTTGAACTCGATGATCTGCCTGATCGGACGCAGAAGGACGATGTTCCGGATATTCCGGGCGTCAACTCCTGTGGAGAGCTTCTGCGAGGTGGTCAGAACAGTCGGGATGGTCTTCTCGTTGTCCTGAAAGTCCCGCAGGCGCTGTTCGCCGAGCTCGCCGTCGTCAGCAGTCACTCGATGGCAGTAGTTCGGGTCCGCGCTTGTTTTTGTCTGGTTGACGAGATCGCGGACAAAGAGCGCGTGTTCCTGATTCGCGCAGAAAACAAGCGTCTTCTCTCTCTGGTCGATCTGCTCCATGAAAATGCGCACGCGCTTTCTTTCGCGCTCCTTAATCTCGATAATCCTGTTGAAGTCGCTCTCGGTGTAGATTTTCCCCTGCTCCACCTCCCCTTCGACGAGCGTATCGTCGGGGGTGTAGAAGTACTCGTCGAGCGTGGTCGCAATCTGCTTCACTCTGAAAGGCGTCAAAAAACCGTCGTTGATTCCCTCCTTCAGAGAGTACACAAAGACGGGCTCTCCGAAGTAGGCGTAGGTGTCGATGTTCTCGGCCCGCTTCGGCGTCGCGGTGAGTCCGAGCTGCACCGCCGGTGCAAAGTATTCCAGAATGCCGCGCCACGCGCTCTCGTCGTTGGCCCCGCCTCTGTGGCACTCGTCGACGATGATGAAATCGAAGAAATCGGGAGCGTACTCGCCGAAACAGAAAGAGGACTCTTCATCCCTTCGAGGGCTTGTCATGAAAGTCTGGAAGATGGTGAAGAAAAGACTGCCGTTCTTCGGCACGCGTCCTTTTTTTGAAATGTCCGCAGGGGAGATCCGAACCATCGCATCCTCCGGGAACGAGGAGAATGCGTTGTACGCCTGGTCGGCGAGGATGTTTCTGTCCGCGAGGAAGAGGATGCGGGGGCGTCTCGCAGGCTCGCGGGAAAGATTCCATCGACTGTGAAAGAGCTTCCATGCAACCTGAAAGGCGATGAAGGTCTTTCCCGTACCGGTGGCGAGCGTCAGCAAAATGCGCTTTTTCCCCTCCGCTACCGCGTGCAGCACCCGCTCGACCGCGATGTCCTGGTAGTACCGTCCGGGGTGGGAACCGCTCTTATCCTCGAAAGGGACCTCGAAAAAACGGTCGCGCCACTCGTTCTGCACGGCGTGGATTCGCCGCCACAGATCTTCCGGGGAGGGGTAGAACGGAATCTCCCGTTCCCTGCCCGTCATCATGTCGATCTCGTAAATCCCCTGCCCGTTCGTAGCATAGGCAAAACGCACTTGCAGTTTTTCGGCGTAGTTCTTCGCTTGGGCGGCGCCCGCGGTGAGGGCCTCGTCCCGCGACTTCGCCTCGACCACGGCCAGCTTCGCGTTCCGGAACTCGAGCACGTAGTCGGCGGTCAGCGACTTGCCTCGCCTTCCGCGCCCTTCGATACGCCCCGGCGAGATGACATACTCCCGTCTGACGCGGCTGCCTCCGGCCTCACCCCATCCCGCCGTTTTCAGCGCTGGGTCGATGTATTCGGCTCTGGTTTCGGCTTCGTTCATACAGGATCACCTCTCCGCGGTTCAAACAGCTTGCGTCTTCAGAGTTGCCCGGTGAACGCCCGGTGCAACAGCGATTTTTTCAGTTCGTCCAGCGCGTCGAGCTTTCGATGGTAAATGGAAGCAAGGCGCTGAGTTTCGACGGCGAGCGCGTCGAATTTTGCGACTTCAGCTTGGATTTCTTGCGTAGGAGGTACCGGAACAACAAATCTGGAGAGTGCTTCTCCAGTAAAATGTTGTATGCCAGTTCCGCTGAAATACTCTCGCAGGGTTCCGCTTTGAAAACATGCAAAAAGAAAATACACAAACCATTTACTGTGCTCTGGTTTGTGAAAACGCACCCTATGCAGCGCTTTCTGAAAGTATATGGGATACTCTTTCTCCCAAATGGCAGCACGCCCAGGATAACCGCCTTCACAGATGAGAACGTCTCCTTTTTCTGCCGTGTATTTTTCTGTTTCCTCCGATTCAAAAGGCATCTCCAAGAGATCGGACAGGTCGAAATCGAACCAACGAACATTAAAGTTTCTCAGATACGGTTTATATTCTCCTCTATTTTTTGCCTTATCCAGCATTTTCCCGAGAGAGTGTTTTGCTAAATCAGAAACTTTTTGGTACACCCACCCTTCTCCGCGCTTGGAGAAGATATCGTTGAGGTGGCTTTCGAAGAGCGCATCGGCATTTTTCAGGTTCGTTTCGGCGTTGACCGTGGCGAGGGCGATGTTTTCAAACGCTTCGCCGAGGATGCCCACAATCCGCTGTTGTTCGGGGAGGGGAGGCAGAGGAATTTCCACCTCTTTTAACTTGCCTCCTGACAACTCCTTGAACGTAGCCCCAGTTCCAAGCGAGCGAAGCATATCGACATTTCCACTCAGATAGTAATACAAAAATTCATGATGAAGATTCTTGCTGGGAACAATTCCTTTACACCCTTGATTCGTGGCCATGGGCTGTAAATTTATGACCAAATATCCAATAGGAGCACGTGAAGAAAGAATTACCGAGTAAGGGGGCAACATTTCCGCAGAGCTGTTCTGCAAACCCGAATCCGTAATTCTTCTTTTCGTTTCACTAACATAAGGGGAGCTTCTTTTTCCCATTTCTGCGGGTGTTATCCAGCGATGATGTCCATTCCAATACTCCGGTACCTCAGTTTTCGGTGTACCGCCATTCACTACTCTGGATATATCTCCAAGCTTTTTAATTTCCCATCCGGCCTTCATTCCAACACCGCCCGGATCTTCTCAAGCACTTCCGCGCTCTCCGCGTCCAGCGCCGCGATTTCGTCAAGTATCGCTGTCGGGGAGCGGTGGCGGGTCTCCGTTCCGTTGTTCGGATTCTTCACCGAGAGATCGAACGTCTCCTTGTCGATGCTCCCGGCGTCCACGCTCCAACTCTTGGGCGAGTCGGCGAAAGTCTTCCGCAGCTCGAGGAACTCCGCAAGGTCGTTGTCGTTCAGCGGATTGGTCTTTCCGAGGTTCCGGCCCGGGTCGAGCTGGTAGTACCATATCTTCTTCGTCGGAGATCCCTTCTCGAAGAAGAGCACCACCGTCTTCACCCCGGCCCCCTGGAAGGTTCCGCCCGGACAGTCCAGAACGGCGTGCAGTGCGCAGCTCTCCAGAAGATGCTTCCGGAGGCTGACGGCGCCGTTGTCCGTGTTGGAGAGAAAGGTGTTCTTGATCACCACGCCGCCGCGTCCTCCCGCCTTGAGCATCCGGATGAAGTGCTGGAGGAAAAGGTACGCCGTCTCGCTCGTCCGGATAGGAAAGTTCTTTTGTACCTCGGGACGTTCTTTGCCGCCGAATGGAGGATTGGCCAGCACGACGTGATAACGGTCCTTCTCCTGTACATCGGCGAGGTTCTCGGAGAGCGTGTTGGTGTGGATGATATTCGGCGCTTCGATGCCGTGCAGAATCATGTTCATGATGGCGATGACGTAGGCGAGAGACTTCTTCTCCTTGCCGTAGAAGGTGCTCTCCTGAAGAGTTCTGTCCTGGGCCGTGGTGCGGCGCGGATTGCGCTTCTTCATATGAACGTGCGCTTCGCACAGGAAACCTGCGGAACCGCAGGCGCCGTCATAGACGCGCTCTCCGATCTTGGGGTCGACTACTTCGACGATGGCGCGGATCAGCGGACGCGGCGTGTAGTACTCGCCGCCGTTGCGACCGGCATTCCCCATGCGCTGGATCTTTTCTTCGTACAGCGCCGAGAGTTCGTGCTTTTCCACTTGGGAGCGGAACTTCAATTCGTCGACGTAGTCGATGATCTCTCTGAGATTGTAGCCGCTCTGAATTTTGTTCTTGATCTCGCCGAAGATCTCGCCGATCTTGTACTCCACCGTGTTGGGACCGGTGGCGCGGCTTTTGAATCCGTGCAGATAGGGAAAGAGCTTCTGGTTCACGAAGTCTCGCAGATCGTCTCCGGTCATGGCCCGGTTGCGGTCGAGCTGCCCGTCCTTCCCTTTCGGGGCCGCCCACGATTCCCAGCGATAGGGGGCGTCGAGAATATATGCGTACGGCTTCCCGGACAAGAGGGCCTCGTCCGCCCTGTCCTGTTCCAGCCCCTCCAGGTATTTCAAAAACAGGAGCCACGAAGTCTGCTCCGTGTAGTCGAGTTCCGTAGTGCACCCCGCCTCTTTTCTGAGGACGTCGTCGATATTCCGGAAGGTCTGCTCGAACATGCGTTTGCCTCTTCCTTTCATGTGTGAAGACCGCCGGGAATGTTCCGCCGAGCGGGTGTCATTTATTCTGTAATGTCATTAGCGTCACGATAGCATTGATGAGAAGGGTTGTCAATTTTGCTCCGTCAAGAAGCAAGGGGCGAGCCGATGACTAGAGGGCGCTGCCGCCGGTGTATTACAAAAGGCCGAGAGATATCTGCTGCTGTGTGCGCGACCGCTCTATGAGCGCCTGCTCTTCGGGCGACGGTATCCCGGTCAACAGGGGAGAGGCGGGGTCATGGCGAGAAACATTCGCGCGGACGGCCGCCGCGCTCTGTGTGGCGTAGCAGTACGCGCACCCGCCGGGGCAGGTGTCGTACGCGCCGATGTCCACGCTCGGCGCGCACCGGCAGAGGGGGCGCTGCCCGGCGTCCTTTTTCTCCGGAACGGGCTTCCCCGAAAGCTCCTCGACGAGCGCGGCATCGATGCACCCTCCGGGGAAACACCCCTCCGCTCCGAAGTCCGCGGCCTCGCAGCAGGTCTGCACTGCTATTCCGTGCGCGCCGGCAATTTCGGAGAAACCACGCGCGATAATCCGCATGTCTTCTTCGCCGACCTCGGTTATCCCCTTTCCGCGCAGCTTCCGGTACATGTCGACGAAGCTGACGATACACCGCTCCGTCGCCCCATCGAGCGACGCGCACATGCGGGCGAACGCTTCCAGGTGCTTCCGGACGGGGAACGAGTCGTCGAGGACAACGGGGTCGTACCTCCAGATCGTCCGCCGCGGGCCGATTCGTCCGCTCAGCTGCCGGAAGGCGGACACGATCTCCTCTTTCCGGGAAAAGCCGGGCTCGAACTCCGGACCGTACGGCGTGACCGTCCACATAAAGTAGAACGCGCTCTCGTGCGCTTCCAGCTCGTCGAGGCGCGCGAACATCGGCCGGGCGTCCTTGGTCCAGAAGACGAAGCAGTGCACATCCTCCGGCTTCAGCGAGACGAAGCGCGTCTGCTTCGCGTTCCGCGGGTTCCGGACGAGGGCGTACCCCTCCTTCAAACGGCGGAACAGCCACGGGGAGTAGAAAGCGGGGATGTCGGTCCGCCTGCTGACGCTGACTATGCGCACACTGAAACCTCCCTATGGTCTGTTGCGGGCTTCCAGCTCCAGAAGGGTTTTTTTCAGGTCCAGCCCGCCGCCGTATCCGCCGAGCTTGCCGCCGGTGTTGATGACGCGGTGGCAGGGGATGAAGATGGCGATGGGGTTCTTCGCGTTCGCCGTTCCCACGGCGCGGACCGCCTTCGGATTCCCTGAGGCCTCGGCGAGCTCCTTGTAGCTCGTGGTCGCCCCGTAGGGAACTTTCACCAGCTCGCTCCAGACCCTCTTCATGAAGGGCGTCCCCTCGGCCCGGAGGGGCAGCGAGAACTCCCTGAGTTTCCCTTCGAGGTACAGCTCCAACTGGCGAAAGGCCTCCCGGATCACGGGCGTCTCCTTCGCATCGAAGCGTTCAATCAACTCCGTACTCCTCGGCAGATAGAGATGCGTAACGAATTCCTCGTCCCCGCCGATGGCAATTCTTCCTATCGATGTCTTCCGAACGCACAGCATTGTGGTCCTCCTCTCCAACTGATCTCTTTCCGCCCGGCTATTTTCTCTCAAAAACGAAAAAAAAGCGATTTGAAAAATGCGCATTGACAAATCAGGGTTCGCCGTGCTATTGTCCCTGCATGAAAAAGACAGCGCACACACTCGACCGGAAGTATACGACGATGAACATGTGGTGGTGGCGGCCCTAGGGTCCCGCCGCCTTTGACCTGTTTTCAGGTGGCCGCGGGAGCAAACGTTTCCCGCGGCCCTTTTTGTATCCGTAGTTTCAAAGGGCCGTCGCTTGAGACGGCCCTTTTTGTATTCAGCGAAGAGCATCTTCGCAACTTCGAAGGAGGAGATCGAAATGACGCAGACACACAACGGACAGACACAACGGGGGTATTACGGGGAGTACGGCGGACGGTTCGTGCCGGAGGGGATCGCGGAGCTGCTGGCAGTGCTGGAGAGGGCCTTCGACGACGCGGTGGCGGACGGCGCGTTTCAAAAAGAGCTGGACACGCTGCTCGTCGAGTACGTAGGCAGGCCGTCGGCGATCACGGAGTGTGTCAACCTCTCGGAGGAGTGCGGCGGAGGGCGTCTTTTCCTGAAGCGGGAGGATCTCAACCACACCGGCGCGCACAAGATCAACAACGCGCTCGGACAGGCGCTGTTGGCGAAACGCATGGGAAAGAAGCGCCTCATCGCCGAGACGGGCGCGGGAATGCACGGCACGGCGAGCGCGACGGCGGCCGCCCTGATGGGGATGGAGTGCACGGTGTACATGGGGGCTGTCGACGTCGAACGGCAGGCGCCGAACGTCTCCAGGATGAAGGCGCTGGGCGCGAAGGTCGTCCCCGTGCACGACGGCCAGGCGACGCTCAAGGAGGCCGTGGACAGCGCGCTCATGGCGTGGATGAATGACCTCGACGCCTTCTATCTTCTCGGCTCCGTCGTCGGACCGTCGCCGTATCCGGAAGTCGTGCGCTACTTCCAGAGCGTCATCGGACGGGAGGCCAGGACACAGATGCTCGAACGGGAGGGCCGGCTTCCCGACGAGGTGGCCGCATGCGTCGGCGGCGGAAGCAACGCCATCGGCCTCTTCTCGGGATTCCTGAACGATCCCGAGGTCGCCGTCACGGGCGTGGAACCCGCGGGGAAGGGGTTGCAGTTCGGTTTGGGCGCGCACGCGGCCACCCTCTCCGCAGGCGTTCCGGGCAAGGTCCACGGCTTCAACACGTACGTCCTCTTCGACGAAAAGGGAGAGCCCGCTCCCGTGCACTCCGTGGCTGCCGGCCTCGACTATCCGGGCGTCGGCCCCGAGCACTCCTACCTGAAGGACACGGGGCGGGCGAAGTACGTCTCCGTCACGGACGCCGAAGCGCTGGACGCATTCAGCCGTCTCTGCAGGAAGGAAGGGATCATCCCCGCGGTGGAAAGCTCGCACGCGCTGGCGTACGCGCTGCAACGCCTCCCTTCGATGCGGAAGGATCAGATACTGCTGGTCAATCTCTCCGGACGCGGAGACAAAGATCTGGAGACCGTGCTGCCGATGCTCGGCCTGTAGACATGCGAGCGCTGCCGGAGAGTCCCTCCGGCAGCGCTCACTTCTCTCAAAAAACTACGCTCTTCCCGCCAAAGACAACCTGATGAAAAAGTGCGCATCGTGGTACAATAATGCGACGATGCAGGCCCGATATGCGCAACGCCGCACTTTGAGCTTTCAGAATCCTCCCTCCTGTGAAACGCGCTCGGAGGGGGCGTCGTTCCACTCTCACGAGTACGGCTTCAGGCGCAGCGGACCGTCGATACGGGAAGGGGGAATACCGGTGATTCGCAAAGGGTGTTTCGTATTCTTCACGTTACTCTGGGGTCTGTGGTGCGTTACGCCGCTTCCGGCGCTCGCGGGGGTGCATGCTGTGGATGACGTTGAATACTCCACGCCGCACGGATGGGTGCAACAGGAATCTCCGGGAGCGAAGGCATACCATGTCCTGATGTACCAGGGGCATCCGGTCGGCGAGCTCTTCCTGATGAAAGAGTTCCTCTTCGAACAGAAAAGTCCTACGACAGTCCTCCAGGAAGGCATCCGGAAGAACGCCGCGGGATTTGCGGGGTACCAGGCGATCGGCATGAGAAACATCTCGCTCTCCGGAACCGAGGCGGTGATGCACGACTTCCTCTACTACCCGCCGGGGAGCCCCGTGCAGTTCGCGGGAAGGGCCGTCGCGCTCGTTGTGGACAAATCCGCCTACACCTTTTTCTTCAATACGACGATCAATACCGCCGCCATGCTCGAAGGACCGTTCAGCGAAGTCGTCTCCTCCGTCCGGGTTATCCGGAAACCGGTCGCGCCCCCGCGAAAAGTCCAGGAAGGCGTTTTTTCCATCGAACTCGCCCCTGGATGGCGCGAAGCGAACGATCTGAAGGAAGAGGGGGTTCACTGCTACGATTATTACGGCGATACCGGCGAGGACACTGTACTGATATCGCTACTGGCCTTCGGGCGCAGCACCGGGGATGAGTCTACCGCGCTCTCTGCGATCGTGGAGAAGAAGAATCCACTGGAGGCCGTTTTGAACGCCATGATCGATATGCACAAACGGAGGGGGAAATACACTCCTCTGCAGACGAAGACCCGTTCCGTCGCAGGCTGCGACGCGATCGTCCACGATTTCTCCATCCAGAAGCCGGATTCGAATTTTGTCTACCGTCTGTGCATCATCGCGGTCAAACAGCAGGCGGATACGCCTTCGCGGGTATTCGCTCCCGCAATGTACGATTTTACCTTTTCCTCGTTTGAAATGGACCGTTTCAACAAAGGGAAGGCGGCGGTCGACGCGCTGCTCGACTCGATGACGCTGATTCAGCCCCTTCCCGCCCTCTCTCCCCCTCCGCCCTTCTCCGACCTGCAGGACGAACGCATCTTCCGTTCTCCTACCGAACACTTCACACTGACGCTCCCCGAAGGAGCAAAACAGGACGCCATGGAACAGCTCGACCCGGTCGACGTCCTCGGAGAGTCGTTCACCTACACGATTGAAGGGAAGAAGGACACGATCATACTTCTGTCCATCTTCTACAGTGCGCTGGACGGGGAGTTTGCGCACGAGGAACTCCTCGATGAGCTGGAAGCAAAGGAGAGCGGGCAGGCGACCTGGGAAATCCAGGGAAGAAACGTCCCCGTCGGACTGTATTCAGCGCGCGGCGGGAAGGCTCTGGTCACGGCGCTCTTCGCAGACGACGACCTCCTCCTCGCCGTCCTGCTGCCGAAGACTGAGTACGTGGCTGCGCAGGGGTGGATCAAAGAGCTGATTAACGGCGTCCGCTTTGAAAAGTAGCCTCTGCGGAAGCGCTCTCTTTGAAAAAGAACGGCATTACGGGAAAACCGATAAGGTCTTCCCTAAAACCCCCGACAGAAAGAAGGAGTGAGACATGAAACACAGCGAACACCGGCGGAAAGGGTTTTCTGAAATCGGAATAATTACGACCATTCTTTTGTTTCTTGTCCCGGGAGGTAAATTCTTTGTCACTGTTCCCACAGCAATGGAGGAATTTATCGAAGGAGACAAAATGGAAGAGATGGAGGAGGTCTTCCGGGAGCAGTCCATTGAACTGGACGAATATGTCCGCAATGCCGCATTGACCCCTCCGGCGGATACTGCCGCGGAATCAACGGGCAATCTCTTGAAGGGGCTTCCTTTGGGGCTTTTTGACTCTCTGGTGTTGACCACGGAGGAGAAGGCGCTTATGGGGGATATTGAAGCGCAGAATGAACTCGGCTGGATGTACGACACCGGCGAAGGGATGCCGGAAAACGTGGAAGAAGCGGTCAAGTGGTACCGAAAGGCCGCTGAACAGGGCAACTCGGTCGCCCAGGCGAATCTGGCCTGGATGTACGAAAAAGGCAGAGGCGTCCCGCTGGACCTGCAGCTCGCGGTCGAATGGTACTCAAAGGCCGCTGAACAGGGGCTCCCCCGCGCTCAGAACAACCTTGGCGTACTGTATGAATACGGTACAGGAGTTCCCAAGGACGAGAAGAAAGCGGTCGAACTCTACACCAAGGCGGCGGAGCAGGGGTACATAATCGCGCAGACAAACCTCGGATGGATGTACGAAAACGGCAGAGGAGTTCGTCAGAACGACCGCAAAGCTGTCGATTGGTACCGCACGGCTGCCGAACAGGGGGATTCGCGCGCGCAGACCAACCTCGGATGGATGTACGAAAATGGCAGGGGGCTCCGCCGCGACGAGAAAAAAGCCGTCGAATGGTATCGCAAAGCCGCCGAGCAGGGCAATCTGTACGCGCAGACAAACCTCGGATGGATGTACGAGAGCGGCAGCGGCGTCGACAAGAACGAAACGGAAGCCGCAGAATGGTACCGAAGAGCTGCGGAACAGGGACATGCGCGCGCGCAGACCAATCTTGCATGGCTCTATCAGAACGGGCTCGGCGTACCCCAGAGCGACGAGGAGGCGGTGGGGTGGTATACCGTGGCCGCCGAACAGGGCGATCCTCGCGCCCAGACAAATATCGGGTGGATGTACGAGAAGGGAAGAGGCGTTCCCCAGGACGATAAAGAGGCTGCGGAATGGTACCGCTTGGCCGCAGAACAGGGGTACGCTACCGCACAGAGCAACCTTGGATGGATGTATCAGAACGGGAAAGGGGTTCCCCAAAGCGATAAGGATGCCTACAAATGGTTCAGTCTGGCGGCGGAACAGGGGAATGCCAGCGCCCAGAGCAACCTCGGCTGGGTATACGAAAACGGCAAGGGCGTCCGGAAAGATATGAAAAAAGCCCTCGAATGGTACCGCAAAGCCGCTGATCAGGGAGACGACTTCGCACAGAAGGCTCTTGAGCGACTTGAGCCGAAGAAATAAACGACGGGCAAGGATCTCTTCTTGTTTTTAAAAACACAACATAAGAAGCCCCCTCCGTGTCGGAGGGGGCTTCTTATGTTGTGTCCTTGTTGTATTTTACTGTTTGATAATGCGGACTTTCTGAATCCTCTGTCCGTTAATTTTCGCGATTTGAAACGTCAGATCCTCCCACTGGACGGTAGCCCCCACCTCCGGAAGAATTGTGAAACGCTCAAGAAGCCATCCGCCGAATGTGCTTGATTCGCTTTCAGGACTCGGACGATGGAGAAATTTGTCGAATAGATCGCTTAAATAGACGTCGGCATTGACCAGAAAGACGTTCTCCTCGACCTGGGTGAAGTTCTCTTTGATGTCGTCGTGCTCGTCGTAAATGTCCCCGACAAGCTCCTCCAGAAGGTCCTCCATGGTGACGATGCCGGAGGTTCCTCCGTACTCGTCCAGAATGACGGCCATGTGGCTTCGCGACGCCTGAAGGATGCGGAAAGCGTCCATCAGGCTGGCGCTGCCGGCGATGAGAAGAGGCCGGGTAAGCACGCTCTTCAGTTCGAAAGGTTCGCCCTGTACGCACTTGGCGAGAAAATCCTTTTCGCTGAGGAAACCGACGATGTTGTCCACCGTGCCCTCGTAGACCGGAACTCTGGAATAGTGATTTTTGACCACCAGATTGCGGACGTTTTCGAGAGGCTCCCTGATGTTGATGGCGAAAAGGTCCACTCGCGGCGTCTGCACCTCCCACACCTCCAACTCGTTGAAGTTGATGGCGTTCCCGATGAGCTCCTGCTCCGCCCCCGGCAGCACTCCCTCTTCGTGCATCGCATCCACGATCGAGAGCAGCTCGTCGTGGGTCACGCCGGGAAGATTGTCGGCAGGACCGGGCGCCCAGCGTCGTAAGACTGCCGCAAGCTTGCGGGTGAAGTTCGTAAAGGGGCGGAAAAGGCGCACCAGAAGATGCAGCATCCCCGCGGCGGAGAGCGCAAACTCTTCGGAGCGGTCTTTTACGAACGCTTTCGGCAGTATTTCGCCGAAGAGGATGATAAGAGACGTCATTAAAAGAGTCGAATACACCGCGCCTATGGGACCGAAAAGTGTTGTCAGCACGGCAGTAGCCAGCGCCGTCATAAAGATGTCGACGATATTCCCGCCGATGAGAATTGCCGAAAGCGTCCCGTTGAAATCGCGCAGCAGCTCCTGCGCCTTTACTGCGCCCGGACGCCCCTCCTCGACGAAGCGCTTCACCCTGATTTTGTTGATGCCGGAATATGCCATCTCCGAAGCGGAAAAAAAAGCCGAGAGAACAAAACAGAAGAGAAAGAGGGCGAGAAAACCAAAGAATGACATTTGATTCATGACACAACCCCTCCCGCGCGTATGCATTCCGCACACTGCCCAGAACATCTCTCCCCGTACGCTCGAATCGCAGAAAGAGAGAAGAACGGCCCCAAAAGATGCACAAGCGTTTCATTTCTTCTTTTTACCGTATACATCGTACGCACCTCCGGAGCACATCATAGCACGAGCAAACTTCCTTCCGAAATACGGTCTTCTTATAGCAAAATCTTTTCGCCCTCTTCGCGCATAAAACACTGAAAAGGCATTATAATGGAACATAGAAAAAAATCGCGGGATAGTGTTTCGCCTGACAAAACACCCTCCTCCGGGCGCCATTTTTCGGAGGTGAAGCAATATACCAAGACGACATCCCCGCGAAAATCGAGAAGGAGGTGCGCCATGGCTCGAATCGCCTTTCCCTATGACGGTTTCGGCGATATGGTGATTCCCGACGAGAACCTACTGGCGGTGCTCGCTCCCCGAACTGCGACGCCCCCGACGGGAACTGATCTTGACGAAGTACGACGAGCTCTTGCCGAACCGATCGCCTCCCCCGGGCTGAAGGACATGGTAAAACGGGGAGATTCCGCTCTGTTGCTCATCGACGATAACACCCGCAACACCCCCGCCGCCCGTATCCTCCCGCTTGTCCTGGAGGAGTTGGCCGCAGGCGGCGTGCAGATTCAGGACACTGCGATACTGATCGCCCTCGGAACGCACCGTCACATGACGGACGCCGAGGTGGGGGCAAAGGTTGGCGCGGAACTCGCCGGACGTCTACGGATATTCCAGCACGACGCCCACGACGAGAGCGGGCTGGCCCATATCGGGGTCACCGAACACGGTACCGACGTCTGGGTGAACAAGCTGCTTCTTGAGTTCGACCACGTAATCGCAGTGGGACACATCACCCCGCACAGGGTTGCAGGTTTCTCCGGAGGGGCGAAGATGGTCCAGCCGGGCGTCTCCGGAGTGGTCACCACAGGCCAGACGCACTGGATCAGCGCGCTCTACGACGGCGCTGAGATCATGGGGACCATCGACAACCCCGTGCGCCGCGAGATGAACGCCGTGGCGAAGAAAGCAGGGCTCTCTTTCATCGTGAACGTGGTTCTTGACCGGGAGGAGCGTATCTACCGCTGCGTCTGCGGCGACCCGGAGAAGGCGCACGCCGCAGGCTGCGAGGCGTCGCGGGAGATCTTCGGCGTTCCGTTCCCCGAGTACGCCGACATCGTGGTTACGGACACATTCCCCGCCGACAGCGAACTGTGGCAGGCCGCGAAGGGGATCTACGCGGGAGACCTCCCGTTGAAGCGCGGCGGCGTTTTAATCACGGTCACCCCCTGCCCCGAGGGCGTCGCGCAGGGGCACCCGGAACTCACGGAGATCGGCTACCTCCCCTTCTCCGAAGTAAAGGAAATGGTGGACAGAAACGAGATCGAGGACTTGACGATGGCCGCGCATATCGTCCACGTCGGGCGGATCATCCGCGACAAGGGGCGGGGGATTATGGTCTGCCCCTGCATCGACGACGCAACCTCGAAGAAACTCGGCTTTTTCCCCGCCGCGACGCCGCAGCAAGCGCTCGATCTCGCCTTCTCGATGACCGACCCGGACGCCACGGTGATCGTCCTGCAGAACGGCGGCGATCTGCTCCCGATTCACGAACCCCGGAGGGACGCACGATGAAGCGGCTGCTGCAACTGGGGACCGCCCTCTACAGAGTCGCGCTCACCGTCATGACAATGGCCCTCTTCATCATCGTCGGCGTGAGCGTCTTCACGCGCTACTGCCTCAACAGCTCGCTCGGATGGTCGGACGAGCTGTCGCGCTTCATCTTCATCTGGGTGACCTTCCTCGGGGCGGCGTACGCCTACGGACTGGACGAACACATCGGACTGGACTTCGTCGTGGACCGCATCAGGAGCGACCGAGTCCGCACCGTCGTCCGCCTCCTGAGCGAGATCGCCATCGGCTGCGTCATCCTCGTTATCACCTGGCACGGCTGGGAGGTCGCCTTCTCCGCGACGAACCTCTCTCCCGCGCTCGATATCCCAATGACCTGGGTCTACATCGTCGTCCCGCTTACGGGGTGCCTGATGGTGGTCCTGAACATCCTGAAGATCGGGAAGTGGATCGGCATGCTGCTCGCAACGCCGTCCGCCCCGGCGGGGAGGTAACGCCATGCTCTGGCTCTTTCTCGGCATTCTCTTCTTCTTTACCATCTTCGGCGTTCCCATCGTCTTTTGCCTGGGCATCGCGAACATCGTGATGCTGCTCGTGATGGACATCCCCCTGATGGCGCTCCCCGCGAAGGTCATCCAGGGAGCCGACAGCTTCCCGCTCCTCGCCATCCCCTTCTTCATGTTCGTGGGCGAGGTGATGAACAGGGGCGGCATCGCCCGCAGGCTTGTGGACTTCGCGGACGCCCTCGTGGGGCACATCACGGGCGGCCTGGGGCACGTCTCCATCCTGAGCAGCATGTTCTTCGGTGGCATCTGCGGTTCGGCGGTAGCCGAGACGGCGGCGATCGGCGGTCTGCTCATCCCGCCGATGAAGAAGCAGGGCTTCCCCGCCCCGCTCGCGGCGGCGATCTGCGCGTCGGCGGCGGTCATCGGCATCATCATTCCGCCGAGCATCCCGTTCATCCTCTTCGGCATCATCACGAGCACCTCGATCGCCAGAATCTTCCTCGGCGGCATCATCCCGGGCATCGTCGTCGGACTGGCCCTGATGATGACCACTTACTTCATCACGAAGAAGAAGGGGATCGCCAGACCCGCTCCGGACAGGAAGTTCTCGGTCAAGCGCGTCGGCCAGACTCTCCTGAGCGCGGGGTGGGCGCTCTCCATTCCGGTCATCATCGTGGGAGGCATTCTCGGCGGCATCTTCACCGCGACGGAGGCGGGCGCGATCTCGGCGTTCGTCGCCATGATTCTCGGGCTCTTCGTCTACAAGGAGATCACGTTCAAAGACCTGCCCGGCATCTTTTTGTCGACAGGCAAGACGACCGCCACGGTGCTCTACCTCTGCGGTATGGCGATGTGCACTGCGTGGCTGCTCACCCGCGCGCGGGTTCCCTTCGAGCTCGCGGCGATGGTCCAGTCGATCACCGACTCGCAGCTCGGCGTCCTCCTGATGACGAACGTGCTTCTCTTCCTCGTCGGCTTCGTCATGGATCTTACCCCGGCGATGCTCATCCTCGCGCCGATCCTTCTTCCGGTGATGCAGCAGGCGGGGGTCGATCCGGTTTACTTCGGCGTGATCATGTCGGTGAACCTCGGCATCGGGCTCATCACCCCGCCGGTGGGAACGGTCCTCTACGTGGCGACCGGCGTGGCGAACGTAAAGTTCGAGGAGCTGGTAAAGTCCATCGCTCCCTTCGTCGTCGCGGAGCTGGCGGTGCTCATCCTGCTCATCTTCTTCCCGCAGATCGTCATGTTCATCCCGAATCTTGTGCTTCCGTAGAGCGCGTCATTTTTTCAGACATCCGGAAGGGGGTGCGGACAGAGTCGACCACGGGTACTGTTTTGAAGAAGAATACATTTTGAAAACATGAAGGGAGAGAAACAGATGAAAATGAGAACCGGTTGCGTTGCCATGCTTCTTGTCGCACTCTTCGCCTCGGCGGCCTTCGGGGCGCAGTTCACGATCAACGCGGGCATCGGACTGAACGACAAGTCCGCCCAGTTCCAGTCGCTTCAGTATTTCAAAGAGGTTGTCGAGAAGAACTCGGACGGAAAGATCGAGGTCGTCCTCTTCCACTCCAGCCAGCTCGGCGACGACCGCAACATGATGGAAGCGCTCAAGATGGGGACGCAGGAGATGACCTGCCCCTCCACCGCTCCGATGACGGCCTTCATCAACGCGTTCAAGATCTACGACCTCCCCTTCATTTTCGCCAATGAAGAGGTCGCGGATTACATCCTCGACGGCCCGGTGGGGAAAAAGCTGCTCGACATGCTCCCCGACCAGGGGCTCGTCGGCCTGGCCTACTGGGAGAACGGCTTCCGCATGCTCACGAACAGCTCCCGCCCCGTCCAGTCGCCCGAGGATCTCAAGGGGATGAAGATCCGCACCATGGAGAACCCCATCCACCTTGCCGCCTTCCGCACGATGGGCGCCAACCCGACGCCGATGGCCTTCGGCGAACTCTTCTCCGCCATGCAGCAGAAGGTTGTCGACGGACAGGAGAATCCCTGGGGCACCATCTTCCTGCAGAACTTCTTCGAAGTGCAGAAGTACGCCACGGACACGGGGCACGTCTACTCCCCCTTCGTCCTGCTGATCTCGAAGAAATTCTGGGATAAGCTCCCCGACGACCTGAAAGCCGTCGTCCAGGACGCCGCAGACCAGTCGAAGGTACACAACAGGGCGCTCAACCGGAAGATGAACGCCGAATACCTGGAAAAGCTGAAGGAGAAGATGGACGTCGTCATCCTCACCCCGGAACAGAAGGCCGCGTTCCAGAAAGCCTGCCAGCCTATCTACGAACAGTTTGGAAAAGATATCGGCGAGGACCTGATCAAGGAAGTGCAGGAACTCTCCGCCGCGTTCAAGAAGTAACCCTGATTCGTCCCAAAAACAACAAACGCGCCGCTCTCCGAAACCGGGGAGTCGGCGCGTTCTTTTCGCTCGCATCGCGTTCAATACGTTGGGGGGCTCCCGCTTACCGAGCCAGTTCCCCGGGACGTTCCCCGTCAAGAAGCGCCAGCAGCATGTTCACCGCGTCCCAGGTCCACGCTTCTTCTTCGTTCCCGGAGAGCAGAGAAAGCGCGCGTTCGTTCAGCACCGGCAGTATCTCGCGCGCGAACGCTTCGTCGAAGCGAAGCGCAAGACGGTAGACCCCCGCCAGGTGTCCGGTGGAAATCTCCGGCCGTCTCTCCGCCCTTGAGAGTTCAAGAGAAAGAAAGCCGTAGACGGTATCGGGAAGAGAGGGCCAAAAAACCTTCAACAGCGCGAGCGTTCTGCGGGAAATACCCGGATCGCTCTCCGCCATCTCCAACGCGATGAACGCGGAATCCCCCGGTTTGATGCGGAAGTCGGGAGAAAAGTGATATGAAAACTCGGCCTCGGGAAAAAGCGTGCGTAACTCAGGGTCGAAAGAGCTGGAAAAAAGGCCGTTCGGCAGCGCGGCGTTCCGGAGAAAGCGAAGAGAACGCTCCGCGGCCTTCGACGCTTCCGGAAGCAACCCGCTCCTCGCCACTTCGAACAAAAAGTCGGGGAAATATCCGAGAGCGTAGCTGTTCACGGCGAAGGCTCGCGTACCGTAGTTGTAGTAGTTTCGGATCTGCCAGCTCTTCTCCTTGCCGGACTCGTGGGCAAGATAGCCGCGTATCAGCGAAAGGCTCTCTTCGAGAAACGATTCATTCTTCCACAAAACGCCGGCGCGCCAGAGCGCCTTGGCCGCGAGCATCGTCTCGGTCGTTCCCGAGGCGTCGGGAGGCTCCTTCCCTCTTCTCTTCCATCCGACCGTGCCGCTCGTATGCGCTCCCGCCTCGAACGGAACGATGAAAGCCCGGCGAAAGGGTGGAAGCAGCTCGTCGAAGAGCGCGCGGTTTCCTGATTCGACCGCATAGAGAAGAAAGAGCGCGGCGTCCACAGCATACCCATCGCCGCTTTGCCTTACAGGGATTCCGGAGCCGCTCCGAAGCCGCACCGCCGATTCCAGATCGCGCAGAAGAGCAGCTCCGGCAGTTCCGGAGAAAATCGTGCACAATAGCAGCAAGAGAACGAAACAGCAGCGCGCTCTTCTCCATAAAGGAAACGCCACAGCGGCCCCCCTCCCCTGCTCTAAGGGCGGCTCAAGGTTGAAACCGCACCGCCGGAGAGGGAAAACACCTGCGAACACATTCAGCGCGCCCTTTGCAGAAGAGTCCATCGTTCGCCCCGCAGCAGCACGTTGTCACCGCCGGATAGCGGTGTAAAGGAGGGCCGCAGAACAACTTCAGGAAGAGGCTGCTCATACGGCGGGACAAAGCGTACCCTCCCCCCGGCGAAAAACTCCACCACCGGAGCGCGTCCGTCCAGACCGACCTCGATACCGGAGAGCCGATCATGCAGATATCGGCCGATGCTCTCCTCCGAAGGGTACAGGCCGGAGATCGCCCCCTCTCCTCGAAGGGCGTCGCTCCATCGCCCCAGATTCTGCGAATACGCAGGCAGCTCCCGCCACGTGACGACGCAGAGAAGCAGCAGCATGATGAACGGCGCCATGCGGCGGCGAAACGGCAGCAGGGAAGCGGCAAGAAAAATAAGCAGGATGCCGGCGGAGAGTAACGTCAGCCGGAGCCGCGTCTCCGCGGCGGGAAGAAGAAGCCAGACAATCCCGAGATACGTAAAACAGAGCAGGAAGAACCGGAAAGTGATCGCGCAATCCTCCCGGTCCTTTCCGCAGCGTATCGCGCAGAGCGTCACGGCTGCCCCGATCAGCAGCACGAAGGAGGTGAGAGGGAAGAGCGACGCCTCCGGAAGAGGCAGAGAGAGCGGCATAAAGAGACTGCCCCCGGTCCGGTAGACCCAGTGGAGGAACCACCACCCTCCGCCGATAAGCAGGAAGGGCGTGAACAGAACGATGTACTCGGCGAAAAAACCGTGCTCTTCCGCTTCGATCAGGAGCCGGTTCACAATCACGGCTCCCAGGACGGCATACAGCCCCCATGAAGCGGCGAAGGGAACGAGACCGAGCGCCAGCCCGGCGCTGAAGAGCGGAAACGTGCGCCCCGTACGCAAGTGAGAGAGCATATCGGCGACGGCTACCGAGAGACAGGCGACCGCAATCGCAGACGCGGGATCCGCCGTCAGCATGAAGAGGAACGGCGCCGAAAGAACCGCCGGAACGAAGAAGAGCAAAGCAAAGAAAGGGTGCGAAGACGCGCGCAGAGGATAAAGGAGGGCGATTGCGAGCAGGAGGCCAGCCCCCGCGCATACGGAGGGCCAAAGAGCCCCGAACGAGCGGAACGGCGAGAGCCATGCGATCAGCGCTACAAGAGTCGGCTGCGCCAGCAAAATCTCGACCGGTTCAAATCGGGACGCTTCCAGCACCGTGACGGAGACTGAGGCGGCTTCAGGCAGGAAGAAACGCACGAAGACACCCCGCGCAACGAGAAAGAGCAGCGCGAAGGAGAGAAGCGCGGCGCAGAATAGAAAAATCCGTCTACTTCTTCGCGAGTCCATGGACTGTCTTCTCCCAGAAGAACGGTTTTGTAAAAAGCTGCCAGAGCGCCTTGTACGCGGCAATCGAGTGCAAAATCCAGTAGAACGGATTCATGAGCGAGTAGAATGTCAGATGGAAGAGTCTGCGGCGGAAGACCGCGAGCATGTTCAGATAAATCCCCATGGCGTTGCCGACGATCAGGTTCAGCGTGGAGAGGGTCAAAATCCAGAGCGGGAAGACCGACTCCATCCACAGGGGACGGAAGGCTATCCAGAAAATAAAAAGCAGCCAGAGGATCGGATTGATGAGGAACGTCATGAAGGTTCCTCCGATCAGGAGCTGAACGCCCAGAAATGGCATGAGACCGATCGTCCGGAACAGACGGAGCGGGTTGCGCATGTGCACCAGATACGTCTGCATGTACCCCTTGATCCACCGGGAACGCTGCCGGATCCAGTTGCCGGTATGGCTGTTCGCTTCTTCGAAGGTGGTCGAATTGATGGTGGAGACCCACATTCTGTGGGCGCTCGCCCGTATTCCAAGATCGGCGTCCTCCGTCACGTTAAAGGGGTCCCACCCTCCAAGCAGGCGGAGCATCTCCGTCCGGAAGTGATTCGACGTGCCGCCGAGCGGGATGGGCATCCCCAGCGCCTCGATTCCGGGCAGCATATAGTCGAACCAGTAGGAGTACTCCAGCGTGAACATCCTCGTCAGCAGATTCTGGTCGGAGTTGAAGTAGTTCAGCGCCGCCTGCACGCAGATCATATTCTCCGGCCCCTTGCGAAAAGCCGCGACGACCTTCCGGAGCTGGTCCTTCTCGGGAACGTCTTCGGCGTCGTAGATGGTGAGATACTCGCCGCGCGCGAAGAGCAGGCCGTAGTTGCAGGCCTTCGGTTTCGTCTTGGGAACGGAGTAGGGCACGCGGACGATTTCGAAATTCGCAGGCGGACGCAGAGCGCGGACAGCGTCGTAGGTGACCGTATCCTCCTCTTCGAGAAGAATCTTCACGTCGAGCTTCTCCAGAGGGTAGTCCATCTCCATGATTCCGGCGATCAGATGTTTGACCACTTCGGGTTCTTTATACATCGGAAGCAGAATCGTATAGACCGGCAGCGTCTTCGGATCGAGCGCGGCGGCCTCTTCGTCGCTCACCTGTTCCAGTATCTCCGTTCGCGCGCCCAAAATGGAGGCGAGCAGCTTGAACCCCAGCGAAAAGATGTAGAAGACGTTGATGAGGAAAAAGAGCACGAGCAATGTCTCGCGCCCGCGGAAAAGCATGCCGAAAAGGAAGAGCGTAACCAGGGAGTACAGCAAAATAAGCTGGAGCGTAGTGAAGGTCTCCATGGCGGATTCGTCCGGATTCCGGAAGAAGAGCCCCATAGTGCTCTCCTCTGTGTACGAGTCACGGAACTGGTTCGTCAGCGCCGTCTGTATTTCCCGCTCGCTGCAGACGAAGAGAAAGAGCTCGGCGTTCATAGCCTTCGCGAGCGCCTCAAGAGGCTCCTTCGCGTTGGGACGCGAGGTTACGACGCCAAGAGCATTCCCTTTTCTTCCCAAAGGCAGAATGGCGTTCGTCCGAAGGAATTGCTCCCCCACTACAAGGACAACCTCTTTGAGCGTTTCGGGGTTGGCCGGATAGTCCACGGCGTTCCGGTAGGGGAGGTCGAACTGCAGCGAAAGCGCCTTCGCCAACTGAAGAGGGTTGATCTTGCCGAGGGCGATCAGCACATCTCCTATCTGCGCGCCGCTCTTTTGCTGTATCGAGAGCGCGCGTTCCAAAGTCTCCACATCGACGATCTCTTCCTGAAGTAAAATTTCACCCAAGCGCACGACGTGCTATCTCCCGATACGCGTACTGAAGACAAGCTCGAGGTTCGAGCCGTCTCCGGTGTTCTTTCCCGCGAAATCCCAGATATTCCGCACCATTATGTCGGTCTGGTCGGTGGGGGAATAGACAACGCCCGCCCCGGCCTTCCAGAGCGAGAATCCGTTCCGCCCCGGAGCACTGCTGATGGAAAACCCCTCGATGACGCTGAACGTCGAATGTAGGCCCCATTTCTTGGAGAACGGGTGGAACCATGTGCCGTCCATACGGAACTGGTCAACCTCGACGCCTTCGAGAAAGTGCCGGATTCCGCCTTCAAGGCTGATATAGCCGTAGCGGCCGCTCATCTCGTAGGATCTGCCCCAAAGATAGCGAAGATCCAGATACGCGTTCCCCTCGCCGAGGCGGAAGGATTTCTCCGTGTCATACCCTGCCGGAATACCGACAAGCGCCTGCCACGAAGCGGTCTCGAACCCCCGGGCCCAAAGTCTCCGGCGCATTCCGATCTCCAGATCGTGGAAGCCGCTCTCCGAAAAGTTCGAAGGCGCCAGCTTCTCCGCCCTCTGCCAAGGAAGGGCGAAGAGAAGCGTCGTCTCCTCAGTCAGGCCGTGTTCAATGTACAGCTTCCATTCGCGCTTCGTGTAGGCGCCGTCCCCGCTTTTCCGCCGCGTGCCTTCCTCGTCCCGATACCAGCCGCTCTCGTAATCCGACATGGAAAAAGAGAAAAACGTCTCGCCGTACGGCTGAACCCAGGCTGCGGCGAAAAGAGGAGACGCGGAGGAGAAGCACGCAACACAAAAAACACACACGGACAGAACCGCGCGCCGTGCAGCCGTTTTCATGATCACACCTTCCTCTTCTTCAAAAAGAGCGTCGCAAACAGCACCGTCGCCAGAATCCACAAGCCGATGATGAAAAAGCCTCTGTACCGCAGCCAGATGCGCTCCGCGAACGAGAGCACTGCGCCCCGTTTAACCCCGACATGCGGGGCTCGCGTATCGAAAACGCGCACATCCTCCTGAGAACGGAAGGCCATCAGATTGCCGGAGAGACGCGCGGCGCTTCCCGGAGACGCAAAGAACGCAGCGGCTTCGCTCATCATCTTCGGCGACGAGGAAGCGAGCAGAAGGACGGGCTTCGAGGAGCTGCCTATCACTGCGACCGCGACATCATCCTCTCTGTTGAACGAGTACGTCGTCTTGCCGTCCCGTTGAATCTCGAGCAAAAACCCTTCATGGACATTCAACGGAAGAAGCTGCTGAAGATCCCGGGGGATAGCCGCTGTTGACGTCGCCGCCAGAATCCATTCGGCGTCCTTCAGATAGGAAGAAGGCTCCGACGTCGTGCGAAGCTCCGGAAAAATGAAGACGTCGCGGGAGTATCGTCCGCCGAGCCAATGGAGCATATCCGCGGCGCTGCGAATACTCTCGATGGAGAACGGTTCTTCCAGAAGCAGAACCCCTTTGCGGAGCGCAAAAATACCGAAGGAGTTCCACGACAGATTGTGCAGAGGGTACTTCCCGTAGCCGTGGAAGGAGGAGGAAGGAAATAGCGTCGCGCGATTTTCCGAGCCCCGGTAGCGGCACATTCCCTCATCGAGGTGATACGATACGTCGAGACGAAGACGGTTCTCCGTCAACAGCGGCGTTTCGACCGGAAGGAGCAGGCGTTTTTCGAATCTTCCGTTTGCGGACAGGTACTCGCTCTCGATGAACACGCCGTTCCAGAAAACGTCAAGACGCGCCGGGCGTGCAGGATCCCGCGGCAGCGTACACGCCCCTTCGAGCTGGAAGGAGAGATCCTGCGGCGGCGAAGCGAGGAGCCCCGGGAAAACGGGGATTTCAAGAGAGACGGCGTTGGCGCCCGTTCCCTCCGCCAGGTTCAGCAGATTTGAAACAGCTTTTTTTCGGAAGCCGCGCTCGTCTCGGGCAAAATACTTCCGGAAGGGATCGCCGCGAAGAGCGGGAAAGAAGCGATCGTCTTCACGAAGCCGGCGAGCGAAGCAGGCTTGCCGTCGCCAAGAACAAGGAGTCCTCTCTCGCCGAGCAGCGATATACCCGGAAGGGGCTGAATTCCGGAAGGAAGCTGAATGGCGTCCCCGGCGATCATGATAAACGAAGAGGATGCAGAGCGGCCATTCTCGTTCGTATCCAAAGAAACGGAAAGCCCCGGGACGGCCTTCCTGAGCATCGCGGCAAGCCAGACGGCCGCTTCGGCTTCTTCTCTTGAAGGACTGGCCGGGAGCAGAATACTGAGCGAACCGTAGAGCGTCTCGAAGAAGTCGGAGACGGAGCGGTGCGGTATCCTCAAGTCGTCGAGAGAGAACCCCGAATCCTCCCGCACTGTCCAGAAGAGCTGCCCCGAAAAGAGATCCCGGCACACATCGTCCGTTATACCTATCCTGGACTCGATACGCGCGTGCAGAAAACGGTCGCGGGGAAGGTCTGCGGGAAGCGGAAGACGAACCAGCGGCTCTTTGCGAAGCGCCTCGACGCTTCTGGTCAGAATCAGTCTGTCGTTTAAAAAGAAGGAGAACGTACCGTTCCCAAGCAACGCCGCTGAAGGGGCTATCTTCCAGAGCATCTTCCCGGACATCCTGCTCATCGCGGGCATCGGAAAGAACGCGGAGAATGCGGCGTCCGCTCCGTCCAGACGCGCCTCCCTGTCATACCCCAGATCCAAAAGCGTCCGTGAAAGACGCGCCTCTCCGTCGGCCGCTCCTCCCAGAACAACCAGCAGCGCAGCTACAAGCAGAAAGAACCGTTTCGCACTCAATCGTATCGCCTCCCGGAAATCCTGTTTCCGCCGCTTCATCGCGCGGTCGTCCTTCCGTAATCGTCCTCGATGCGGACGATATCGTCCTCTTCAATGTACTCTCCTCCGCGCACCTCCACCAGTTCCAGCATGACCTTCCCGGGGTTCTCCAGCCGGTGCACGCAGTGCTTCGGAATGAAGACGCTCTCCCCTTCGTTGACGTAGCGTTCCTCCCCGTCGAGCGTCACCAGCGCGGCGCCGCGGACGACCACCCAATGCTCGCTGCGGTGGTGATGGTACTGGAGGCTCAGACGTTTGCCGGGAAGGACCGTGACCCTCTTGATCGCGAAGCGCTCCCCCTGGTGCAGCAGCTCGTACCCTCCCCACGGACGGGCGCCTTCCGGCGAGCGGACGACCTCGACGGCGTTCTCCGCCTTCAGCCGGTCCACTATGGCGCGGACCTTCTGCGAGGAGCCGCGGGGAGCTATCAGCAGCGCGTCCGGCGAGTCCACGATCAGGAAGCCGCTGACGTCGACGGCCGCGACAAGCCGTTTCGTCGAGAGGAAGAGCGAGTCGGCGCACCCCTCGACGACGACGCGCCCCTTTTTCACGTTGCCCTCGGCATCCTTGTCCGAGAATTCGTAGAGGGCGTCCCACGATCCGATGTCGGTCCACGGGGCTTCCAGCGGAACGAGGGCGACGTTCGATATCCGCTCCAGCACCGCGTAGTCGATGGAGATTGACGGCAGGGTGGGGAAGGCCTCCAGAAAGGCGTCGTACCCTTTTTCGATCAGGGGAGCCGCCTCCGGCAGGTGTTCGGCGACCGCGTCGAGCATCGTTCCGACGGTGAAGACGAACATGCCGCCGTTCCAGAAGTAGTCTCCCGCTTCGAGGTATTCCTCCGCCTTCTCCAAAGAGGGCTTCTCGACGAAACGCTCCACCTTCCGCCATTCGCCGCACGGCCCGCCCGCCCGGACGTAGCCGAAGCCTGTGTCGGGCCTGGTCGGGGGAATGCCGAAGACGCATACGTTCCCGTTGTGCGCCGCAGCGGAGGCGGTACGGACGGCTTCCTCGAAAACACCCGGCTCGCGGATGATATGGTCGCTGGGACAGACGAAGACAACGCTCTCTCTGGTCGCTCCGCACTCCTCCATCAGGGCGAGCAGCCCGAGCGCGATGGCAGGAGCGGTGTTCTTCGGACAGGGCTCCTCCACGACAAAGTTCTGCGGAACGTCCAGAAGCTCACGCGCTTGCAGGAGCGCCATCGCGCCGAACCTGACGCTCGAGAGTACTTTTGTCCGCGAGGGGTCGCCGACCGCAAAGGCCCGCCGCAGGGTGCACTGGTAGAGACTGCCCCCCTCTTCAATCCGCAGGAACTGCTTGGGGAACTCCTCCCGGGAGAGAGGCCAAAGCCTGGTTCCCGATCCGCCTGCGAGCACAAGGGTGAATACGGGATTCATTCAATCACGTCCATTCGTCGGTATGTGATTCTATTTTGAGAGTATAGCATTCCGGAGATCGGAAAGTATAGAGCCGGGGAGGTTTCGCAGCAATACAATAGGACAACAAAAAATCCCCCCTGCGGAGGGGGGATTTTTCAGCGCGTAGAAAAGGGTGAAGCGGGTTACTTCATCTTGACGCCGATGCCGCGCTCCTCGTCCGTTCCCGGAACAAGGGAGTCGCAGAAGGCCGCGCAGATTCCGGCGACCGCCATGGGGGTCTTCAGAATGGCCCAGACCATGCCGCCGAGCGTCTGCAACACCTGATGGTACGCGGGGTTCATGAAGAGCTCCTGGTTCTTCTCCACCCAGCCGGGAAGCCCCATCGCCATCAGGAAGGCGAAACCGACGATGAGGACGTTGCGCTGGCTGCCCATGTCGGCGCGCATGAGCACCTGGATGCCGAGGGCGCCGATGGTGCCGAACAGGGCGATGTACGCGCCGCCGATGATCGGGGAGGGCATGGTGGCGACGAGAGCGCCGAACTTGGTCACGAAGCTCATGAGAATCAGCAGGATGGCGCCGACGCGGACGACCCAGCGGGAGGCCACTCCGGTAAGGCCGATGAGGCCGATATTCTCCGTGTAGGAGGTGGTGCCCACGGAGCCGAAGAGACCGGAGAGGGCGCAGTTCAAGCCCTCCGCGCCGATACCGCGGCTGATGGTCTTCTCATCGGGGTCGTCAAGGCCGGAGGCGTAGGAGACCGAGTGGTAGTCGCCGACGGACTCGATCATGACGGCGAAGAATCCGGCAAGCAGCGCTCCGAACGCCAGGAGGCTGAACTTGGGCGTTCCCCACGGCATGATGATGTCGATACGGTACCAGGGCGCCGCCTCGACGCTCGCAAGGTTGATATGCGCAGGGTGTCCCTCGGGGAAGATTCCCGCCTTGGAGAGTCCGAGGCAGAGGAGGTAGGTAAGCACGATCGACGAGAGGATCGCGAAGATGTTGGCGTACTTGTTCTTGCTCACGAGGCTGAAGAAGAAGATGAGCGCCACGACGAGCAGCGAAACGGGCCAGTAGTTGGCGGCGTTGAACTGGATGGCCGTAGGCGCCAGGGAGAAGCCGATGGCCATGATGACCGGGCCTATGACCACAGGCGTGATGATCTTCCGGATGTAGCCGATGATCCCGGTGTAGCCGATTACCGAGAGCAGAATACCGCCCGCGATGAGGCCGCCGCCGATGTACTGCATGATGACCTCGGGCCCCGACGCGCTGTATGCGCCGATGATCGTCATCACCGAAGGAATGAAGCTGAAGCTCGACCCCTGGACGATGGGAAGTCCCGAACCGAGAGCCGGGTGCGTCTGGATCAGCGTCGCGACGCCCATACCAAAATAGACGCACGAAATGAAGACCGCTATCTGCGCCTGGCTCATACCCATAGCAGGGCCGAAAATCAGCGGAACGAGCGTTGTGGCGCCGAACAGAGTGAGCACGTGCTGCGCTCCGGCAAGGATCAGAATGGGAAACGGAGGGACGTCGTGCAACCCATAAACTATCTTTTTCGCCATGAGAGAATCCACCTCCTGAACAAAATGATGTCACAAAAACAGTTTCGTCCGGTTCATTGTTCCGAGTACGCCATATTCCACCTCCCTCTCCGAAAGACCGAATTCCGGAAAGGCCCCCGAAAGCTCGGGGGCCGGTATCCGCTGCTGTTTACTTCCACTCCTTGATGGCGTTCTTGTACGACTGCTCCAGGGCGTAGGGGTACTCCCAAAGATCCGTCTCTCCGTTTTTCTTCGCCTGTATCGCCTTGTACACGCGTTCGCGCCCCAGCGGATAGGTATGAATCCTAATGCCCAGCGCGTCGAAAAGCGCGTTGTCGATCGCGGGGGCCGGAGAAATCATCGAGTGTTCGCCGACGCCCCTGTTCCCGTATGGGGAGAGCTCTTCCGGCGTCTCCTCCCAGAAGGAGTCCACCTCGCGCGGCACGTCCATGCTCGTCGCGATCTTGTAGTCGGTGAAGTCGGGGGTGAGCAGCTTCCCGTGCTCGTCGTAGTACATCCCCTCCATCAGACCGGCCGAGATACCCTGGATTGTTCCGCCTTCTATCTGCCCTTTCACATTAATTGGAGAAACAGCCTTGCCGACGTCGTACCCGGCGGAGACCTTGTTTACCTCGACCGCGCCCGTAGCCGGGTCGACCTCGATGTCGATGCCGACCGCGCCGACAGTGAAGTGTACCACGCTCTTCGGCGACTGGCCAGTCTCGGGATCGGGGTAGATCACGTCCGGAGGCACGAAGCTCCCCGAACCGATCACGGGGCCGCCGACATAGTTGCCGGAGGGCATCATGAACCCGCTCTGGATCTGTTCGCCGATCGGCTCCGCCTTCCCCTTCTTCTTACATTTTACTATACCGTGCTCGATGGTGATACTCTCCGGCTCGGTCTCCCAGTATTCGGAGTAGAGGGCGGGCAGCTTCTCGCGCGCGTCGGTCGCCGCGCGCTTCACCGCCATGCCCATCGACCAGCACGAGCGGCTGGCGACGGTCTGCCAGTCGTACGGGTGGCTCTGCGTGTCCGGATAGTAGCACTTGATCTTCTCGATCGGGATGCCAAGCTCTTCGGAGGCCATCTGGGCGTACGCGGTATAGGCGCCCTGCCCCATGTCCATCGTCGCCGCAAGGACGTCGACCGTGCCGTCGCCGAGAATCTTCACGATTGCGGAGGACGCCGCGTCCGAAGGCATCGCGGGCGCCTTCAGCGCGAGGGCGAACCCCTTGCCGCGAATCCAGCCCTTCCGCGTGGCGGGTTCTTTCTCCTTGAGCCTGATCTTCTCCACGATCTTGTTGACGATCGTGTCGAGCGCATGCGCGTTCATCGGCATGCCCGTGCAGGTGGGAAGTCCAGGCTTCAGCATATTCTTCAGGCGGAACTCGATCGGGTCCATACCGATCTTCCGGGCGGCGATGTCGATGACGACTTCCATCGCGCCCATCAGCTCGGGAAGGCCGAAGCCGCGGTAGGCCCCGCCGAAGGGCTTGTTCGTGTACACGGCGTAGCTGTCCGTCCAGACGTTGGGCACGTAGTAGCACCCCGTCGAGGAGTACCCGGCGCTGCGCACGGGGTTCGCGCCGTACTCGGCGGAGATGCCCGTGTCGAAGTAGAAGGTGTTCTTGATCGCGGTGATCTTGCCCTCTTTGTCGATGGCGAGCTTGATCTTGGAGACGTAGGCCTGGCGCACCCAGGAGGTGAGCATCACCTCTTCGCGGGGGATGTAGAGCTTCACCGGGCGTCCCTTGATTTCCGGATTCATCGCGCCAGCGAGGCAGAGCGCCTCGACGGTCATTCCCGCCTTGCCGCCGAAACCCCCGCCGATGGGAGGGGCGATCACGTGAATCTTGTTGAGCGGATAGTCGAGCCCCTTCGCCACAATCTCGCGGAGCGCGAAGGCCGACTGGGCGGAAGACCAGATCGTCAGGTTGCCCGTGGCCGGGTCCTCCTTGCAGATGCAGCAGTGCGGCTCAAGAAAACCGTGGGCGATCTGCGGACAGTTGACGGCTTCTTCGACGACATGCTCCGCCTCGGCGAAGGCCTTGTCCACGTCGCCGCGTCGAATACGGAACCAGTTGGCGATGTTCGTCCCGGGGAACGGCGTGATGAACGGCACGTGGTCGTATGTCTCAAGTTCAGGATGGACGAGGACGGAGTTGTCCGTAGCGGCCTTGACGGGATCGAAGATAGGGGGCAGGTCCTTGTACTTCGCGGCGACCTTGAGCATCCCCTCCTCGGCGGCCTCCTCGGTCTCGCCGATCACGAGCGCTACGGGCTCGCCGACGTAGCGGACCTTTCCGATGGCCAGCGGCGTACGGTCCATAAGGTAAAGGCCGAAGCGGTGGATGAAGTCCTTGCCGGTGATCACCTTTACCACACCCTTGACCTTCATGGCCTCGGAGACGTCGACGGAGAGGATCTCCGCATGCGCCTTGGTCGAGCGGAAAGCCCTGGCGTGGAGCAGCTCGGGGCCGAAACGGAGATCGTCGGTGAAGGCGAGAGTTCCGGCGGCCTTCTCCAAGTCGTACTTCCGGGTGGTCCACGCGCCGACGCCGTTGCGCGTCACAGTCTGTTTCATCGCGGTTCCCTCCCTGTCAGCGCGCGCCGCCGGGAAAATGCCCCAGCTCGCGCATCGTCTTCGCGGCCTTCTGAACGGCGCGGAAAATAGGAATGTAGCCGGTGCAGCGGCAGAGATTGCCCGCCAGCGCCGCACGGATCTCATCCTCCGAGGGATCGGGGGTCTTCCGGAGGAAGGCGTAGGTCGTCATGATCATCCCGGGGGTGCAGAAACCGCACTGAATCGCCCCCTCCTCGATGAACGCCTGCTGAATCGGGTGAAGCTCCCCCTTGGGGCCGACAAGCCCCTCGACGGTGAGGACGGACTTTCCCTCCGCCTCCAGGGCGAGCATCATGCACGACTTCTGGGCGAGGTCATCGACCACCACGGTGCACGTGCCGCATTCCCCCTCTTCGCAGCCTCTCTTCACGCTGGTAACCCCATACTCCCGAAGCGCCCGCAGCAGCGTGGTGCGGGGCTCGACCGAAAGGGTCGTCTGTCTGCCGTTCAAAATGAAATGAACATCGCGCTTCATCATGCGTTCCCTCCCCGGAATCTCTCCGCGCAAAGAGAGACGGCCCGTTTCGTCAGTTCCTCGACCATGGAGAAGCGGTACTCACGGCTCGCCCGGACGTCGGTGATAGGATTCACCGCGGCGGCCGCGGCTTTTGCGGCCTTTTCCAGAAGCGGCGCATCGGGGGACGTCTGTCCGGCAAGAATATCCTCGGCCTCGGCGGCGCGCACAGGGCGCGGAGCTACGGCGCCGTACGCCAGCTGGTACTCTCTGCCCTTCTCGCCTTCGATCGCGACGCAGGCCACGCCGACCTGCGCGAGGTCGAGCGCGTTCCTTCGTCCGAGCTTGATGTAGCACCCCGTCGACTGGCCTGCCGGCAGAGGAAGCGTCGCGGAGACGACGATCTCTCCGGGAACCAGAACGTTCTTTCTGGGCCCGGTGATAAAATCGGCAAAAAGAATATCGCGCTCGCCTTCGGGGCCGTAGACGTGCAGAACGGCTTCATAGGCGGCAAACGCAGGAATCATATCCCCGGAGGGAACGGAGGCGCAGACATTCCCCAGCACGGTCGCCTTGTTCCGGATCAACGGGTCCGAGTGGGAGAGGCATGCGTCCGTCAGGGCGCCGTAGTATCTTCGGGCGTCCTCGTGCTCGGCGACCTGGTTGATAGTGCACATCGCGCCGATCTTGATTCCCTTGTGAGGATAGAAGGAAATACCGCCGAGTTCGGGAATCTCCGAGAGATCCACGAGCATCTCCGGGTTGACGGCATGTTTGCGCATCCACACAAGCACGTCCGTCCCGCCCGCCTTGATCATCGCCTTGGAACCGTATTTCCCCAGAATTTCGACAGCCGCGGCCAGCGATCTGGGGCGTTCCATTTCAAATGCCAGCATTGACATATCACCCCTTCGGTGAGAAATCAGTATGTGAAGAGGGCGTCCCCGCACCCTCTGAAAACCATGAGGAGGAGGACGCCCGTCGTAACGGAGTTATTCTTCGGCGAACGCGACGATGCGCGAGATGCAGGACTCGCCGCCCACGAATCTCCACGGGAAGCAACCGATGGTGACCCGTTTGCCGCTGAGCTTGTCGATGTCGCCCGCAACGCACTCGGCGTGGATCAGATTGCTGGGGAAGAGGGCGATGTGCATCACCTGGTAGTCCTCTTCGGGGAAGAAATCGTCGAGCCCCTTGCCGTACTTCTTCTTCAGGTGCGCGTCGGCCTGTCTGGCCTGAACCGGCATCCACTCGCGGATCTTCGTGTTCATCGGATGGTCGGCGGAACCGCAGTCGACGCCGATCCACTTGATCTTCTTCTTGAGCGCCCAGGTGGCGAACTCTCTGGTGGGTCCGGGGTGCTTCACCATGTAGCGGACTTCGTCGGCCTCGGGCTCGTTCCAGCCGTACCGGTGGTACCCGGTGTTGATGATGAGGATATCGCCCTCGCGGATGTCGGCGCGGGCTTCAAGGTCTTCGGGAGTGTAGATGCCGTAGTCCTCTGCGATATCCTGGATGTCGACCACAACGCCGGGGCCGACAAGGAAGTCCTTCAGCGGAAGGCTGGCGATATCTCCGCCGTGGCCGCAGAAGTGGATCGGGCCGTCGAGGTGCGTTCCCACGTGGTTGGAGTGGGTGAGCAGCTGGCCGTTCGCTCCGTTGGGAGCGAGGCGCTTGAAGTACTTCACCTGAAGCGGCTCGTAGGTGGGCCATGGCGGCGTCTGGATGCCGATGGGAATGGTCAGATCGTACACCTTGATATTGCTCCAGTTCTTGAGTTCGAGACTGTTGGACATAGTAAGTACCTCCTTGTGTTTTAGTAAGCTTGGATAAGAATTACTCGCTCAAATACTTGTCCGCGAAGGCCTCCGCGGCCTTCACGAAGGCGTCCATCGGCATGCGGACGATACCCGCGCCGACCTGCCCCTTGCCGGGCTCCTTGTGCGCCGCACCTGTATCGAGCACCGGGGTGATTCCCGTCTCCACAACCTTGAGGACGTCGATCCCGGTCGGGGTGCCGCGGAAATTCAACGCGGGGATGGTGAACATGCTGTTCTCTCCCGCGGTAATCTCGTACATTTCAAGCGTGTAGTTCGCCGCGTCCTTCGGCGTGCCGCCGATGAACTGGACGATGGCCGGGGCCGCGGCGAGCGCGAAGCCGCCTACGCCGTAGGTCTCCATGATGGCGCTGTCGCCGATATCGCGGTTTGTGTCCTCGCGGGTGAACCCGGGGAAGAGGAGCACATCCGGCAGGGCCGCTTCGCAGGTGAACCAACGGTCGCCGAGGCCGGAGACCTGGAGGCCGAACTCCGTGCCGTTGCGCGCCATGACGGTGAGCATGCTCGAACCTTCGATCCCTGCGGCCGCTTCGAGAGAGGCCTTCCCCGCCGCCATCGCGATGTTCAGGAAGAAGTGGTCGGTCTTGTCGATGAAACGGAAGACCTCGGCGAGCTGTGCGCTGTCTTTGCACGTCTCCACCATGTGCGGCGCGAGCGTGCGGAGGAAGAGCGACGTCCCCGCCTTGTTGCGGTTGTGCAGCTCGTCGCCCATGTGAAGCGCCTGAGCGATCATGTTCTTGACGTCCGGCTCCTCGCCCTTCTTCACCGCGTGCTCGATTGCCGCCTTGAGCACAGGGTAGAGCGTCTTCTCCATCCACTGCAGATGTTCGATAACCTCCGGGCCGAAGGCGCCCATACGAAGCACCTTCCCGAGCCCCTCGTTCATCGTGACGTACGCCTTGTTGCCGTGCGTCCTGTTCTCCAGGACGAATACGGGCATGCTCGGCGACATGATCCCCGCCATCGGCCCCACCGCGTGGTGGTGATGGCACGGATCGAAGGCGATGGCGCCGCTCGCGGCGAGTTTTTCCGCCTCTTCAGGCGTCTTCGCCCACCCTTCGTACATGCAGGCCGCCATGACGCCCCCGCGGATGGGACCGGACGCGGTCTCCCACGTCAGGGGAGGCCCCGCATGCAGGAGCATCTTGTCCTTCATCCCCGGAACGGTCTCTTTCGCTATCCCCATGCCGACTATCAGCGGCTGGGCGGCGAGCAGGCGCGAGAGCGCCTCCTGATTTGCTTTCTCCAGATCGATCACGTTCAGTTGCCCCCCTTCTTGAGCTTCTTTAAACGAGAGAGGAGATCCCCGCTCGCTGCGGGAGGCTTCCAGTCCCAGACGACCGCCTCCGTTTTCTGCGTTTTTACGTCGAGGTAGAACTGCTCCACCCCGATATTGACCACTTTCGGGCCTTCTTTCAGCAGCTTTTTCATTGCGCTGCCTCCACGAGCATCGCCGCAAGGCGGGCCGCTCTGGCGTTGCTTTCGCAAACGTGCACGCCGAGCTCCTCCAGTATTTTCCGCTGCCGGGACGCATTCTGGGGGTCGGTATCCACGCCGCAGATCGAGGCAACGAAGGCGATTCTCTCTCCCGCGACCTTCCGCGCCTTGCGGATTCCCTCGGCAAGCCCCGTCGCCGGGTCGTCGTTGCAGCCGTAGCCAAGCACCACGTCGAGCAGAATGACGCCCACTCCGGGATCCTTCGCCTCTTCGAGGATGCGGTCGGCGCGGAGCGACACGTCGATCATCGGATGCAGCCGGCCCTGGGTGAACTCGTCCTCGCCGTAGTCGACCATGGTGTGCTCCACGCTCTTGAGGCTGTCGGCGAGCTTCTTCGACGCGTCAAGCGGCGTGTTGCTCCATATCGGGCCGAGGATCTCGCGCGCGACGAGCTGCCCCTCGTAACAGAGAGTGCCGCCGGAGTAGAGTCCGCGGAGGTAGCCCTTCCGCTTCCCGATCTTCTCCGCCTGCTGTTTCAGCGCGTCGTACTCCGCGTAGAGCGCGTCGCGGGCCGCCGCGCCGTCCTGTCCGTTCGCGAGCGCGGCGGCGACGGCGGCGGTCTCCTCAAGTTCGCGGCAGACGAACACGCCGTCCGAATCGCCTTTCGCCTCGCCGCCGATGAAACCGAGCACCGCAGGTTTGCCTCCTGCCTTCACCGCGTCGAGAATTTTCTTCTCGACCTCGGGCGCGGGCGGCTTGCCGAGCACGGCGAGCACCTTCACCTCGTCGTCGGCGAGCAATGCCTCCACCGCCTGCAGGCACATGATGCCGCCGACCTCTTTTTTCACATCTCGCCCGCCGGTACCGATGCCGTGAAGGACGCCGACGCCCCTGCGGGCAAGCTGCACATGCACTTCCTGCAACCCCGTCCCAGCCGCGGCCACAATGCTCACGGGCCCGGTCGGACAGGCGTTCGCCATCCCCATCGCAACGCCGCGGATAATGATCGTGCCGCAGTCGGGCCCCATCACGAGCAGTCCCTTCGCGGCGGCCGCCTTCTTGACCTCGATTTCCTTCTCGACCGTGACGTTGTCGGAGTAGAGCATCACGTTGAGCCCCTTCTCGATGCACTGAAGGGCAACGTCGCCCGCGTAGCGCCCGGCGACCGAGACGATCGCGAGATTGGCTTCAGGAAGGACCGAGAGCGCCCCGTCGAGGCTCTTCGGCCTGTAGTCGTTGTCGCCCGAGTCCTTCTTCCGCCCCGGAGGGTTCGCAAGGTACTCTTTCGCCTTCGCGAGGGCGTCGTCGAGAACCTTTTCGGCCTCCGGCGCGTCGCTCAACAGAGCGAGAACAAGATCGTTCGGCGTGGCGTCCACTCCGGTCAGGTCGAAACCGCCGGCTCCCATAATCTTGTAGTTCGCCTCCGTCCCCATGTTCAGAGTGGCGACGGAGACTCCCTCCAGCTTGAGCAGCTCCTTCGCCACAAGCATCAGGGTGACGCTGTCATAGTACGTTCTTCGGATGATTTCGAGGCGCTGGGAAGATGCCACAGTATCATCCTCCTTTCATACGTTGCGTTCGATCGTGTCCGAGACGGCTGCGGAAAGCCCCGCGAGCCACGCTCTTCCGGAAGTGTGCCCCCAGTTGAGGATTCGTTCGACCGCTTTCAGAAGCGCAGCCGCGTCGTTCAGCGAAAGAGATTCCAGTACATCTTTGCTTCGTTTCCAGACCAATCCGTCCGCAGCGTCCCTCAGAATTTCGGCGGAGAGCCAGGTCGTCCGGGACGTATCCGGCAGAGGGGAAACAGGAGCTCCGAGCCAGAGTCTCCCGGTTGTGTATCCGGCAAGGAAGTCGTCCCCGGCGGGCGTGCTCCCCGGCCCGAGGCCGAGAAGATCGCCGAAGCGCCGTTCCCGGGCCGGTGCAGCGAGAGGTTCCAGCTCCTCTTCGAGCAGCGAACCCCACTCGCAAACCAGCGGAACCCACCGAAGGTTCATACGTCCGGCGGGAAGCGACGGGTCGTACCGCGCAGGGATGCCCTCCACCGGCAGGGAGAGAAGCTCTCCCTGCCGCAGAGGGGGAAGAAAGTCCGTCAGCCACGTCCTCGGGCCGAAATCTTCCCCCGACGTGACGACGGAATACCGCCGTCCGCTTTCGGGTTCTTCAAGGTTCACTGTTCGCGTATACATTTCCCGCACCCGCAGCAAGGTGAATTCACCGCCCCGAAAGGGGCGATGAAGAGAAGGTCCCCTGGGGGACGCCGGAAGGAGACCCTCTTTCCGATTCGCAGTCCGGGAGAGCACATCGCCGCTGCAGGCGCGGAGCTGCATGCTCTTTCAACCGCCCTGTATTGCCGGAGGCTACACCACGCCGTCCTTTTTGAGCTCCTCAAACTCGGCGGCGGAGAGACCGAGATACGACGTCAGTATCTTCTCGGTATGCTCGCCGAGCACCGGCGCGGGGGCCTCGATTTCAGAGGGCGTTTCCGAGAACTTGATCGGAACGCCGGGGATCTTCGTTGCGCCGGCTATCGGGTGGAGTACGTCGACGATCATCTTTCGCGCAAGCACCTGCGGGTCGTTGACGACGTGCGCCATATCATTGATCGGACCGCAGGGAACGTGATTTTTCTCAAGTATGGAAAGCCAGTATTCCGTCGTCTGACGTACTGTACGCTCCTCCATGAGCACTTTCAGCGCATCGAAATTCTTCACCCGCCCCGGGTTGTCCGCAAAGCGGGGATCATTCTCGAACTCCTCCATCCCGAGGACGCCGCAGAATCTGTGCCAGATGTCGTCGTTGCCCACAGCGATGTTCATCACGCCGTCAGCGGTTGCAAGGGTGGCGAAAGGCGAGATCGCAGGGTGCTTGTTGCCCATCGGACGGGGAATCTCTCCGGTCACGAGGTAGCGGGAGACGGCGTTTTCCAGCACGGCCACCATACAGTCGAGCATGGCGACGTCGACGAGCTGGCCTCTGCCTGTCTTCATGCGCGAGTTCACCGCGGAGAGAATACCGATGGTGGTGAAAAGGCCCGCGAAGATGTCGGCAATCGAGCTTCCCACCTTCGTGGGAGTGTGCTCGTCGGGACCTGTGACGCTCATCATGCCGCCCATACCCTGGATAATGACATCCATGGCTGGACGTCTGCTGTACGGGCCGGTCTGACCGAACCCGGAGCTTGCCGCATAGATCAGGCGAGGATTCACCTTTCTGAGATCTTCATACCCCAGGCCGAGCTTTTCCATCGTCCCCGGTTTGAAATTTTCGATAAGGATGTCGCTCTTCTTGGCGAGCGACTTGAGGATTTCCTTGCCTCTTTCGTGTTTCAGATTCAGCGTAACGCTCTTCTTCCCCCTGTTGAGGCTCATGAAGTAGGCGCTCTCCCCGGCCTGGAAGGGAGGGTAGGCGCGGGTATCGTCGCCGCTGTTAGGCCGCTCGATCTTGATGACTTCGGCGCCCATGTCGGCGAACATCATGGCTGCAAACGGCCCCGCGAGCACTCTGGTCATGTCGAGAACTACAAGTCCTTCCAACGGTTTCATAGCAAATCCACCTCCGAAATGATGACCGGAACAAAAAGCGCAGGCTTTTCATCCGGTTCGAATCTCTCGTCTCTCTCCGAAAAGTCGTTCCATGACAAGAAGCGATTTCCGGAAAAAAGATCTTCCAATGTGATACAACGCCAGAGAGACTTCTCAGTCTTCTTTTACTCTCAAACTTTGGAAACGCTCAAAAGCGCTGAATCAGATTTTACAATGGACTTATTTTATCATAAAATATGTTTGGAGCAGAGGAAATGCAATGTCATCACATGACAAAAATTCAGCCAACAACCCCCAATGGATGACATCCTTCAAACGGGGCAAAAAGGGAGAGTTTACATGATCGTCGCCGACCTGTTGAAAAAAAACCTGTTCCCTGACTTTCAGATACTCGCCGGTAGCGGCGGCGTCGGGCGCGAAATCAGCGCCGTCTCTGTCCTCGAAGCTCCGGACGCCGACCGCTGGATGCGCGGCGGGGAGTTTCTGGTGGGAAGCGGCTTCGTCTTCAAGGACGACCCGGAACAGCTCACCCCCCTCCTCCGCCGGATGAACGAGAAGGGAGTCGCCGCCATCGGATTCAAACTCGACCGCTTTCATCACAAACTCCCGGCGAGCATGACCGCGGAGGCGGACGCGCTTCAGATACCCATTCTTGAAATTCCGATGCACTATCGCTGGACCGACATCATCGAACTCATTCACACCATCCTCGTCCAGGAGCGGCTGAAAGAACGCCCGGACGATCTGACCTCTTTCTGGGAGGAGAGCCTCGACTACAAGAAGCTGATGTCCGGATTCGCGCAGAATCTCGGCAGGGACCTTCTGGTGCAGGCGCCCCAGCTCGAATTGAACAATCTCTTCCTCGCCGACGGGAGCATCCTCGGGGGCGAAGCCGTGCAGAAAGCCCTGGACACGCCGCTCGTCCAGGAGCAGCCTCTCCCCAAGAAGGGGCAGATACACTCCTGCGTGGAGGTGCGCAACAGCGGAACCATCCGGCGCTTCGCGGCCTACCGTCTGCGCCTGGACACTCCCATCTCCATCTTCATGATCCTCTCGCCCGGAGAGCTCGCCCCGTCGGCCAGGCAGGAGCGGATGCTGCTCCGCGCCCTGACGATGCTGCGCGCTTCCGCGCTGGAGATCGCCATTCTCTCAAGCAAGAAGGTATTGAAAAAGGAACGGTTTCTGGAGGGGTTGTGCTTCGGAATGTACTGCGATCCGAACATGATCCGGATCAACCTGCAAGAGCTCGGGATTCCGCTCTCGCTTCCCGTGACGGTGCTCATCGTCTCCACGGCCGACGGGCTCTCCACTCCGCGGTGGTCGTCCCCCTCCCAGCTGAGCTACCGGTTGGGGAATACGTGGGTCACGCTCATCGACGAATCGGAGACGGCCGCATGGAAAAAGAGCCTCGCGCCCGTGGCGGAGCAGGCCGGGTTCCACTTCTCCTTCGGCGGCAAGGCCGCGGATTTGATGGAGATCCCCCGTTCATACCAAGAGGCGAGAAGAACGTTTTCGCTGCTGCGCGACTTCGCGCTGCCGCCAGGCGTGTACCTGTACGAGGAGCTTTCGCTCTACGGGCTGCTCCAGAGCATGACGAAGCTTCCCGAGGCGAAGGACGTGTGGACGCGCTACTGGTCCCCCCTCGAAGAGGACACGTCGCAAGCCCGGCGAAGCCTTCCGCTGAAGGAGCTGGCGGCGATGCTCGTCGCGCGCGACTTCAACGCCCGTTCCTGCGCCGACGGCCTGCATCTGCACTACAACACCGTACGGAACTACTTAAAAGAGATCGAGACGCTGCTCAACGTCGACCTGAACAACCCCTACCACCGCCTAGGGATGACGCTCGCCTGCCACATCAACGGAGCCTACGTCAAGGAGCGCCCGCAGCGGGACCGGCCCTGAGCAGAAACAGCGCTACTTCGGGATTGGGGTTGTGTTCCACCGCCAGGGAGAAGGACGTGTTTCCCTTGAGGTCGCAAAGGTGCGGATCGGCGCCCGCTTCGAGGAGCAGTTCGACGGTTGTGACGAGCGGATTGCTCTTCGCGGCGTACATCAGCGGCGTCGCCCCTTGGGCGTCCGCGGCGTTCGCCTCTGCGCCGGCCTGGAGCAGCAGCGCGACGCTCTCCCCGGTCGAGCTGTTCTCGGCGGCAAGCATCAGCGCGGTTAGGCCGTGAACGGTCGAAGCCTCTACGTCCGCGCCCGCCTTCAGCAGCGCCTCGATCACCGAAGGGGGCGCGTCGACCCATGTCCCGTACATCAGCGCGTCCCAGTCCTCCTCGCCCTTCGCGTTCACCTCCGCTCCCGCCTTCACGAGCAAAGAGACGACCCCGGGGTCCGGATTCCCGCTTGCGGCAGCCATGAGCGGAGTCCATCCGCGGCTTGACTCCGCATTGACGTCAGCCCCAGCCGCAAGCAGCAGCGCGACGGCCTGCGCGGTATTGTCCTGAGCGCACCATGTCAATACCGGAATTCCCTCCTCGTCGCGCGCATTCACGTCCGCCCCCGCCTCGATGGCCGCGCGGATGTCGTCGACGCTGCCGTGCCGGAACAGCTCGGCATCCCCGTCGTGCGCACGCGCCCCGGAAGAGACAAAAACGAGGATGGAAACCGCCGCGAAGAGAGAGTGAATCCACACCTTCTTGAGAGCCATTCCATCACGCTCCTTGAAAAAAAGCGGGGCTGTACGGACATCCGCATACCCCGCTCCGTTTGTTTACAGGCTGCACCGCCCCTGGAAGAGCTGATGCTCCGACGGAGGAAGCGTTTTCAGAAGACAGCGGCCAGCGAAGACGCCGCCCTTCTCGTCGCGCCCGGCGAGCCAGAAGTCCGCCAGGCACGGGACCGCCGCCTCGGTGAGCTCGCGGACGCGGAAGCGGAGCGACCACGCGCCGTCGGCGAAGTGAAGGCTTCCCCTCAGGGGGGCTGCCCACCGCTGCGGGGGCGTCCCTCCCTGCCCCATCAGGAAGGAGTCTTCGACCGGGGCAGACTGCGATTGAAAGAAGACGGTCAGCTCACCTGAGATATCCCCCTTGACGATCTCCGCGCGCTCCGGACTGAGTACGCGAGGCCCGTACGCGGAAAGAAACTCCGCTTTTCGCACGGCGCTCGCCCCGGCCAAAGCAGCGCTTTCCTCCGTCAACAGACGCCGGGCGGCATCCGTTTCGCCGCTTTGGGCCAACACCCTCGCCTCCTCGGCGATCTTCGGAGCCATCGCCGAGAGCTCCTCTTCGCGTCTCGCGATCCACTCCGAAAGGGCTGGGTGGATATGCTCATAGAGCAGATCCGCGAGCGTCTGCTCATGAAAGAGCTGCCACCACGCGGCGTCCGAGATGTCGAGAAGTCCCGGCTCGGCGGCGCAGTGCGCGTCGATCGCACTTCGGGGTTCCATGATCGGGGAAAGCTCC
>JAHDKR010000182.1 GCA_018436785.1 Synergistaceae bacterium | reverse complement strand
GACTACATCGACGTGAACGCCTTCCACGGCACGCACGGGCGCGCGCTGGCCTTCGCCACCGGAATCAAGCTGGCGAACCCCGAGCTGCCCGTCATCGTGCTCATGGGGGACGGCGACGGCGCGACCGTCGGCGGCAACCACCTGATCCACGCGGCGCGCCGGAACGTCGACCTCACCGCGGTGGTGGTGAACAACTTCAACTACGGCATGACGGGGGGGCAGTACTCCGGCACGACGCCGTCGGGGAGCAGAACCTCCACGTCGCCGCTGGGGCACGCGGAGGACCCGTTCGACCTCTGCGCGCTGGCCGCGGCGGCGGGAGCCCCCTACGTGGCGCGCGGCTCGGTGCGCGACGGGGCCGCGCTGCGGCGGCTCGTCCGGAACGGACTCTCTCGGAGGGGCTTCTCGTTCATCGAAGCGCTCTCAATCTGTCCCACGCACTACGGCCGCCGGAACGATGCGCGGACGCCGTTCGAGCTGTACCATAAGCTGGGCGACATGACGCTCCCGCTGGAAAAAAGCGCGTCCGTGAGCGAGGAAGAGCGGCACGGAAAGCTCCTCCTGGGCACGTTCGCCGACAAAGCGCCCGACGACTGGAGCACCAGGTATAAGCAGGCGACCAAACGGGAAGCTTCCCCCGTTTGTCCGGCAGATGCGTGCCGGAGGCTTCGCGCCGTCGATCGCTCGTGTCCTCGCAGCGAAGCGGAGGGGATAGTGCGGCATGATTCTGGCCGCACACAGCAGGCGACCAAACAGGCGTCTTTCCCCGTTTGTCCGGCAGATGCGTGCCGGAGGCTTCGCGCTGTCGATCGCGAGCAGGCGGCGCGGAAGGGGGAGCGGTCATGAACGTGCGGGACGAGTTCATCGGCATCGTGCTCGCCGGGGTCGGCGGGCAGGGGCTGGTCACCATCGGGACGATTCTCGGCGAAGCGGCGGTGCTCGAAGGGCGGAACGCCTGCCTCTCCTCGACCTACGGCACCGAGGCGCGGGGGACGTTTACGAAGTCGGACGTCCTCATCGGCGACGGCGAGATCGACTTCATCGAGGTCGTCGAGCCGGACGTGCTGCTCTGCCTGGCGCAGACGGCCTTCGATCGCTCCACCCCCCGGCTGGAGGCGGAGGGGGCCGAACGCATTCTGCTGCTCTACGACGGCGATCTGGTGACGCCTTCGCCGCTCTGCCGGGCGAAAAGCGTCGGCATCCCCTTCGCGCGCCTCGCGTCGGAGCAGGGCGCTCCGGGCGCGGCCAACCTTGCGGCTCTGGGCGCCGTCGTCGGGCTGACGGGCGCGGCGCGTCCGGAGTCCGTGCGCGCCGTTCTCGAAGAAAGGGCGTTCAGGCAGGGGAGCGCGGAGGCATTCGATGAAGGGCTCCGCGCTGCGAAAACCGGAGAGCGGATTCCTCCGAGGAATTAGCCCGGCGGGGAGCCGGATTCCGCGTTTTTTGTCCGTCAAGCATCTCCCCGGAACGGCAGCAAGGACACTGAATGGAAACCGGATGCGCACGGACGGAATCCTTTCGCGGCGCGGTTTTTTCCGGCGTCCCGTTGTGCAGAACAATGAGGATACAGTTCATCAAAAAAAAGCGAGGTGGGATTTCATGCAACAGCAACACGCGGAGCGGGTCTACTTCTTCGACGCCTACCGGACGATCATCGTCCTCTCCGTCCTGGCGCTTCACGCGGCGATGAGCTACATGGCCTACGTTCCGGGGTGGTGGTACGTCATCAATCCGGAGAAAAGCCTCTTCTTCCTCTATTGGGTGCTCATCGTGAACACGGGGGACATGCCCGCGATATTCTTCCTGGCGGGGTACTTCGCCCCCCATTCGCTCGAAAAGCGGGGACGAATGCTCTTTTTGAAGGAAAAAGCGCTCCACATCGGCATTCCATGGATTGTCGGCGTCCTCGCGTTCGCGCCGCTTTTCGCCATGGCGACGTGGCGCTCGCTGAACCTGCCGCTGCCGGAGACGTACATGGAGTTCGTCCGGACGATATGGCTCGGCCCCGGCTACCAGCAGTCGCACTTCTGGTTCCTCGGCGTGCTCATGGTCTTTCTGATCGTCTTCGCCGCCGTCGGCTCCCCGCGCGCCGCCTCCGGGCGCGCGCCCCTCTTCTGGCTTGCGGGGTGGTGGGGCCTCTCCTCCGCCACGTTCTTCCTTTCGTCCCTCTACTTGCACCCGGATCTCTGGATACGAATCAGCCACATCTACTTCCAGCCCGCCCGGATCGTCTCCTACGCCCTCGCCTTCTACCTGGGAGCCCGGGCGTGGCGCGACGGCTGGTTCGACGGCCCCCGGCCCGGCTTCGGCGCGATCGCACTCTCGGGGCTGGCCACGGTCGCGGGGTCGTGGTCGGTGATCTTCCTCGCCATGAACTTTCCCGTGAAAGAGACGCTTGCCCTCAAGGCGCTGCACGGCATGAGCCACTCCTTCGCCTCCCTTTCCATCGCGGTCTTCTTCCTCTTCCTCTGCCGGGCGCTCTTCGACCGTCCGTCTCCGGTGTGGAGGACGCTGAGCGAGGCGTCGTACGGCATCTACTGGCTCCACCAGATGATCCTGATGCCCGCCGTCTACCTGCTGATTCCGTGGAACCTTCCGATCGGCATCAAGTTCATCCTCGCCCTCGGGGGCACGTACATTCTGTGCGCGTTCCTCACGATCCACGGACTGAAGAAGCTCCCGGTGCTACGGCGGCTCTTCTGACGCTCCCGTGCAGGGACAAAGGACGCGCGGCTCCCGAGTTTGCATGGGGGCCGCGCGTTTGTGTTTTCGGAGAATCCGTAACTGTTATAGCGGCCAGAATCATACCGCATTATCCCGCTGCGAGGACGCGAGCGATCGACAGCGCAAAACCTCCGGCACGCTTCCGCCGGACAAACGAGGAAAACTCCCGTTTACTCGCCTGCTTACAGCAGGCGCATCCGGGGAGAGGCCGCCGTGAGCAGTCCCTTCTCGAACGTGCCGCCGCAGAAGCGCGACACCAGCTCGACGACCTCGCCGCAGACGGACTCCACCTCGCCGGACGTCACCGGCGGCAGTCCGTCCACGTTGAACTCGATGGAGGTCGACTCGGGCAGCGTGAGGGTGTGCACCCCCTGCCGCCAGCTCCACCGCCGGGTCATGACCACATCTCCCTCCGCGAAGATAATCTCGCCGGGAAGCGGGTGTTCGGTCTCCGTCTCGCCGAAGGGAACAAATGTCTCCTCTCCAGTGGCGGCGCGGAGGACGATGTCACCCCGCACTTCGTCCAGCACGTGCCCGCCCGTCGGGACGAGATGGCGGAGCGAGAGGACGTTGCCGATATCCACGAGGGCGTTGATCGACGGAAGCTCCTGCCCCTTCGCGACGCGGCGCGCCATGGCCTCGATGGAGGAACGGAACTCGGCGGGCTTCACGCCCGTCTTCCGGAAGGCCTCCCGCCACGACGCGATGCGCGGGTGCTCCGCGATGTTACCGGAGCCGAGCTTTCCGCGCAGCTGCTCTTCGGCCTCGCGGAGCAGCGCTGTAAGCTCCGCCGGAGAGGGACCGTTCTTCACGCCGCGCGCGACCACGACCCCCCGGACGTAATCGGGGAACGGGATGAAGACGTCGTTCGTAATGCTGTAGTAAATTTCTTTCATGCGTTGTTCCTCCTATCTGCCCGATGGCTGGATCGCCTTCGGGACGACCTCGTCGGGGATGGCGCAGCGGTACGAAACGCCGTCGAGGCGCTCGCGGAGCTCCTTCTTCGCAGCGTCGATCAGCGATGGGTCGTCGAACAGGTCGGCGGCCGCCGCCGCGAGGACCTTCCCCGCGTGGAGCATCCCCTTGTGCGCAAGCGGGGTGACGCCCGAGGAGACGATCTGCCAGGAGTGCCCCGGAGTGTGATTCGGCCACGTCGCCACCCAGGCCTGGCAGGTGGGAACGATCCAGCTCACGTCGCCCACGTCGGTCGATCCGGGGAGGACGAAGTCGCTCTCTCCGTAGGGAAGCACCTCGTCGGCGATCGGGCGCTCCCGGAGGCGTTTCGCCGCCTCCTTGCCCGCCGCTCCCCCCGGCGCGGAGTACTGGTCGAGGTCGGAGCTGCGCTCGGAGGGCGCGATCCCGTCGAAGATCGCCCGGGCGAAGGAGATCTCCTCCTCCGTGTACTCGGGCACGCCGAGCTCGGTGAAGTTCCGCTCGAGTACGCGTTCGAGCACATTGTTCTGCACCACGTTGGCGCACGCCTTGATGAAGCGGATCTCAAGCTCCGTCTCCGTCATCAGGGCCGCGCCGCGGGCGATCTTGTTCACCCGCTCGTAGATCTCCTCAACCTGCGGCGTGCGCGGGGCGCGGAGCAGGTAAAGCGCCTCGGCCTTCGGCTGCACCACGTTGGGGGAGAAGCCCCCGGAGTCGGTGATGGCGTAGTGCATCCGCGCCTCGGGGATGACGTGCTCGCGCAGGTAGTTCACACCCACGTTCATCAGCTCCACCGCGTCGAGCGCGCTCCGCCCGAGGTGCGGGCAGGCGGCGGCGTGGGCGCTCTTCCCCTTGAACCGGTAGGCGACCTGGAAGTTGGCCAGCGAGCTGAAGGGGAAGACCGCGTTCACCGAGCCGGGGTGCCACGTGAGCGCGGCGTCCACGTCGTCGAAGACGCCCGCCCTCGCCATGAAGGCCTTCCCGGAGCCGCCCTCCTCGCCGGGGCAGCCGTAGTAGCGCACCGTGCCGCTCTTCCCGCTGCTCTTCAGGTACTCCCTGAAGGCGACGGCCGCGGCGAAGGCCCCCGCGCCCAGGTTGTTGTGGCCGCATCCGTGGCCGTTCCCGCCGGGGACCAGCGGCTCCTTCAATGCGACGCCGCCCTTCTGGCTCAGCCCGGAGAGCGCGTCGTACTCGCCCAAAAAGGCGATCACCGGCGAACCGCTCCCCCACGAGCCGCAGAAAGCAGTCGCCACGCCGCCGGTTCCGCGCTCCACGGAGAACCCCTCCTTTTCGAGGGCTTCGCAGAGTAAATCCGCGGACTGAAATTCCACGAACGCCGTCTCGGCGAACGCCCATATCTTGTCGCTCAGTTCGATGAATACGTCCCGTTTTTTCTCGATGAAACTTCCGATTTCCTGCTTCTTCATACCCGGTTCCTCCCCTCTGCTACTCCTGCCCCGTCTCCTCCACGTACGCCACGACGTCCATCTCCACATCGAGCCCGTAGTGGATGTCCACGCCGCCGACCACTGTTCTGGCGGGAGGCACGGTTCCCTCGAAATAGCGGCTGTACACGCTGTTCACGCTCCCCCACGAAGCTATATCGCGGATGTAGACCGTAGCCTTGACTACGAGCGACAGGGAGGAGCCGTTCTCCTCTAGAATCCCGCGGATGTTCTCGATGACGCGTTCGGTCTGCGCTTCCACCGTGCCGCGGACGAAGTCGCCGCTTTCCGGGTCCACAGGGAGCTGCCCCGCGGTGAAGAGGAGCGATCCGACGCGGACGGCCTGCGAGTAGAACCCCTTGGGGGCCGGCGCCCGCGACGAGGAGAGTGCTGTAGGCTTCATTCCGTATTCCCTCCCGAGAGAAAAATATACTTGTACCAATTGAGTATGACATTTCCGGAGACAGGACGCAAGAGCAGACGGAAAGGCGGCGGCCCGGGAACGCTTGGGGCTTGCCGGGTATGAAAAACGCGCCCCCGAGGCGCCGGGAGCGCGTGGCGGAACCGTGCAGCGATGGTTAGAAGTTGTAGTTGTCGATGTTCTCTTTGGTGAAGACGACCCGCTCGGGGAGCAGGACGATGCCGGAGTCCTCTGCCTCGTAGTCGTACCCCTGGATGGAGTTGGGCTCGACCTTCAGCTTGCCCACGCCGGGGACGTCGATGAAGTCGCCGACCTTGAAGGTGTTGCCGTCGGCCAGCCAGTAGGCGATGTACGCGCCGATCGCGCCCTGGAGCTTGCAGTCCCACAGGCCGAACGCCTTGACGGTGTCGTCCTTCATGAAGCCGCGCATCGAGCTGGGGGTAGCGAATCCGGTGATGATGACCTTTCCGGCCTTCTCAAGGTTCTTGGCGGCCTGCGCCATCGCGGGAAGAGCGGTGG
>JAHDKR010000209.1 GCA_018436785.1 Synergistaceae bacterium | reverse complement strand
TCTGACTGGTTTCCCCACACGTCCCATCCGGGGCGCGGACCGCGCGCGAAGAGTTCCAGATACGGCCCTTCGCTGCACGATTCGATCAGGCGGTACTGCTCGTCCGGCTTTCTGCTGTGCTCTCTCTTCTGCGCCGTGATGATGTTCTCCTGAGAGCGTCCCGGCTGGAGGGTCCGGGCGTTCTTGCCCTTCACTCCGAAGAGGATCATTTCGGTGACGTTCCGGAAGTAAAAGCCTACTCCGCGGCGGTCGGGGCCTCCGTCCTTTCGGGTTTTGTACCATATCAGATTCGTCTTGTATTCGAAGCCCCATGCCGAAAGCACCGTCAGCCCGTCGGGAAGGAGCGCGTTGGGAACCCATAAGTAGAGATGCGCCGTATCGGCGGCGATCTCTTTCACCGGAAGGCTGCAAATCTCGCCGAGCGGCATCGTCGGATAGCGGTTGAGCCGTTTATGTTCGGGCGCCATCTTGCCGGTGCGGTTCGAGAACTGCCAGGGAGGATCGGCCAGGATTGTCCTGTATGTCTTCCCCTGCGCATATTCCAGCAGATCGTCTACTTGATTAAACATGATCGTCTTCCTCGTAGAGGTGTTTGGTTATGCCGAACACCAGCACAGGACATCCGCCGCCGCTTCCGCCTTCGATTTTGGGTAGCAGCTTTCTCATGTGGGTGGTCGACGCGCCGTAGGAGGGGCCTCGTCCGAGATCGTTGAAAATATCCTGCAGGTCGTCGCATCGGGTGATGATAACTCCCGCGCTGATTGCCCGCAGGTCGAAAAGCAGCCGGAAATTGTTCAAATCACGGTCGTAGAAGGGGTCTTTGTTGTTCCATTCGATCTCCAGTGCCACTTTGTTTTTGAAACAGTCGACTTTATGCGTGGGCGACGACATCGACAAGTCGTCCACGACCACTTTGGTCTGGAACTCCTTTTCAACCCAGCCGCGCCTGTAGAGAAAACTGTCGATGTGTTCAGACACCTTCGATTTTCGCCCGCCCGGATCCGTAATCCATGATTTTTTCAAACGAAAGGATTCCAGGACGGCCAGAATATCCGTCCACTCGTCGGGGAAAACCTGCGAAAGGATGGCGACGGCGTGCTTCCACTCGTGAACTTCGTAATTTTCTCTGATGTTGAGCGGTATCAACTCTATCGGCATGTTTTCACCTCTTCCGCATCGTACCATATTTTCACGAATTTGTGGCGCCTGTCGTGGGGGAAATACGTCCGTTGCGCTCTGCGTACAATCAGCCTTTTTCTCTCAATCGACGTTTTTCCTAAAATTTTCTTCGGTGGACGTCCTGCATCACCCTCCGAGAATCGCGTCGATGAACTCTGCTTTTTTCTTCAGCCCCTTGCCGGGAATTCCCTTCTTCTTCATGATCTCTTTGAGTACGGGAAGAGTGAGCTTTTCAAGAACTTCACGGCTAAAGGGCTCTTCAGGCAGAGGCTGCGCGCTTTTCCCCGGTTTCTTTTCCGGCGTTCGGCGCAGGATTTCCTCAAAAACCTCCATCCTCTTCAACAAGCGATCCTCCATCTGTTCCAGTATCGAAGGGAGCGAAGACAGTCCGTTCACTACGTTGGCGAAGGAGCCGATCCGGTGCGCAAGGCTCTCGAAGTCCCCTTTGACGGTGGCGCAGACGGCTTCCGTTCGCTGCGTCCCGGCGCGGAGCGCGGCGAGCGCGGCGGAAATATCCGCCTCTTTCTGCGGCCTACCGGCAGCGGCGGGTTCTTCTCTAGCCTCAGTTCTTTTCAGAACGGCAAGCTGACGTTGAACAGCCTCCGTAGATTTCGGCAGGGCGACATAGGCGTTCACCATCTCCCCTTTCCGGGGGTCTTTCTCGCGCGCCCGCACTGCGGCCCAGTACTCGAGATGACGATCCACCACCTCGAAGCTTTCGGGCCCGGTGGCCTTGAGCACGACCGGCTTGAGCAATCCGTCGCTCTCCAAAATCGAGTCGGCCAAACTTTCGACGGCTTCGGGGTCGAAACGGTCGCGGGGCTGCGCTGAAACGATGCTTGCAACATCCACAAGAAAGTGCTTCATTCTCTTATTCTCTCCATCCTGTCTTTGAAAGTATTTCATCCGCAAGGAGTTCGAAATCCTCCGCCGCCTGTCCTGCGGATGCGGCGGACTCCATCGCGCAGAACTCGAAGATCGACTTCGGGTCCGGAATATCCATA
>JAHDKR010000222.1 GCA_018436785.1 Synergistaceae bacterium | reverse complement strand
GCGAAGAGCGGACCAAGCGCGAGAACGCCCTCAGGATGCTGGACAAAGGCTTCAGCATCGCCGACGTCGCGGAATGCGTCAACCTCTCCGAAGCGGAAGTCCGCCGCCTCGCCGAAGAAACCCGGCAATAAACGGACCAAAACGACAAACTACGGAATCCACCTTAAGCGAGCCCGGAGAATCCCCTCTCCGGGCTCGCCTTTCTTGAACCTCAACCCCGCCCGATGCACACGTACTCGAAGCCCATCGACTTCATTGCGGGGGGCGAATACTGATTCCGCCCCTCGAAGATCGGCGGCGACTTCAACAGCTCCGGAAGAGCGGCCGCTCCGGCCTCCGCAGCAAAGCGTCCGCACCCTCAAGCGCCTCGTAGTTCCACTCCATGTACTCTATCGAACCGCTCCACTCCTACAAGTGCATCCGGGCATTCTCCGCCGCAACAGAGTCGTACACTCGAAGACGCGCCCTGCCGCAGCCCCCAATAAGATCGGCGCTTTCACGTTCTTCGGGAAACACAAGGCCGACGCACCCGTCCCCACCACGCAGATGCGCATCCCTCACTCCGGAAGAACGCAGAAACGCTGCACGATCCTCAAAAGTTGAAATTTACGGCATATTGCCGTATAATTTCCTTGAAAGGAGTTGATCGTCATGGTGCAAAGAACAGCTTCACCGACCGCCCGTCTCGAAGCCAGAATAGATCCGGATCTGCATACGGCCTTGAAACACGCGGCAGCGCTTCAGGGACGGACAATGACGGATTTCGTGGTCTCCGCCCTGCAGGATGCCGTTCATCGCGCTCTGGAGAGCGCCACTATCATTCGCTTGTCCGTAGCGGATCAGGAAGCCTTCGCCAAGGCTCTGCTCTCGCCTCCGGAAGAATCCCCCGCCCTAAAACGCGCCTTTGAACGCCGAAACGCATTGGTCCGCGAATGACTTCTTCTTATAGAATCGTCCCGCTGCATTCCGGACTCGACCGTTCCGTCTTCCAGTGCGGCTCCCAGGAATTGGACGATTATTTCCGGCATAGAGTGTCTCAGGACGTCCGGCGAGGAGCGACCGCTTGCTTTGTTCTTCTCTCCGAGGAAGGGGGGATTGTCGGTTTCTATACGCTGGCTTCGACAAGCCTGATGCTTTCCGATCTTCCCGAGTTCGTCGCAAAAAAACTGCCGCGCTACCCTCTGGTTCCTGCAGTGCTCATGGGGAGACTGGCAGTTGACTCGAAGAACGCACGGCAAGGTTTGGGCGGAGTTCTTCTGGCCGACGCGCTGGTGCGTGTGCGTCGCTCGGAGATCGCGGCCTGCGCGCTTGTCGTCGACGCCAAGGACGAAGCTGCCGCAGCCTTCTATGCGCATCACGGCTTCATCCGGCTCCAGGACAGACGGAATACACTGTTTCTCCCGGTGCGACGCGACGCGATCTCCTGACACGGAAAAACATACTTGCGCATTCTCCGCCGCCACCGGGTCGTACACACGGAGATGCGCCCAATGTTCTCCGTATTTTCCGACAAAAATTCTTCCTTTACCCCGAAAGCGCTATAATTTTCTCGAATGGAGGGAAGCGCCCATCTGCGGCGCGCCTTCGCCCTCTTCCTGACGAAAGTGCTGCTGCCCAAGAAAACGGGGCGAAGCGACTTTCCGGATGTATCGGACCTTGTGGAGGTGGAAAGAATGATCCTTGAAGGAAAGCACGAATGGG
>JAHDKR010000183.1 GCA_018436785.1 Synergistaceae bacterium | reverse complement strand
TAGCGGTTGAACAGGTTTCTCCCTGCTGTACGGACGAAGAGCGCCCCACCCGCCATAGCGAAGACGAACCATGACGGGACAAGCCCTTTCTCCAGCAGCATGCTGCCGAGAAAGACAATGGAGGAGTCGCAGAGGCCGAAGAAGAAACAGGAGCAGAGCATCCTCCACGCAGGCGTCTCCCGGAAGAGGTCGCGATAACTTCCCCACTTCATGGTCGAGCTTGTCTCTTCGAAGCCGGTCGTTTGCTTTGTGTTGAGGCGAATCGCGAGCATAAGAGCGAGCGCCGACGCGGCAACCGGAAGAAGCAGGTAGATTCTGCCGAGGTTGTTCCGGATAAGAAAGTCGGTCAGCGGGACGATAGTGAACATGGGGACGATGCTGCCGATGGCGACCAGGGCAAATGCAAGTCCCCTTTTCGCTTCTTCCACGGCGAGCGCCTGGTAGGTTGTAAGCGCGACCATGAAGACGCTGAAGCCGATTCCCATGACGATACGAAGCCCGACGAAGAAGGAGAACGAACCCTGGTAGATGTGGAGAGCCGCTGCGCAGGCGAGGCAGAGCAAAGACGATGCGATCATGCTTCCCCTGATCCCGAATCGCTCCGTGATCCAGCTTCCCACGGGGCGGACCGCGGTCGTCGCCGCGTAGAACACGCTCACCAGCACGCCTGCGGATGCGGGGGAGTACCCCTGTGTGCTCAGGTAGGGCGCCAGGAAGAAGAACGTGTTGGAGTACGAGTGTATCGCGAAGTTGATGATCATCAGGGAAACGATGAGCCGATCCATGGAAGCCTCCGGAAGAGAGATTTTGCTGACGCTGTTTCGCGGCGGATTGTCCGCCTGTTCGGGAGGGCGTCGCGCGGAGGTTAGTGTATACCGTAACCGCTTTTTATTCAATCTCCTGTATCGTAAAGAAAACGCCCCTCCGCGGAATGGAGGGGCGTTTCGAAAAAACGTGTTCGTAACGAGATCAGAGACTTACTACTGGGTGATCGCGCTCACGGGACAGACGGACACGCAGCTTCCGCACTCGATGCAGGACTCGTCAACGAGAGCCTTGCCGTCGACCATCGAAATAGCCTCGACCGGGCAGGTGCCTACGCAGGTCTCGCAACCCACGCATGCATCCTTATCAACAACTGCCTTTGCCATAAATACATTCCTCCTCAGCAAGGGATATTCTGACGCTATTGAACGACTTGGATTATACATCACTTTCTTACCTCGGGCAACTTTTGACGCAACTCCGTGAATAACCGGAGATGCGAAGGTCACCCCTGTCCGCTTCCCCACAGCATCGCGGGAGGGTACTCCGCCTTCGGGTCGCGGGCGATCAGACGTTCCAGCTCATCCTGAGGGGAAGAGCCTTCGTAGAGAAGTCGGTGCACTCCCTGCGAGACCGGGAGTTCCACGGAGAGCGCGAGCGCGCTTTCAGCGACGGCGCGGACCGTGAACGCTCCTTCGGCGACCTGCCCGACCTCAAGTTTCGCTTCATCGAGGGAGAGGCCCCGGCCGAGCGCGAGCCCGAGGCGGAAGTTGCGCGACTGCGTGCTGTAGCAGGTGAGGACCAGATCCCCCATTCCCGCGAGCCCCGCGAGCGTCAGCGGATGAGCTCCGAGCGCTTCGCCGAGGCGCATGATTTCCGCAAGTCCGCGGGTTACCAGCGCAGCGCGTGCGTTTTCTCCCAATCCAAGGGCGGAAGCCATTCCGGAGGCGATCGCCATGATATTTTTCACCGCGCCCCCCGTTTCGGTACCGATGACGTCGGACGACGTGTAGATGCGCAGTCTCTGGGTATTCAGCGCCGATTGCCAGAGGAGCGCGGACGTCTCGTGCCTGGAGGCGGCAGTCAGTGCGGTCGGAAGGCCTTGCGCCACCTCACCGGCGAAACTCGGTCCCGAAAGGACGGAGTAGCGGACTTCCGGAAGCGTCTCCGAAACGATAGCGCTGATTCTTGCTCCCGTGCCGATCTCGATCCCCTTTGCCACGTTGCAGACTTCGGTCTCTTTCCCGCAGAAAGGGGCGAGCGCCGGAAGGAAACCCCGAACCGTTTGCGTTGGCAGCGCGAGGATCCAGTACTGAGAGAAGAGCGCCGCTTCCTCGGGATCGGAGGTGGACGAGATCGCCTCGGGAAGAGCGATCGACTGGAGGTAGTCCGGGTTATGCGAGGTCGCGTTGATCGCTCGCGCCTGTTCGGCGCGACGGCACCAGAGCATGACGGAGTGCCCGCTCTTGGCGGCCGAGACTGCGAGCGCCGTACCCCAGGTTCCTCCGCCGAATACTGTGATTTCAGCCATGACGGGAATTGCTCCTTTCGTGTATTACTCCGCGCCCGCCCGGGAGGCGTCGGGAGTCAGCAGCAGCATTACGGTACCGAAGAACATCAACAGGGAGCCCGTGAGGATGGCGGGTACCAGGGAGCCCGTCATGTCGCGCAGAAAGCCGGAGACAAGAGGCGCAATCACCGCCGAGGACATGATCGTCGCGTTGAAGAAGCCGACCGCGGCGCTCATCGAGCCAGGGTGGCGTTTGCTCACGATGTCGCCTATCCATGCGACTGCAACGGGCGAGAATGCCGTGTTGCTGAAGATGCCGAAGAGCAGCAGCGTGGAAACAATGAGCGGCGTTCCCTGAACGCGGGTGAGAAGGAAGAGCGCCACGCCGCTCGCCGGCAGCACGAGCGCGGCGATCTTTCTGCGGCCGAAGCGGTCGGAGAGCCTCCCCCAGAGCACGCCTCCCGGGAGCGCGGAGAGCGCGATGAGTCCGGTGTACAGCCCTGATCCTGAGAGCGAAAACCCCCGCTCCGCCTGAAGGAACGTCGGTCCCCATGTCGCGGCGGCCCAGAAGCCGTAGAGCGAGCAGAACGTCGCCATGTTGATCTTCCAGATGTCCTTGTCCCGGAAGAGACGCTTGTAGACCGAAAGCGACGGGGAACCTCCTGTGTTTCGCGTGTCGGGAAGAAAACGGACGAAAGCGAAGAGCATCAGCACCGTCGGCACGGCGAGCACAAGGAACGGCGGACGGTAGTGACCGAAGAACTCGTAGAGCGGCCCGCTCACCGCCATACCCCCGAGAATACCGAGCGCCATTCCCATTCCGATGAAGCCGGAGCTGATTCCGCGTTTTTCCGGCGGAACGGTGGCGAGCATCGTCCCGAAGCAGCACGGATAGTAGGCTCCCGCGCCGAGTCCGTGGAGCGCCGAGAAGAGGAGGAGCAGCGAATATGTGTTTCCGAAGAGACCGAAGCCGAGGATGCCGACCCCGGAGAGCGCGAACATAGAGATCAGCACCCGTCTTGTTCCCCAGCGGTCGGCCGCCAGCCCGCTCGGGATCTGCAGCAGGACGTACAAGAGAAAGTACGCGCTGGTGATCGACCCAGCTTGTGCGGACGAAATCCCCAGCGTCTCCGCGATGACCGAGAGCAGGGGGTAGAGGGCCGTACGGTCGGCGTAGAGCACCGCCCAGCCAAGAATGAGCACGAGGATCATGAAATGCATCTCCTTCGATGAGAAAGTCACTTCATTGTATCCGTTCCGGCGAAAATTGCCAGACCTCCGTTTCAACGGTACAATAAGCGATATATGAGAAACGATGCGCGTACCGGGTTCAAAGAGAAAAAAGGAGGCGCCGCGCTTGCCCTTGGACGAACTGTCACGGAAGCTGAAAGAAATACAGGACAAGATGAGCGAGGCGCTGCACTATAGTATCGACAGCATCTCGTCGCTCCGCGAGGAGGAACGGGAGCGGCTCTTCGAGGTCCGCACGCGCAAGGAGGATCTTATCAGGGAGCTCAACGAGGTGATCGTCGCCGCCGACAAGGCGGAGAGCGAATATCGCCGGTCACGGGAGGAGCTTCTCGTAGCCAGCCGTTCCGGGAATGAAAGGCGCGAGAAAGACGCCTACGAGCGCGCAATGCACCTGATGAAGATACGGGGAGCTTTCGAGGAGCGAGAGAAGCTGCTCGCCCGCCAGAGGGACGATCTCGCCCGGGAGGAGCGCCGCATCGAGAAGCTGCTTGTGCGGAGCGAGGAGATGGGGAATCGCTTCCGGGTTGCGCTGAACCTGCTGAGCATGAACCTGGAGGGAAAGAGCGAGGTTCCCTCCGACGAGAACGGCCTTCTTGCGGGAATGCTGCTTGCGGAGCGGGAGAGCGTCTCGCTTTCGCGGGATCTCCAC
>JAHDKR010000001.1 GCA_018436785.1 Synergistaceae bacterium | reverse complement strand
TCGTCCAGCCATGCGTTCACCTCGACAACGGAGATGCCGCGATGCACAAGATACGTCGAGATAAGATCCTGTATCCGCGTGAGCAGCAACCCCCGGAAGTGATGAGCCAGCGCCTCTCGGTCGAACTGATCACGCGCGCCCACCAGCTTTACGAGGAACTTGCGCGAATCTTCGATGCGGACGCCGAACTGTCCGTACGACCTGACCGGGAGCAGGACGCCGTATTTGGGATCCTGAAGCTGCACAGGAGAGGGAGTACCCCACTTCACGTCAAGAGAATGCACCTTGTTTACGAACCAGACCCACGCCTTGAATGGCGACTCTCCGCCGAAGGGCAGATTGACCGCCTTCGAAAGCAGCGGCATGTTCGCCGTCTTCAACGTATGCCTTCCGGGACCGAAAAGGTCGAGCGCCTGCCCGTTCCGGAAGAGGATCGCCTCCTGCGACTCCTCCACCACAAGCTGGGCCCACGTCCCCAGTTCATCGCTCCTCGCCGGATCCTCCGGATTCCGGTAGCGCCACGCCAAAACCCTCCCCGGGTCGAGTTCCGGGTCGAACCGGACCACTTGAATCATCGCCATCGCACCCACCGCCTTCGTTCGGAGTTATCCCTCGGGAGCATATCGCTGTATCTCTTCGAATGATATTATGCTACCATACCGCCAGTCCCGTAAAGGAGAGCCGGACGAAAATCCAGCAGAGCGGGACGTTTTCTTGAAGGGAATGATTATAAGCTATGGATGAACAGCAGCTGCTCTCTCTCCTTCGCAAAGTCAAGGAAGGAACGCTCGACGAGTCGGACTTTGTCCGCCAGATGAAGGCGCTGCCCTACCGCGACCTCGGCGAGGTCAAGTTCGATACGCACCGCCAGCTCCGCAAGGGCTTCGCTGAGATCGTCTACTGCCCGGGTAAGAGCGACGAGCAGATCGAATCGATCGCGAACGCCTTTGCCGATACGCAGACCAATATTCTTTTCTCCCGAGCGACACCGCATCAATTCGAACTGGTACAGGCGGCGATACCTGACGCGGCCTTCCATGAAAAGGCGCGCATCATCGCCGTCCGGAAAAAAGATTTTCCCCTGTGCCGCGGCCTCACCGTGATCACCGCCGGAAGCAGCGATATCCCCGTGGCCGAGGAGGCAGCCGTGACGGCGGAGTATATGGGGTGCGCCGTAGAAAGGCTCTACGACGTCGGCGTCGCGGGACTGCACCGGCTTTTGGCGCATGTGGACGTGCTGCAGAACTCCAAGGCGATCGTCGCGGTCGCCGGAATGGAGGGAGCGCTCGCCAGCGTCGTGGGAGGGCTCGTCGCCTGTCCGGTTGTCGCCGTCCCCACGAGTACCGGGTACGGAGCAAACCTCGGCGGGATCGCGCCGCTGCTTACCATGCTCAACTCGTGCGCCTCGGGGGTGGCGGTGATGAACATCGACAACGGGCTCGGAGCGGGATTCTTCGCGGCGATGGTGGTCAGGCAGTCGAAGTAGCGCCAAGGCTCCCCTCGAACGCGGGCATACGGAGTACCCGGGGAAAAACGGCAGAGCGAAAACAGGGGGGAGCGCATTCAGCGTCTCCCCCCTGCACGTACCGGCGAAGTCCGCTGTTTAACGAACAGATTTCCCGGCGTAGAGTTCGACGATCTTCAGGACAACCGCCACGGCCTTCTCCATCGACGCGACGGAGATGAATTCGTGCTTCCCGTGGGCGTTGTGCCCTCCGGTGAAGATATTCGGCGTCAACAGCCCCCGGTAGGAGAGCTGCGAACCGTCCGTGCCGCCGCGGACCGGGATGATCTTCGGCTCGATTCCGCAGCGCCGCATCGCCTCCATCGCCGTCTCGACGATGTGCATCTGCGGCTTGATCTTGTCGAGCATGTTGTAGTACTGGTCCGTCATTGTCAGCTCCGCCCTGCCTTCGCCGTACTTCTTGTTGATGGCCGTCACGGCCGCTTCGACGGCCTTCTTGCGCTCGGCGAATTTCTCCGCGGAGTGATCACGGATGATATAGTTCATCTCCGTAGTCTCGACGTTTCCGGTGAATCCGAGAAGGTGGAAGAACCCCTCGTACTCTTCGGTGTGCGCGGGCGTTTCATTGGCGGGGAACATGGCCGCAAGCTCCATGCCGAGGAGGATGGAGTTCACCATCTTGTCCTTCGACTTGCCCGGATGGACGCTCCGGCCGTGGATGACGATCTTCGCCTTTGCCGCGTTGAAGGTCTCGTAGCTGATCTCGCCGACCGCGCCGCCGTCGACGGTGTAAGCAAAGTCCGCGCCGAACGTCTTCAGGTCGAGCAGGCTCGCGCCGTGTCCGATCTCCTCGTCGGGAGCGAAGGCAACCTTGACGTCGCCCCTGGGGAGTTCCGGGCGGGCGATCATAATTTCGAGGGCCGCCATAATCTCTGCGATACCCGCCTTGTCGTCGGCGCCGAGCAGCGTCGTCCCGTCGGTGACGACAAGCGTCTCCCCCTTATAGAGCAGCATTTCCGGGAACGTCGACGGCGACAGGACAACGCCATCGGCTTCGTTCAGGATGATCTCTCCGCCGTCGTAGTTCTCTACGAGGCGGGGACGCACCGTGTCGTCGGTCACTTCGAGCGCCGTATCCAGGTGCGCCATGAACGCAATGACCGGGGCTCCCTTTGTGTTTCCGGGGAGGGTCGCTGTCACATAGGCGTGCTCGTCGACCACGACGTCGGCAAGCCCCAGGGACTTCAGCTCTTCGCCGAGTTCGCGGGCAAGCGTCATCTGCCCCGGCGTGCTCGGAACCTTCCCGGCGTCATGCACCGCCTGGCTGGGAATCCGGATATACTTCAAGAAGCGGTCAAGTACTGAAGGCATAGTTCTAAACTCCTTTGCGATCCGTGACGAGGTAGGCTGTAAGAAGGTCGCAGCACGCCTTCACGGCTTGTATTGTTGTACGTTCGTACGAATGCGACGCGTCCACTCCGGGGCCGAAACAGGCAAAGTCCGCGTCAAAACCTGCGAGGGCCGCAACGCTCGCATCCGATCCGTAGCGGAAGTGCGTTTCCACGCGGAAAGGAATGGACCGCTCCGCGGCGAGGTCCGCAAGGAATTTCCGGAACTCGAAACCGTACGGCGTCCGGCTGTCTCTGGCGACGATAGTGACCGCATCTTCTCTGGAGTTCGCGGGCGGCGCCACGATGCCGACGTCTACGGCCAGATGCTCCTCGACATCCTTGGGCATTGCGGAAATGCCGTGCCCGACCTCCTCATACTGCGAAATGTACAGGACGGTCGTCCGCGCAGGAAGGCGTTTCGACTCCACAAGCGCCTTGAGGGCGCCGAAGATGCACGCCACGCAGAGCTTGTCGTCGAGGAAGCGCGATTTGACGAATCCGGAAGAGGTGACTTCGTAGCGAGGATCGAAGAAGACGAAGTCGCCGACCTCCACGCCAAGCGCCCGAGTCTCCTCGGCTGAAGAGACGTTCTCGTCCAGGCGCGCCTCGACGTTTTCATCCGTCCGGAGCGTCGTGCGCACCTCGTCGGAAAAGGCATGCACCGAGGCCTTCTCCGGAAGAAGCGATCCGCGGATTTCCCGGCCGGAAGATGTGCGCACGATCAGATTCTCCGCTTCGAAGGAGGTCCATGCGAATCCCCCTATCTGCAGGAGGCGCAGACGGCCGTTCGGTTTGATCTCCCTGACGATGGCTCCGAGAGTGTCCACATGCGCGGAAACCATCCTCTTGCCGTCGTCCCGCTCGCCCTTCAGCGTAGCCAGAAGATCCCCCTTGCGCGACCTCTCGACGGAGAGGCCGAGCGAGACGCATTCCCGCTCAACCCGCGCCAGAATCTCGCGGCAGTCGCCCGCGACCGACGGAATTCCGATGAGTTCCTCCGTCAGTTTCATTACATACTGCATATCTATCTTCATCGAGTGAGAGCGTCCTTTCTTTTATCTGCCATTTGTCCTTACGAGCTGGCGGGCAAAGTGGCACGCCACCGAACGCCCCGGTTCAAGCTCCCTAAGTTCGGGCGTCTTCTCTTTGCAGATATCCTGGCGGTAGAAACAGCGTCCCTGGAAACGGCAACCTTCCGGCGGTTCAATAGGGCTGGGAACGTCGCCTTCAAGAATCAACCTGTCGCGTTTTTGACCGACTCTCGCGATCGGGATTGCCGAAAGAAGCGCCTGCGTGTACGGGTGCAGCGGCTCCTTGAAGAGGCTCTGATAGTCGGACATTTCGACGATCTTGCCGAGATACATCACCGCGATCCTGTCCGAAACGTGCTTCACCACGCTCAAGTTATGCGAGATGAAGACGTATGTGTAGCCGAACTGCTTCTGCAGGCTGTTCAGCAGGTTGAGCACCTGCGCCTGGATGCAGACGTCAAGGGCCGACACCGGTTCGTCGAGGACGATGAACTCGGGTGAAAGCGCAAGCGAGCGGGCGATACCGATACGCTGGCGGCGCCCCCCGTCGAGCTCGTGGGGGTATGAGTTTACAAGTCGTTTTGCCAGCCCGACAGTGTCCATCAATTCCAGGATCTTCTTGCTCCGCTCGGAGGCGGACCGGAAAACCTTGTTCACCAGCAGAGGTTCCGCGATAAGTTCCGAGACAGCGAGCCTGGGATTCAGACTTGAATACGGGTCCTGGAAGACGATCTGGACGCGCTTGCGCATCTCCTTCATCTTCGAGGAAGAATACTTGAGAATGTCATTTCCCCAAAACTTCACCTCGCCGCTCGTCGCTTCCAGGAGGCGGATCATTACGCGCCCAAGCGTGGACTTGCCGCAGCCGGATTCGCCGACGAGACCGAGCGTCTCTCCCTTGTTGATAGCGAACGAGACGTCGTCCACAGCGTGGAGCATCCCCTTCTTGGTGTGGAAGTACTTCTTCAGATTGTTGACTTCGACGATCGTCTTCGCGTTCGGATTCATCGTTTCACTCCCCCGTTCCCGTCGGCGGCGTTTTTCCAGTGCTCGAAACGTACCGGACACGCCACGAAGTGCCCCGCTTCAATCTCCACCATCGGCGGCATATCCGACGAACAGGAGTCGATCGCATACGGACAGCGAGGATGGAACGAACAACCGCTTGGCAGATTCGTCGGATCGGGCAGCAGCCCCTGGATCACCTTCAGCTCCTCCTCGTCGCGGTCGATGTCGGGAATCGAGTTGAACAGGCCTTCGGTGTAGGGATGGGCCGGGCGGTTGTACAGAGCCTCCGTGGAAGCGTACTCCACCACTCTTCCCGCGTACATGATCGCCACCTTGTCGCACATTTCGGCGACGATGCCCAGATCGTGAGTGATCATGATGAGCGACGTGTTGATCTTGCGCCGCAGTTCGTGCATCAACTCAAGCACCTGCGCCTGGATGGTGACGTCGAGCGCGGTCGTGGGTTCGTCGGCGATGAGGAGGATGGGGTTGCACGCCAGCGCGATGGCGATCACCACGCGCTGCTTCATCCCGCCGCTGAACTGGTGCGGGAAGTCGTGCGCCCGTTCTTTTTTGATGCCGACCATTTCAAGCATCTCCACGGCCCGTTCAAGCGCTTGCTGCTCGCTGACGTCGTTGTGGAGGAGCACCATCTCCGCGATCTGTTTATCCACCGTCATGACCGGATTCAGCGAAGTCATAGGATCCTGAAAGATCATCGCGATCTTGCCGCCGCGGATATCGCGCATCTGGCGTTCGCTTTTTTTTAAGAGGTCTTCGCCCTCGAAAAAGATCTTCCCGTCCGCGATTATGCCCGGAGGATTGGGGATCAGCCCCATGATACCGAGCGCCGTAGTTGTTTTCCCGGCGCCCGTTTCGCCTACAAAACCAAGGTTTTCGCCGTGTTCGAGCGTGAGATTGAGATGTTCGACGGCGTGCACCGTGCCGCCTTCCGTATCGTACTGAATGCTCAGATCCTGTATGTCCAGAAGAAGTTTCTTGTTTTCCATAGTCGTCGCCTCCGCCTTTTATCGCTTCAGCTTCGGGTCGAGCACGTCGCGCAGACCGTCGCCGAGGAAGTTGAGCGCCAATATGGTAATCATGATGGCAAGGCCGGGGAAGACCGTCATGTAGGCGTAATCGCGGATGTACTCGCGTCCGCCGGAGAGCATGGCGCCCCACTCGGGCGTGGGCGGCTGAATGCCCAAACCGATGAAGGAGAGACCGGCCGCCGTCAAAATGGCGCTCGCCACACCGAGCGTCGACTGGACGATGATCGGCGCAAGGCAGTTGGGGAGGATGTGTTTCATGATGATCCGGGTGTCGGAAGAACCGACGGCCTTGGCTGCCTCGACGAACTCCTGCCCTCGCAGCGAGAGCACCGAGCCCCGGATGATGCGCGCATACTGCGGCGTGGTCGAAATGCCGACGGCGACCATCATGTTGTACAGTCCCGGCCCGAGCGAGGCAGCGATGGCGATGGCGAGAAGAATCGATGGAATGGAAAGAAGGATGTCCATCCCTCTCATGATGAGGTTGTCGATGCGCCCCCCGTAGTATCCGGCGACGGCTCCGAAGAAACCGCCGAAAATGACCGAGATGCCGACCGCGATCAGTCCGACTTGGAGCGAGATGCGCGAGCCGTGGATAATGCGGCTGAGAATATCGCGCCCGAATTCGTCCGTGCCGAAGAGATGCTCCTTTGAAGGAGACTGGAAGGAGTTGATCAAATTCTGTTCATAATACTTGTACGGCGCGATGACGTCGGCTGTAATGGCAAAAAAGATGAGAAGGACGACGATAAAAAGGCCGAACATTGCCAAAGGGTTTTTGCGAAGGCGTCTCCAGATGTCCAGGAGCCCTGCCTCGCTCTTCATTCGAGGTGCCGTATTTCCACTCATTTTCTTTCCTCCCCTACCTGTACTGCGCTCTGATTCTCGGGTCGATCCAGGCGTAGAGGAGGTCGACCATGAGATTCACGAAGCTGAAAGCGACGGCGATGAACAGGACGCCACCCTGAACGACAGGATAGTCCCGCATCTTGATGGCATCCACCATAAGGCGCCCAACTCCGGGGATGGAGAATATGGACTCGGTGAGCACCGCGCCTGCGAGCAGCGAACCAAACTGGAGACCGATGACCGTAACGATGGGGATAAGCGCGTTGCCGAGAGCATGTCTCCAGATAACGATCTGCTCCGTCTGTCCTTTTGCCCGCGCCGTGCGAATGTAGTCCTGGCGGACCACTTCAAGCATGCTCGAACGGGTCATTCGCGTAATGACGGCGAGAGGATTACAGGCGAGCGTAAGGGTTGGAAGCACAAGCGTCGCCCACGTGTCGAAACCGGAAGCGGGGAACCAGCGCAGTTTCACGGAGAAGAGCAGAATCAGGAGCACGCCCTGCCAGAAGACCGGCATGGAAAGCCCGACAATCGCGAGGAAACGCGTGATGTTGTCGAAGAGCGTGTTTTGACGAATGGCCGAAAGAATACCTATCGGAATTCCGAGCAGCACAGCGGCGATCACGCAGCTCAGCGCGAGTTTCAGGGTGGACGGGAACGCGCTCATAATCTCGTTGGCCACGGAACGGCGCGTCATGTAGGAACGCCCGATATCACCCTTGGTGACGGCCTTCCAGACGTAGTTGCCGAACTGGACGAGGAACGGGTCGTTCAGCCCCTCTTTCTCGCGAAACTCGGCGAGCGCTTCTTCGGTTGCCTGCTCGCCCAACACGATGCGCGCCGGATCACCCGGCGTCAGGTAGAGCAGCGTGAAGACGATGAAGGCCACCCCGAGCAACACCGGGATCAGCGAAAAAATTCGTTTCACAATATACTTCAGCAATGGACTATCCCTCCTGGACATCCCCGCAGCGGCCTGCGGGAAGCAAGGCAAAGCAGGAGCGGAACGCTCCTGCTTTGCCGGTAGAATCGGTTATTTTTTCTTCTTATTCCTTGAAGGTGACTCCGGTAACATTGTGGTAGCCTCTGGGGCTTGGGCGGAAGTTCTGGACGTTCTTGTTCACGCCGAAGAAGTTCTCTTCGTTGTAAAGGTAGAGCATGGGACGGGCGTCGCCGACAAGCTGCTGCAGCTTCTTGTAAAGAGCTTCTCTTTCGGGACCGTCGGGCATCGTCTTGCCCTGGTCGATGAGCGCGTCGATTTCCTCGTTGAAGAACCGGGAGTAGTTCGAGCCGCCCTTGGAGTGGACGATACCTGAGAAAATGCCGTCCGGGCCCACGCTGGAAATGACCCATCCGAGAATAAACATATCATGCTCGCCCAGCTTCAGGCCGTCAAGGTACGCACCCCATTCGAGCACTTTGGCTTCGACTTCGATGCCGACTTCCTTCAGCTGCGCCTGGAAAATCTGGGCAAGGTCGACGCGGGGCTTGTAGGAGTTGGACCAGATCTGCGCCTTCAGCGGAAGCTGCACGCCGGCTTCCTTAAGAAGCTGCTTCGCCTTCTCCAGGTCGCGCTTCGGCGCCGGAAGCTCTTTATCGGTGTACTTGATGGTGGGGGGGACTATGGAAACGGGCGTCAGGCCTGTGCCTCTGAAGACCGCGTGACGGGCGCCGTTGATGTCAAGGGCAAGCGCGATGGCCTCGCGGACTTTCGGGTTACTCCACGGCTCTTTCTCGCAGTTAAAGCCCATGTACGTCACAGAATGCTCGAAGCCGCCGATCACGTCGAGGTCATTGTGCTCCTTCACACGGGTGACGTCGGAAACGGGAATCCTGAAGGCAACGTCGATCGCGCCGGTCTCAAGCTCGATCGTGCGGTTGACGCTCTCGGGGATGGAACGGATCACAAGCGTCGTGTACTCGGGCTTCTTTCCCCAGTAGTCCTCGAAGCGCTCGAGGGTAAGGCGGTCGTTCTTCACCCACTCTTTGACGAAGAAGGGGCCTGTTCCTACCGGCTCAAGCGGATACATGTCGCCCTTCTCCTCGACGGCGCGCTTATTCACGATCGCAAGGGAGGTATGGGCTATGGTTCCCCAGAAGGGAGTGAACGGATACTTGATCTTGATGACGACGGTATGGTCGTCCGGAGCTTCAGCGCTCTCGATGATTTCGGGATACTGTTTGATCGCCGAGCCGAGAGGGCTCTTCGCGCGCTCGATGGTGTAGAGGACGTCAGCAGCAGTAAAGGGATCGCCGTTGTGGAACTTCACGCCCTTGCGCAGAACGAACTTGTAGGTCGTCGAATCAAGCTGCTCGAATGTCTCCGCAAGCAGAGGAACGGGATTGCCCTCATCAGTGAGCTCGATAAGCGTCTCGTTGATGTGGCATATCGCGTTGCTTGCAGCCACTTCGTTCTGGATGATCGGGTCGAGAGAGCGCGCGTCGTAAATGTTGGCGACGGTGAGCGTATCCTTCGCCAGCGCCGGAACCGCGAACATGGCCACAAGAACCACTGCGGCTACGGCAAGTACCGCAACCTTGGAACTGAACTTTCCTTTCATACTGTCATCTCCTTCGTGGATTTTTTTTCGCATCCGAAGAAAAAGGAAACTTATGTTAAAATATACTCATCACAAGTTTCTTCTCTCGGCATGCCATTGAATTATTATGCAAAGACCGACATATTGTCAAGAAGTATTATGCATACATAATCGCACGCGTTTCTTTGACGCAATACTGGCCGAAGGTTGTATAATCGTTCTATTCAAATCTTCCCTGGTATCGCGTCTCATTCGGAGGATTCGTCAGACTTTTTCCCGGAGGTTCCTTCATGATCACACGCTCGCTCATCGAACTCGTCTTTTCCGCCGCCAGCATGGAACGCTGGAACGATCATCCGCGGCCGGCAGTCTTCACGGAGCTCGGCAAACAGGCGCATAAGATGATCATGGCGTGGGTCATCGCCCGCTATGAATCTGAAACGCGCGGCGTCGCGGTCGACTGGACGACCCTCATCGAGGGCGGTATCTTCGAATTTCTCCACCGGGTCGTGCTCACCGACATCAAACCTCCCGTCTTCCACAAGCTGATGCAGAACGAGGAGCAGCGAAAAAAACTGAACTCATGGGTCGCGGACGCCCTCGCGTTCGATCTCGACCGCCTCTCCCCCGACTTCGCGGCGCGATTCAGAGAGTTTCTCCTCGCCGAGGAGGACGGCTCGCTCGAACGGAAGAGCTTGCGGGCCGCCCACTATCTGGCGACCAAGTGGGAGTTCGACTTCGTCTACCACTGGAGCAACACGAAGTCGATGTTCGGCATAGAACAGACGAGGGGAGAGATCTCCCGGCAAATCAACGAACACCGCGACCTCCGGGCGGTGGACGAGATCCTTGCCGCGCGCGACCTGCCCGACCGCGACATGGGGCTCTGGGGCTTCCTCTCGCTGGTGGGACAGCTGGGCTTTCAGAAGCGGTGGGCGCAAACCCCAAGGATTCCGCAGACGTCGGTACTCGGACACCTTCTCTTCGTCGCGATCCTTTCCTACTTCGTCTCCATGGAGATCGGCGCGTGCCCCAGAAGGCGGTACAACAACTTCTTCGGCGGCCTTCTGCACGATCTACCGGAGGTGCTCACGCGCGATATCATTTCTCCTGTGAAGAACTCCGTAGCCGGACTCGACGAGCTCATCAAGCAGCTGGAGAAACAGGCTATGGAGGAGAGGATTCTTCCGCTCCTCCCGGAAGCGTGGCGCGAAGAGATACGTTATTTCACCGAAAACGAGTTCGCCGGGAAGATACGCCCGCACGGCTCGCCGTCGCCCGTGATTCTGCAGCACGACCTTGGAGAGGAGCAGAACCTCGACAGCCTCGATCCTATCGACGGTCGCGTCATCGAGGCGTGCGACAAGCTCTCCGCCTATATGGAGGCCTCGCTCTCGATCCGCCTGGGCGTCGCTCCGCAGGCGCTCGCGGAGGGGAAGCGGAACATCTACTCCCGATTCGGCCGCTCGGTGATCTCCGGTTTCCCGATGGGGCAGCTCTTCGACTACTTCTGGTGACCTTCCCCGGCGCGGAGGGCGCACTCGGCGAGAAGGGCGGCCCCGAGAGCAATCGCTCTTTCGTCGGGGGCGAAGCGGGGGCTGTGGAGCGGCGCTTCTTCACGTCCGTCGCCGTGCCCCGTGCCCAGCATAAAATAGCAGCCGGGCAGCCGCTCGGCGAAGTAGGAGAAGTCGTCCACCCCCATGCTCGGCTTCGTCAGACGAACGAGAGCGTCCGGGCCCAGGAGGTCCGATACCGCGCCCTCCACCAGGCCGGCCATCTCGGGAGCGTTAATGAGCGCCGGATACCCCTCGGTGAAGCGCACCTCCCCCACCGCCCCCAAAACGTCCGGAATATTCATCACCGTTCTGCGGATCTTCGCCCGTAAACTCACCCGCGTCTCGGGATCAATCGTCCGCAGGATCCCAGAGAACT
>JAHDKR010000028.1 GCA_018436785.1 Synergistaceae bacterium | reverse complement strand
CTTCTCGATCCTTACGGCGCACGCCTTGAAGGAGGGCGTCATGGTGTCGGGATCGAAGGTCTTGAGGTCGCCGCTCAGAAGATGGTTGGCGTTCGTCTCCCAGAAGTGGAAGGACATCCAGACCATCCCCGGGGCGATGCGCTTGGAGACGTTCGCTTTGATGCGTACCTCGCCGCGCCGCGACGCCACGCGGATCTCCTCGCCGTGGGCGATGCCCAGCCGCTCGGCGTCCTGCACGGAGATATCGGCGCGCTCGTCGGGCATGCGCTCGTTCATTCCCTTCGCGCGTCCCGTCTGCGTCCTTGAGTGGTAGTGCACCAGACGGCGGCCGGTGCTGAGCACCATCGGGTACTCCTCGTCGGGCTGCTCGCTGCTGGGAACCCACTCCGTGGCCTGGAAGAGACCTTTTCCTCGGGTGAACTTGCCGTCCTTATGCAGAATGGGCGTCCCGGGGTGCTCCTCTGTCGGGCAGGGCCACTGGATGCCGCCGATGCTGTCGAGACGGCGGAACTTGATCCCCGCGAAAGCCGGGCAGAGCGCCGCGATCTCGTTGTCCCAGATTTCCTGCCCGCCGGTCGACGGCCACTCGTAGCCGAAGCGCTTGGCGATCTGCTTGAAGATCCACCAGTTCGGCTTCGCCTCGCCGGGGGCTTCCTTGATCTTGCGCACGCGGCTCACCCGCCGCTCGGTGTTCGTGAAGGTGCCTTCGTCCTCGCACCATGCGGCCGAGGGAAGAATAACGTCCGCGAAGGGCGTCGTCTCGTTTTGGAAAATGTCCTGCACCACGAGAAACTCAGCGGAGTTCAGGCAGTGCGAGACGTGCCGCGGATCCGGTTCGGTGGCGACAAGGTTCTCGCCGAAGATCCAGAAGGCCTTCAGTTTGCCCTCGGGCAGACCGTTGACCATCTCTCCGATCTTGAGCCCCGGTTTCGAGGGCAGCGCTTCGACGCCCCAGAAGTCGGCGAACTTCTTGTTCAGCTCGGGCGAATCCACCTTCTGGTAGCCGCAGTACATGTTGGGAAGCGCGCCCATGTCGCAGGCGCCCTGCACGTTGTTCTGTCCGCGCATCGGGTTGACTCCGCCGCCCTCGACGCCCATGTTCCCCAGAAGCATCTGGAGATTGGCCAGGGTCATGACGTTCCGCTTGCCCGATACGTGCTCGGTGATGCCGAGCGTGTAGATCGCCATCGCGGGCTTGATGCTCCCGAGCATCCTCGCGATGTCCACGATGGTCTGCTCCGGCACGCCGCTGATCTCCGAAGCGCGGCTGGGAGGATACTCCTCGATCTTCGCCGCGAACTCTTCGAAGTTCTCGCACTTCTCCTCCACAAACTTTTTGTCGTAGAGATTTTCCTTGATCAGCACATGCATGACGCCGTTGAGGAAGGCGATGTCCGAACCCACGCGCAGCTGCGCGAAGATGTTCGCGTAATCCGCCAGCTCCTGCCGCCTGGGATCGACGACGATGAGCTTCGTTCCGGTCTTGACCCCGTTCTTCAGGTACGTGGCCGCGACGGGATGCGCCTCCGTCATGTTGGTGCCGATGCAGAACAGGAGCTTCGCCTTCGCGAACTCTCCGATGGTGTTGGTCATGCCGCCCGCTCCAAAGCTTGTCAGTAGCCCCGCTACTGTAGGAGCGTGTCAGACGCGTGCACAGTGGTCTATGTTGTTCGTGTTGAAGACCATGCGGTAGAGTTTCTGCATGCTGTAGGAATCCTCGTTGATACTGCGCGCGCAGCTCACTCCACCCACCGCGTCCGGGCCGTGCTTCCGCATCACCTCCTTCAGTCGGGATGCGACGAGGTCGAGCGCCTCGTCCCAGGAAGCCTCGCGGAACGTATCGTCGGACCCCTTCTTCTCGCCCTTGCGCTCGCGGATGAGGGGCTTCGTAAGCCGTTCGTCGGAGTAGATGAAGTCGTAGCCGAAACGCCCCTTGACGCAGAGACGACCGAGGTTCGGCATGCCGTCCTCCGTGCCGGTGACCCTGGCGATCTGCTCGCCGTTCATGTGCAGATCGAGCTGGCAGCCGACGCCGCAGTACGGGCACGTCGTGCGGACAACATGCGTCTGCCAGGGCCTGCCCTGCCCAACCGACTTCTTCTCGACGAGCGCCCCGACCGGACAGACCTGGACGCACTGCCCGCAGAAGACGCAGTCGGAGGCTTCGTCCTCAAGCTTCGTCCCTATGGGCGGGTTGATCTGCGTGTGAATCCCTCTGAACTGGAAGTCGATGGCGTGGTAACCGGCTCTCCAGTCGCAGGCGCGGACGCAGCGGCCGCAGAGGATACACTTGTTCATGTCGCGGATGAAGAAGGGGTTCGTATTGTCCAGTTCAAAATGCGTACAGACGTCGCCCTCGTCGGTGAAGGGGGATTTTTCGATGCCGAGTTCGTAGGCGAGGTTCTGCAGTTCGCACCTGCCGTTGGACTCGCAGGAGAAGCAGTCGAGCGGATGGCGGATCAGCAGCATCTCGACGACGGCTTTGCGCGCCGAAAGAACCCTGGGGCTGTTCGTGGACACGACCATGCCCTCGGTAAGCGGCGTCGTGCAGGCAGTGAGGAGTTTCGGGTTTTTCTCCGCCTCGACAAGACAGACGCGGCACGCGCCGCTCGGAGGCAGAGACGGATGATCGCAGAGCGTCGGGATATAAATGTTGTTGGCCCGGGCCGCCTGGAGGATCGTGGACCCGGACTCCGCCGTGATCGTTTTTCCGTTAATCACAGCGGTGATCATTTTGTTCGCCATGGTTCAGTCTCCTTTTCTTTTTTCTCGCTATCGCGCCGCGAAGGCGCATCGCGGATAGCCGCAGGAGTCGCACTGAGCGCACAGTCCCCCCCTTCCCCAGCCTCTGACCTCTTTGCCGTCGGGCGGAACGCCCGCGAAGAGCCTGTCAAGGAGGATGTCGAGCGACGTCCTTTCTATGAACACAGCCGATGCCGGAACGCCGAGGACAAACGCGCCGCCTTTGACGGCGAGCATGAGATTGGCCCCGGGAATCACCGGCATTCTTCGAAACAGTACCGTATCGCACACTGCGCGTATCGCCGAGGGCGTCATGTCGTCGGCGTCCACGCTCATTCCTCCGGTGCAGAGCACAAGCTCCGCGCCTGCGTCCAGCCAGCCGGAGACCGCGTCCTCGATGGCCGCTTTCTCGTCCGGGACGATACGCCCGCCGAGAAACTCTCCGTCGTACCCTGCGAGTTTTTTTTGGAGCTTCGGCTGAAACGCGTCTTTTACGGTTCCTTCGTACAGCTCGCGCCCCGTGGTGACGAGGGCGGTTTTCAAACGGCGCCATGGAAGCACCGAAATGTGTCCTATGCTTTCGATGCGGGAAACCTGCGCTTCCTGCACCATCAGCGGTCCGATTCGGAAGGAGGCGACCGTCATGTCCTTCCCGACGCGAGCTTTATTCGGCAGGGTCGTGAAAAGCCAATCGGGATCGTCGTTGACGAAGTCGATATCCTCGTCGCGATAGACGAGCAGTCCGTCGCGCTCCGCGACGAGCGAGCACTTCCCTTCCTCGGGACCGCGCAACGCGACGCCCTCTCCGGCAACGCGCCGTCCGATGCGGAGCGCCGCGTCGTCCTCGTGGACTTCTCCGGGGGCCATCCGAAGGAACGAGATGTTCGACTTCCCCATGCGTTGCAGCACGGGCACGTCCTCGGGGCGGATCGTATGGCCCCGGCGAAATTTCGCTCCCTTGAAGCCGCTCTCCGGATCGATGAGCGTCAGGTCGTGCGCGATCGCCCTGCCCACCGCCAGCTCCACCGGAACTGTTTCTCTCTCCATCGGCTCTCATTCCTTCGCTCAAGCATTGAAAAAAACAACGGGGACCGCCGGTCAGCAAAGACGACGGTCCCCGTTGAGTACCTCTCGGGTGCATTCGTCCTCCTTGCCAAACACGGGAGGCATGTCCGTTTCCAGACAAACCCTGACGGCCGCATTCCGTAGGGCGCAAACCCGGTAGGAAGTACGGCTCGGAGGCTTCTCTATTCATGGGCCATTTCGCCGGCCCTTCGCTAGGATGTTGCTTGTTTCACAAACATCTCCTCGCCGGGGCCATTATACTCCATTTCCCTCTTCATTGCCAACAAAAAAACATTTTTCTGAACGCATCCGTCTCTTTACACCCCTCCCTCCGGAACGCTTCCCCGACTTGGCGCCGGACACACTACGAGAGAAAGCGCGCGTTGTCATAAGTGAGCAAAACCGACCAAAAAGAAACACAAGCAGTCACAAATATCAAAATATTGCATATCTCCCCGTACTCTTCATATACTGAACGGACTATGAAGCGCCCCTCTCTTCCCGAGGCGCGCCTATCCGAGAGGAGCTGGTTCATGTGGATGTGTTCAAGGCGGTCGACATGGCGGTGAAAGGGAACATCTACGAGGGCGGGAAGGTCACCAGCAGAACCTTCTGGACAGCCGACGGGGAACGGAAGACGGTCGGGATCATGCTGTCGGGGAGCTATTCGTTCTCAACCTCGACGCAGGAGAAAATGGAGATGACGAACGGCATCGTCGAGGTCCGGCTCGATCCGGACGGAGAATGGTCCAGGTACAAGGAAGGAGAGTTCTTCATGGTTCCGGCCGGGGTCACGTTCGAGATCCGCTGCGTCGGGGTCGCCGAATACGTGTGCAGTTATCTGAATGAGAGCAAGTAGTACGGAAGAAACCATAAAGGGGGTACCGCTGTGGCTTTTCGAAAGATGTGGCTCAAGATCAATGGCGCGAACCGGATATTCATCTGCGATCCCGAGAAGGACTCTCTGGCGGATGTGCTTCGCCGGCTCGGCCTGACGAGCGTCAAGATCGGATGCGGGACCGGCGTCTGCGGCTCCTGTTCCGTGATCCTCGACGGAGCGCTCGTGCGTTCCTGCACCAGAAAGATCGGCAAGATTCCCGAGTACAGCGAAGTGATCACGCTCGAGGGAATCGGAACGCCGGATCACCTGCACCCTCTGCAGGTCGCCTTCATGAAGCTGGGCGCGGTACAGTGCGGCTTCTGTACTCCGGGATTCATCGTCTCGTCCTACGCGCTCTTTCTCGAGAACAAAAACCCGACGCGCAAAGAGGTCCGGACATGGTTCCAGAAGCATAAGAACGTCTGCCGCTGCACAGGCTACAAGCAGATCGTCGACGCGGTCATGGAAGCGGCGAAGGTCGTCCGCGGCGAGGCAAGAATCGACGAGATCGGCCCCTCCTACTCGACCGAGGACGGGTACTACGGAAAGCCTCTCGTCCGTCCTACAGCGCTTGCAAAAGTGTGCGGCCTCGCGGACTACGGCGACGATCAGGAGCTGAAGATGCCCGCGGAGACGCTCCACGTCGCCATGGTGCAGCCCCGCGTCGCGCACCATGCGAAGATCCTGGATATCGACGTTTCCGAAGCCGAAAAGATGCCCGGAGTGGCAAAGATCATCCTTGCCGCCGACATCAGGGCCGCGGGGGGCACGAACATCATGGCCGAGGGACAGATGCACGAGCGTACCACAGTTATGGCGCCGAGCCGCGAAGTGCTCAACGAGAAGAAGATCTTCCGGTACGGCGACGTCGTCGCCCTCGCCGTGGCGGACACGAAAGACCATGCCCGCGCCGCAGCCGCGAAGGTCAAGGTAACGATCGAACAGCTCCCAGAGTACCTCAACTTCCTCGACGCCGTCATGCCCGACGCGATGCGCATCCACGAGGACACTCCGAATATTTTCTGCATCCAGCCGCTCCTCAAGGGCGCGGGGCTTGAAGACGCGTCGAAGGTCGCCGGGATTATCGACTCCTCTCCTTACAGCGCCGAAGGGAGCTTCTACTCCGCCAGACAGCCTCATCTCACCATAGAAGGAGACAGTATACAGGCCTATTTCGACGAGGACGGCTATTTGACGTTCCAGTGCAAGTCGCAGGGCGTCTACTCCTCCATCGGGCGCATCGGCAACTCCATCGGCATGCCGAAGGACAAGCTGCGCGTGGTGATGAACCCCACGGGCGCCAGCTTCGGCTGGTCCACCAACGCCGGAGACCTTTGCCTCGCCGGAGCGGCGGCCATGGTCATGAAGGCCCCCGTTTCCCTCTCGATGAGCTACGAGGAGCATCAGCACTTCTCCGGAAAGCGCTGCCCCTGCCACTCGAACGGGCGCGCCGCCTGCGACGAAAACGGAAAGATCACGGCGGTCGAGTTCGATTTCGGCATGGACCACGGCGCGTACTCCTGGGGCGGCGACGACATCGTCACCAAACAGCCCCGTTTCGCCTTCTTCCCTTATTACGTGCCGCACGCGGCGGGGCTTGCCCGCATCGCCAACACAAACCACACCTTCGGCACGGCCTACAGGAGCTACGGTTCCCCGCAGGCCTACACGCTGAGCGAGGCGCTGATGGACATGCTCGCGGAGAAAGCGGGCATCGACCCGTTCGAATTCCGCTGGAGAAACATCGCCCGCGAAGGCGAGACCAACATCAACAGCTACCCCTTCCGCCAGTACCCGATGGAAGAGATGATGAAGATGATGCGTCCTATCTACGAGCGCGCCGTCGCCGAGGCGAAAGCCGCCGATACGCCCGAGAAGCGCCGCGGCGTGGGCCTTTCCTGGGGGGGATTCAACGTCACCGAGGGCGGTACCGACAAGGCCACGGTCGCCATCGAACTGAACCCGGACGGCACGTTCACAAAGTACGACACCTACCAGGAGCTCGGTCAGGGCGGCGACATCGGCTCCCTGATGCTCACGCTGGAGGCGCTCAAACCCCTCGGCGTCACCCCCGAACAGATCAAGCAGGTACAGAACGACACGAAACTCTGCCCCGACGCGGGGATGTCCGGGGCGAGCCGCACGCACTTCATGAGCGGCAACGCCACCATCATCGCCGCCGAAAAGCTGATCGCGGCCATGAAGAAGCCCGACGGGACCTACAGAACCTACGAGGAGATGAAGGCCGAGGGACTGGAGACGAAGTACTTCGGCACGTTCTCGAACACTACGGTTCCCGGACTGTGCAGGCTCGACCCCAACACCGGCGTGGGCGATCCGACGCCCGCTTTTACCTATTGCCTTAACTTGGCCGAAGTCGAGGTCGACACTTCCACCGGCAAGACGAGCGTCCTTCGCTTCACCTGCGTCAGCGACGTGGGCAAGCTGGGGAACATCGACGCGGTCAACGGCCAGGCGTACGGCGGCATCTCGCACGCGATCGGCTTTGCGCTCGGCGAGAACTACGACGACGTCAAAAAACACACGAACATCGCCGCGAGCGGCGTTCCCTACATAGAGACCATCCCTGACGAACTTGACGTCATGTACTACGAACGGCCGGACGAAGCCGGTCCCTTCGGTTCTTCGGGCGCATCCGAGGGCTTCCAGTCCTCCGGGCACATGGCGGTGCTCAACGCGATCAATAATGCGTGCGGCGTCCGCGTCTACGAAATGCCCGCCACTCCCGAAAAAGTCAAGGCCGGGCTTGCTCTGCTGGCTTCGGGAGGAACCATCGAGCCGCCGAAGAAGTACTTCCTCGGCTCGGATCTCTACGAGGAGCTGGAGAACATCAAGGCCAACCCGGTCCAGGTCGGGCCCGAGGACTACTTCGTTCCTCTGGGCGGCGCCTCCGCGGAGCGCTTCTTCTAACAAAACATGTTCATGGGAGCCTGTATCTGCTGAAGATACGGGCTCCCGGCATCTCCGGAGGGGATTGGACGATGGATGCAATCAGACGCATGATAAAGGATCGCTGCATGGAGAAGGAGGAGCCTTTCTGCGCCTCGGCCTGTCCGTTCCATCTTGACGTGCGCGAATTCATCGCGCGGATGCAGCGGGGCGCTTTCAACACCGCATTCCGTCTCTTCTCGAACACAACCGGCTTTCCCGCGATCGTCGCGGCGCACTGCCACGAGCCGTGCGCCGCAGTCTGTCCGAGAGGAACGGTCGACGCTACCGTACAGCTCAATCTCCTCGAAAAAGCGGCCGTCGCGTATGCGGCGAATACCAAGCCGAACAGCTACAACCTCCCCCCGAAGAAGGGGAGGATCGCCGTGGTCGGAGCGGGGTTGAGCGGCCTGGGGTGCGCGCTGCGGCTGGCGAACAGGAAATACCGTGTGGACGTCTACGAGCGAAGCGGCCGCGTCGGCGGACGCCTTTGGGACGAGATGGATCCGGAGATCTTCCTCGCCGATATACGCCTCCAGTTCTCGAACGAAGAGTACGGCCTCTTCCTCGACCACACGGTCGAAACGCTGGAGCCGCTGCGCGCACAGTACGACGCAGTCTATGTCGCGACGGGGAGCGGGGGCGACGCTTTCGGCCTGACCTGCGAAAACGACGTGCGCGAAGGCATACCATGGGCGAGTCGTCTTCCCGGAGTCTT
>JAHDKR010000076.1 GCA_018436785.1 Synergistaceae bacterium | reverse complement strand
GATATTGGTATTGCGGTTGCTACGATTAAAGATTTTTATTTTAAAGAACTTAGTGAACGGTACATGGTGACTGTGGAATTTGGTCCAAAGATTAATGGCCGGTTTATGATTGAACCGTCTGTGAGGCTAGCTTCATACTCTGATGTACCGGAAGTTGATGCGGCAGCTTCGACAGCTGAATACCAAAATTTTTCAACGATTAACTCTTTATTATTTGTACTATTAGGCGTTATGCTAGGAGTATTAATCTTTTTTCTTTTATCTGGCTAGTATTGACTCTTTTTAAGTTGTGTGTTATACTCCTGTCTTTGACAGTTAGGAAAAATAAAAAGCCTGTAAACCCTTGATATCAAAGGATTTATAGGCTTTATACTGTCTCTAAAAAGTGCGTACTTTTTTTACTTTTTCGTATCTTTAAAAATTTTTTTAATTTGGTTTGTTTTTATAATTTGATAATCTGTACGGAAACCAAAAGCTTCATGTAAAGCATCAGTAAAATCTGTTCTTGTGTATATCGGCTCATAGCCTTCACCTTTAATCTCCTTGAAATTCATTTCCCGTAATTCACTGATAATCTCATGACAGGTGAATTCCTCATGGAGTCTCTTCTCAAGCAATCTATAAATGATTAATGATATGAAACAGGTGATAAAATGCGCCTCTATCCTGTCATCATTGCTTAAGTATACAGGTCTCGCCTTGAACTCGCTTTTCATAATTCTAAAGCATTCTTCGATCTCCCATCTTCGATGATTTACCTTGATAATTTTAGAAACATCATCATCAAGATTTGTACAAACCCCATAAAAACCATCAAAGATCTCCTCTTTGTGGATTAGAGCAGTATCAATGCTGTATATTTCTTTTTCTGCAACTTCACCATCGGAAGTTATGTTTGTCTTATGAATCAATCTTTTGTAATCATTTTGTCTACATGACTTAATTTTCCCGGGATTAGTGTTCAGTGCTTTTTGAGCACGTTCTATTTGAGAATTCCGAATTTTACGCTGATAATCTCTGTATTTTAGCGAATATGTTACAATCAGTTTCTGTTCAAGACCATTTTCTTTAATCCAACGTTCCTTGTAAAAAACCTTAGCCTGTATTTTCGCTTTATCCTCAGCATTAGCTGTATCTATCATCTCATCAAGTTTAGAAATATCATAGGTTTTTTCGCTGCCAGGAAGTTTCCAGCCATCTGTTGCAAGTGCCCACTTTTTAAGGTGAGCTTTTAATTTCTTGATAGACTGGGTAGTAATAAAAGCACGATCATCCCTGTCATTAAACTTTCTGTTATCTTCAGAAGCAAGACCTGCATCCGTACAGACAATAAATTTAGAGAGTTCAAAATCGGACAGAATTTTCTTTTCCAGAGGCTTTAATGCGAGTTGTTCATTCATATTTCCCCTGTTCATATTAAATGCAAGAGGAATACCATCTCCGTCCATAAACAGACCCATTTGGATGATAGGGTTGGGTTTATGATCTTTTCCTGCTCCATATTGTTTTTTACCCTTCGCTTCTTCAATTTCAAAAAAGTAATCGGTGCAATCAAAGTAAAGTACACTGGTATTTCTCTTTGAAATCTTCAGACTGTTTTCATATAAAGAGGATTGAATAAAGTCTGTTTCTTTAGCAAGGAATTCAAGAGCCCTGTAAATTTGATGCAAATCAAAATTCGGCTGTTCCATAAATTTTCTGGAAAGCTCATATGTAGCAAGTTTTGAAGATGGAAAAATAATTCTGCCATAAATCAGTCTGGAAAGAATAGAATTCAGATCAAAATCGAAGTTATATTTTTGTGATATTTTTTTGCAGATTTTGTGTAGTCCAAGCTCATGATAGATCTTCTGCAGAAAAAGATAACCACCGTTAAAAGAATGTTGTTCACCTTTATTAATCAATTTTGAGGGTGAATATTTGACGAGTACTTCACAGTTTTCTTCTTTTTCTTTTCTATTGAGTTCCGCAATGTATTTTTTGGCCCATTCTATGGGATCCTGACCGTTAAGTTTTTCGCGAAGTTCTTTTTCCGTTCCAAGTTTTTCAACAGTGATGGTGTGTTCTTTTTTATTGATATAAACAGTTTTAGTAACATAAAGAGAAGCAGAATTTTTTGAACGTGATACTTTCAATCGCATAAACAAACCTCCTCCTAACACTCAAATTATACCCTTAACACATATATTATATCATATCACGCGGTATCACGCAATACCCAAATGAAGAAATTGACAAAAAAATAAGCCTATATCAAGGCTTTTGGCGATTTTTATTCTATGTAACTGTCAAAGACCCGATATTGGTATTGCGGTTGCTACGATTAAAGATTTTTATTTTAAAGAACTTAGTGAACGGTACATGGTGACTGTGGAATTTGGTCCAAAGATTAATGGCCGGTTTATGATTGAACCGTCTGTGAGGCTAGCTTCATACTCT
>JAHDKR010000008.1 GCA_018436785.1 Synergistaceae bacterium | reverse complement strand
GTTCTCCGGCGGCATCATCTTCCGCACGACGGACTCCTTAAATTCAGGGCTGTATCTCTTCATCCTCATCGCACCTCCCGAGTGTCGACTCACACTTCTTTAACACCTCGGTTCAAGCGACTTCTATTATGACACAGGGGGTTTCTGTGCAGCGACGGCGTCTGGGAGGCGTTGTCGCGGAAAGAGATAGAGGAGTGCCTGCTCATGCCCGATGGAAAGGCGGGGTGCGAGGAACTACGGGAAAGACTGCTGGATACGGAGTGCCGGGACAACGTCAGCTTCGTCTTCGCGCGGATGCACATCCGAAAAAAATAGTTTATAAAAGCCCCGCTTGCCGGTTTTCCGGCAGACGGATATCGGGAATAATGACCAGTCACTTGGACCTGCCGAGCGGATAAATCCATATCCTTTTCCCTGTCTCCGGATCGCGTATCGCTTTCAGCCTGCGCATCCTCTCAGCGTGGAACATGATCAGCCCGAGGCGCTTCTCCTCCGTTCTCGGAGTGTGATCCGGCGGAGGAGCCTGCTCCAGGCGATCCCGCGCCAGAAGTTCGCGCAGAAAAGGGCGGTTTTCCACGGCTCGCGCTTTCACCTCTTCGTATCTGCGGATCTTCATTCTTCTCCCTCCCTTTCTTTCTCCGGAATCCCTCTCGTGTCTTCCCTTAAGAGGTTCACTACCGTAGGTTCAAATTCCCGCCGCTGCACGTCTTTCTTTCCAGCGGGACAGCGAACGCGAAGACTCGGAGGAGCGGCGGCCCGCAAGTAGCCCTTCGACGCTTATATCCTCGTCGAGGTCCGGCCAGTAGATTCCCTCGCCGTCGCCGATCAGCTCGAAGCATTCCCGCTCTTCCGTAGTTCCGCAGAGAAGCCGGGGATACCAAGCGAGCGGAACAGAGAGAATCCGGCCGTCATCGAGGGAAACGCTCAAAGCGTCTTCGGAAAAAGAGACGTCTATCGCAAACACATCGCGTTCAATCAACAAAGTAGTCATTCCATGCCTCCATAATTTCGACTTCGTTTTCTTCCACAAGTTTTTGTAGAGCCCGAAGATCGGAGTCGGTGAATCGCCTTGATGTTGCGATCCTGACCGGATCGAGCCAGAATTTTGCCGTTGCTCTGTCACGACGAACGTGGATGCGAGGAGGTTCATTCCCCTCCGCCGAGTAGAAGAAGAGTTTGTACGGGCCGATGTCGGCATTGATTTCTCCCTTCTAAACTGGCTTCATGTAAATGTGCTCTGCGCCTGGAACTGGAAAGAGAAGGGGGCTCCCAAAAAACGGCGCGTAGTAGCGACGAAACTATTCTACCACGAAGAAGCTCCGGATAATTATGGTGGGTCTTTGGAGCTTTGTATGACCTGGAAATGAATTTTTGGAGGCACTGTAAGGACATTCGACTGCCCGGCAGTTTGCTGGTTCTTAGATACTGGTAAAAATTTGAAGACAATGGAGGTGCGGACAGAACTCAGAAACTTGTCTTTCCGGCAAGTATTTTCGATTTGAACCCAAGATAACCCCTCAGAGAATTATGGGAAACGAACATCTTCGGCGGAGAAGCTTTGCTTTCAAACAGAAGGGGAGTGCAAAAAGGAAAAATACTAACAATAAGTGCGGGAAAGCTATATTAGTAAGCATTGACAAAAGTGAGCCATTCAGATGAGTAAATTATTCTCTGTGCAGTCCTACCCACAACCATATGTTTTGAGAAAACGAAAAAAATGAAAGAGCGTTATTCCTCTTGCAAAGAGCGTTTTTTAAGAGCCACCTGCTCGTCGATATGAGAACCGCCTCCGCGCTATAATAGAGCCATCGGCGCGCCGGTTGAGAGCCACCCCTCAGAAACGGAAGTGGCTCTGCTCCTTGAAAACCTGAAGATCAAATACGGACTGTTTCCCTCATGGACTTTTTGCCCTTGATGACGATCTTGTACGCCTGAGAACAGAGGCGGTCCGTAATCGCCTCGGCGGCAACCGGGACCGGAATCTGGTCCAGCCATTCGGCTGGCTCGAACTGGGACGCGATGATCGTCGCCTGGTGGTTGTGCCGTCGGTCGACGAGCGAGAGCAGTATCTGGGTGTCCTCCATGGAGATGGGAAACAGAAGCCATTCGTCGATGATCAGGAGGTCGTACTTGATAAACTGCTTTCGCAAGCGATCAAAGGCTTCCATCCCCTTGGTCCTGGCCATTTTCAACTCGTCCAGCAGATCGGGCAGCTGGATGTAGCGGGTTTTCAGCAGACGTCTGCAGGCGGCATGTCCGAGAGCCTGGGACAGGAACGACTTCCCGCAACCCGTCGGTCCGACGATCACGATGTTGCGTGCGTGCGGGACGTAGTTGCACGACGCGAGTTCCAAGATGAAGTTGCGGTCGAGCTTCCGGTCGTCGTCGTATCGGATGTCTTCGATGCAGGCGGTCGGATTTTCGAATTTGGCCCCGTTGATCAGGCGCTGCAACCGTCCGTGCTGCCGTTTGCAGAACTCGCGGTCGACCAGCAGCGAGAAGCGGTCGTGGAAGCCCATCTCCCGGTAGCCTTCGTCGTCGTTCTGCTCCTTGAGCGCCTCGGCGATCCCCGTCAGCTTCATGTACTTGAGCTTGTTCACGGTTTCATGCTCAAGCATGGTCGTTGCCTCCGAAGTATTCCGCCCCGCGCTGGAATCCGCGCCCTTGCGGTTTCTTCCCGCCTTCTTCGGGCGTCTCGGTCCGGGGTATGTCCATCTTCTTCTCAAGGATGTTCTTAAGTTGCTGGTAGGTCGGAGATGAAGTTCTCGAAGCGATGACGCCGCAGGCCCGTTCGAGCCGCAGCGGGCCGAACTTCTCCCGCAGGCTCAGCACGCCGAGACAGGAGCGGTAGGCCTGCTGCTCGACGACCGCCCTGTCGAGAATGGCTTCTACCACCCGTCGTGTGGCGACGCCGGTTTTCTCCGCCCAGCGCAGGAAGCGGTCGCGGTTCCAGTCGGCGAAGAAGAGCTTGCCGGGGGGCATATGCTCCGCGACGGTCGCATAGTCGCTCTTCCCCCAAAGCCTGATATGCGACGCGATCCTCTGATGCTGGTAGAATATTTCCACTGTCGCTTGAGTTGCTCGAACGTCGACATCTTCTCCCAGGTATTCGAACGGAACGGAGTAGAATTTGCGTTGACAGAGAATGTGACAGTTCATCTGGACCTTGGCTTTCCCCCACTGTGCCAGTTCGTAGGGGGATTCGGGAAGCGGGAGCAGGAACTCTTTTTCTTCGGCGAGGAAGGATGTTCAGCGGCTCTCGCTCTTCCCGGTCAAGGGGGCGGAGTTGACATGTTCCAGAGCAGCGCGTACGTGCTGCTGCAGATCCTGGAAGGAGAGAATCTGAACATTGCGGAGAGCGGCGATAATTTTTCGGGACGAAATCAGGACGGCGTTCTCCACGGACGCTTTATCCCTGGGTTTGCGGACGCGCGCGGGCAGTACGACCGTTCCGTAATAGGCCGCCATCTCCTGATACGTCTTGTTCAGATAGGGCTCGTAGAAATTGGGCCGCTTGACGCCGCTTTTGAGATTGTCCGGAACAAGCGTCTTGGGGACACCGCCGAGATATTGGAAGGCGTGGACATGACCGGCGATCCAGGACGGCAGCTTTTCGTCGCGGAACGGTTCGACGTAGATGATCCCGCTACACGGCAGAACGGCGACGAACAACGACGCCTGAGACATCTTCCCGCTCTCGGCGTCGAAGAACGCGATCCTTGTGCCGGCCCAGTCCACCTCCAGCGAGAGCGCGGGTTTGTGCTCCAGACGGATGGTTGCCTTGTGCACCTTGGCGTGCAGGTGATAGTACCGGCGGAATTGCGTCTCCATGTAAAAGCGTTCGTTGCTTTGACGGCATTGTTCGACGTACTCCTCCCAGAGCAGCTTGAGGGTGACGTGCGCCTTCGCCAGTTCAGCATGCACATAGTCGAAGTCGGGCATCTTGAAGGTCGCGTCGCGGGACGGCGCCGCGATTTGCGGCAAACTCTGAGTAACGGTGGTGTCGTCCACTGCGTCCAGATCCTTCAGGGTGAGCCAACCCTGATCCCGCGCCTTTCGCAGATACAGCGACACCGTGTTTCTGGACACCCCGTGCGTGGCGGCGACCTTGCGCTGGCTCAGGCCGCTGTAAACGGCCCGAACTATGGTGAGAAAATCTGACAATGTAATCCCTCCTGAGATGAATTCCGCTTTCCGGCGGTACTTCGATCTTACAGGAGTTCGGGAGACCGGCTCAGTGTCGGCACGTCGGGTGGCTCTTCAGGTCCGCGCCAATGGCTCTAACACTCCGCGCGGGCGGCTCATTTTCGCCGTGTTTTCCACCTCCCTGGAACCTCCATGGTTTTCAAGAAGGAAAGACAGATGATGATAGACGGAACCTCTGAATAAAGCGGAGGTAGTCTCGCAGGAACTTGATGCAATCGAGCTTAACCGCTATTAGGGCTTCCATTTTTTTTCGTTCTCACTCCAAGAATCCACCCCACAATCAAAGTAATGTCAAAAGATACTTTTAGTACATGTAGCGACAAAAAACGAGATAAACTTTTATATATATGAACCTTAGTGCCCACTTAATAGACAACGTAAGCCTGGAATTGGGCTTGCGCAACTCTTGTTTTCTTCATATAATTCTTTCAGATGAGCGTGCGATGCGTTATCAAAATATTCTCAAGCAGTCTATTTGCTTTCTTTGTACAGCAATGACATGGAATACATATTTTAAAACCATTGCGGGTCCGAAATAAATATTGAGAAAACATGGCAAGGTTGTTTTACTCCGAAAGGGAGTGTCTGTTTCTTGACCTCATTCAACTCTCGTTTTTCAAGAGTACACCGTATCAGGAAATCTCTTGGCATTATCTTCTTTTTTTCCTTTTTTTACAGTCTTTTTTCTTCTTCCCCCGTTCCTTCCCAGGGTTTTTATATGGTGGGCATTTCTTCGTTTTCTTCTGCTTCCGCTTCCGCGCGTGTTGTTCGATACGGAATGGTAGAGTTATCCCCGTTTTTTTTCAAGGATGAGAATGGGAACTTTGCGGGCTATATGCCGGATCTTCTGCGAACCCTTGCTGAAAATGAGGGGTGGAGGCTTTCCTTCATTAACGCCGGCGGTGAAGAGCTTGTCAAAATGCTTCAGGAGGGAGAAATCGACCTTTTGAGTATGGCTCCTACGCCCCGTTTGGAAGGGCTTTTCGATTTCTCTAAGAATCATCATTATTCTACGTGGTACACCTTTTTCACGCGTTCTGACTCGGAGATACTGACATTTCAGGATCTTGAAGGCAAAACTATTTCAATGCAAAGCGGCTTTTATGCGCTTTCCGAACTCCGCCGAATCCTGGACGGTATAGGAATCCGCTACACGATAGCGGAAGCGCCAACAGTGGAGGAAGCGCTTGAGATGCTGCGCTCCGGCGTTGCCGACGTATGCGCGGCGGAACAGCTTGCTAGCCTGGCCAAGATTCGACGTTTTGATTTCCGGAGAAGCCCGATTATTTTTGCCCCCTCCAAAATCTTTTTTACCACTACAAAAGGAAAAAACACAGCGCTCTTGGCTCGACTCGACGAAAAACTTTCCGAACTGAACGAGTCTCCAGTATCTCTCATGGAAGTCCTTCTACGCCGATGGTACTACGACGATGAGTTTACCTTCTTCCCTCAATGGGCATTGTGGAGCTTCTTTGCAGCGTCAATTCTCTTGGCATTACTTTCAGCCGGATTCGTTATCTTCTATAAAAAGGGTCGTGAACTTCGTTTACAGGGGGTGCGGCTTCAAGAAAGACTTGATTCGGAACGTTTTCTTAGTGACGCCGCGCGTATGCTACTTACGGAAGGCGGGCATGAAGATGTTCTGCGCAACGCGTGCCGAAAAATCCGTGAAGTGATCGATGCCAGAAGAATTCTTCTCCTCCGAAGCACTTTTTCTTCTACACGCCGACGTTCGATCGAAATAAGCTTTGAATATGCATCACCCGGACTACCGCTTCTTTCGGAACACTCTGAAGTGCGGAGTGTCCTGATAAGCGATATTCCTAGAAAGTGGCTCATTGACCTTACACGAAAGAAGGTTGTAAAAGAGCGGCTCTACGAAACTCCATTGAAAAAATTCTTCTCCGTTTCGGAAGGGGCATTCTTCTCTTTCTACCCGCTTTTTGAAGGGGGACGTTTCTGGGGAGCATTAGCCGTGAACATAGACGATACAATGGAATCCTCCGAGCCGAAAGATATCCTCCTCTCGACATTTTCCGAAATGATCTCGGCCCATCTCCTGCGCAAACGCCAGGAACGGCGACTTCTTCGTATCGCGACAACCGACGCTCTTACCAGACTGCCGAACCGACGGCACTTTTTTGAAACACTGGATCGGGAAATTGCGCGGAGTTTACACCGCGGACACCCCCTATCGTTGATTCTCTGCGATATCGATATCTTCAAAAATGTGAACGACACCTATGGCCACGACATCGGCGACGACGTTCTTCGTCAGTTTGCCAGGGTGCTTCGCAGGGGTGTGCGTGCAGAAGATTTCCCGGTGCGGTACGGGGGCGAAGAGTTTGGTGTTCTTATGCCGGAAACCGGCATGAGAGACGCGCTCCAAACTGCTGAACGCCTGCGTCTTCACGTGGAGAAAGCACGTTTCGACATTGGCAAGGGGGAGAATGGGACAGTCGCGCTCAACCTGACTGCAAGCTTTGGAGTCCAGCAGTTCGCAGGCGCACATGACAGTGCTTCAGCTTTTTTCTCAAGAGCGGATAGCGCTCTTTACGAGGCAAAAACAGGGGGAAGAAACCGTGTTTTTCCGGTAGCAACGGAGAATGCATAACGCGGACTCCGACCGTATTGTGCGCTCGGATATTTTTACTTGCTAAAAGCATTTATAAACAAATATTTATCACTAGAAAAAGAGGATATTTCCCTCCGCAAGCTTCAACGACAGATTGACTACGCTAAAAAAATGAAATATACAACGCGCACTAAATTACTGGTTTTTTAAATTCTTTTATACACTGCGGCGACTGGATTCATCTTGACAACGCTCGAAAATCCTGTATCATTATTCGGGTCGTGCGGAGAGGTGGCCGAGTGGTCGAAGGCGATTGACTCGAAATCAATTGGGCGGCTTGCCGTCCCGTGGGTTCAAATCCCACCTTCTCCGCCAATAAAAAAGTTTTTCCGGTCTGGCAAACTTGGAAAACTGTGATATAATACCTGCCGTTATGCGGAGAAGTGGCCGAGTGGTCGAAGGCGGGCGCTTGGAGAGCGTCTGAACCGTGAGGTTCCGTGGGTTCAAATCCCTCCTTCTCCGCCATTTTTTTCAATATCTTCCCCCCCTAATAAATCTTTCTCATTCACTTAAAAAACGAATGTCTTGTCTGTTCGCCTGCTCTGATGTATCCTCTTACCAGAGACGTACCTTAGAGATCGGAGATGTTTCAGATGCAGACAAAAACAACTCTTTCCTCCGGGAGCTTTTTTATTTCGCGAACTAGGGCCGATATATGCTCGGCATGATTGGTTCCTCCGAATCGCTACCTGAAGAGCAGCGTACTACATTGACTGCCCTTGCCCATTTCCACAAAACAAGGGTTCTTTCCGGCTTGCCCTCTCCTCAACGTTTAGCGTCTCTCCACAGATTTCTCGTACGCCGTTTTATCGATGATACTACGTTCTCATTGACTCAGGAACAGTATGAGCTTGTCGATTCAGGAGCGTATAGCTCTGCTTCGTCTCTCTCTTCGGTGCAAAGGAGCGAGGTGTGTGCGGCGCTCACTCTGACTGAATGGATTGAAGACACGAGAGCTGCCTTTGAAGAAGGAAAAGAAGATTATGCCGTTTCACACGTAACGAAAGCGATCGCTTCATCCGAGGCACGTTTGAACGCGCTCGGGGGCAGAATTCGCACAATGCTGCCGCTCCTTTTCACAACCCTTGGGAGCGTTACTTCCGACGGGGGCCTTTTTATCATGCCGAAGAACCGTGCAGATATGCTCGCCGGGTATTTTTTAGAATCTCTTGACGAAACAGCCCGGGCGACAATGCGTTTTCTGGAGCAGGAGCCGCCTGCGGAGGAGCCTTCAGAGGATGAAGAAAACAGGAAAAAGAAGAAAGAGCGGAAGCTGGAAAGCTTTCCGAAGTTGATGGAGGGCATTCGACGGCTGAAGACTATTGCCAAAGATGAGGACGGCAGCGATTTGGTGGTAGACAGATTGCTTTCGAGCATCGATATGTTATTCCTTGAATCACTTACTGCGTATGCCTACAAAAAAAGCGCTTTGGAAGTTGTGCGGCGAAAAAAAAAGTTACGGCAAGAAGTGAACGATACCCCCTTCTCACCTGAACAGGCGCTTCTTGAAATCATGAAGCAACATCTGGAGAGAATCTATGCTGTTCAAGAGAGAGCGTGCAAAGCGTTCTCAGAGGAGAACGCACCGGAAAAAAGCGGCTATACTCCTTTTCTCCTCCCTGATTCCGTCGAGTATCTCGATATACTGGATGAGGAAGAAATACAACGTGAAAAAAAGAAAAAAGCAGGAGATCTTAGCTTTGAAAGAGCATTCCTCGAGATTCTTTCTGCTGACAGGGGGCTTTTTACTCTCCCGCGAATTCGTTCCCGGGGTCTTCCCGGCGTTCTCTTTCTTCCCGGAAACGCTGTCGGTGCATACGATAAGAAAGCAGATTTCTTCCTCCTTCCTTTTTCCGCGCTCAGAGAACGGGCATTCGAGCACCTTTTGAATGCGTTTGCCTCTTTCCGCTGGGCTTGGGATGACAGCGGAAAAGTCTTGAACTTGTGCGCTGATCTTGTGGGCAGCAGGGGAGCGAAGCCGCAGCTGGAACTCGAAGCTGCGTTTCGCAGAGCCTATTCGTCATGGCTTCAGTCTGAAATTCGTGGGAGAGCAATCGACGAACACGGTGAATCGATAAAAAAAGCGCTCAGGCCGGAAGGAAACTTCGCGCGTTTCGGAGAGTAATTGCTTCAGACAGAAGAGAGAGGGTGAATACCCCCTCCCTTCTGTACTGTTTTAAGCGTTCGTTTGTGTTTTGTCCTTAGAAAAAAGTTCTTTCATGCCGCCGAGCGAGCCGAGGATCGCTGTAGCTTCATAAGGCAGGTAGACAACCTTGTTCTCATTTCCGGATGCCACTGAGGAAAGGGTATCCATATATTTAAGAGCGATGAGGTACTGCGTGGGATCGCCTCCCGCAATTTTCACGGCCGAGGCTACTTTCACCACAGCCTCAGCCTCGGCTTCTCCCATGCGAATTCTGGCCCAGGCGCGTCCTTCCGCATCAAGGATCACCGCCTGTTTTTCTCCCTCAGCGCGATTGATTTGCGCCTCTTTATGCCCTTCCGCCTCAAGTATCTGCGCGGTTTTTTTCCCTTCCGCCTCGGTGACCATGGCCCGCCTGGAGCGTTCCGCCTCCATCTGGCGCTGCATTGCGGCCTGAACCGAGGCAGGCGGATTCACGTCCTGAATCTCCACTCTCGTCACCTTTACCCCCCAAGCATCGCTGGCTTCGTCGAGGATAACACGGAGACGTTCGTTTATTTCCGCGCGTTTGCTGAATATCTCGTCAAGGTCCATCTCTCCCATCACGCTCCTGAGAGATGTCTGCGTCAGTTTTTCCAGAGCCAGCGGCAGGTTGGCAATTTCGTACACCGCTTTGAACGGATCGTTGATTTGGAAATAGAGGAGCGCGTTGATCTCCATCACGACATTGTCATGCGAGATAACGTTTTGCTTTGGGAAGTCGAAAACCTGCTCCCTGATATCAATGAGCGTTGTATTCCGTATCTCCCCTCCGACAATCCAGGAAGTTGCCTTTCTCCGGTCGAGAACGGGGAAGATGAAGTTAATGCCGGGCTCGAGTATTTTATGAAACTTTCCGAGACGTTCCACTATGACACGGCTTGCCTGAGGAACGATCTTGATGCCCGACATCACCAGGATCACGGTAAACAGAACGAAGAAGATGACGACCGTTGTGTTGCCCGTGTTGCTGACGAACAGAATCTCTCTCATTGTTTTCACACTCCCCGTTTATCGGATGTGTTCCTGAAAATTATTCAAGAATGATCTAGTCAGAATACCCTGTGCATTACTCTTCACCGGATGACTCGTTCTCTTCGAACTGAACGTCCAGGCTGGCTCCCCGAACTTTTACGACGACGACACCCGCCCCCTCTCCGATTTCGATCCCTTCGGGACCAAACGCCCACCAGGTTTTCCCGTCCACCTTCACGTATCCCCCTTGAGCAGCGTCCGGCGAGATGGTCTTTATTACGATGCCTTTTTTCCCGATGAGCGCCTCGGCGTTCGACGTGCGGGCATCTTTCCTGTTCGACAGAAATCTGAGAACGGCAGGCCGCATGAAGAAAAAGATGAAAAGAGTAGATACGCCGAAGACAGCGAGTTGAGCACGCAGATCAAAGTCTTCAAAGTATGTGATTATCGCCGGAGGGATGCAGGCGATGGCGAAACATGCAAGAACGAAGCCCGGAGTGAACATCTCGACGATCAGCAAGGCAAATCCCAGAATCACCCAAAGCTGCCAGTTTGTCACAAGCTCGAACATTTTTCTCACCTCGACTTTCTCGAATTGAACAACGTACCCTCTCCGATGAAAAAGGCATCAGAAAAACAACTCTTTCAGCCCAGAAACCGAGAATGCGCACCAGGCAAGCAATCCGCCCATAAGATAATCCCAGAAACGTCCCTGTTCTGTCATCAGTCTTTTTTGCGCTGCGCCCAGAAGAGACCAGAGAAAAACCCCGTTGCTGCATGCAAGAGTCAGAAAGACGCCGCAACCAAAAAGCCACGTTTTCGAAGTTGTCCACGGAAGAATAAATGTTGAGAGTGTTGTCAGCCCCAGAAGAATAACTTTAGGGTTGAGAAACTGGAGTACAAACCCATGCCGGAAGTCAGGAGCATCTTCGGCTGGAGCGTTTTCCAGGGAGTTTCGTTTGGGGAAGGCGATCTTCCAGGCAAGCCAGAGAATGTACACCGTGCCGCCGGTCCTGAGCACAGGAAGAAGAGTAGGCAACAGGCGCGCAAGAAGAAGGTTGAAGATGGCGCAGAAGGTCATCAGAAGAAGAAGGCCCGACATCATTCCGGCAATCAAGGGGAGCGTTTTGCGCAATCCGTGAATCCTCGCGGTGTTCATTGCGAGAACTACATTCGGTCCCGGAGTGTTGCACGTTATGAGGATGTAGGTGAAAAACGCCGTCCACTGCACAAGCGCACCTCCAAAGATGATGTTTGGCGAGGCAGAAGCCCGCTTTGATTTTCCTATTATACACGACGAACGATTCCAGCAGAGCAGCTTCACAAACAAGTAGACTTACGGTTTTCACCGCTTGCATTGTTGAAAGTTTATGCTAACATGATGAAGCATCATCAAGACATCTGTTTTCTCCTCTCTCAGGAAAGCGAAAGAACAGACACCGCGAATCACAATCAAGGAGCGAATCAAATGACTTTTTATGATCGATTCAGCGTGGCCGGGAAAGTCGCCGTTGTTACTGGAGCAGCCCGGGGACTTGGGAAGGGGTATGCGCTTGGATTAGCGTCTGCCGGCGCGACTGTATTATGCGGCGACGTGAACGAAAACGATGCGAAGTTGACGGCTGAAGAGATACGAGCCTCCGGGGGCCGGGCAGAGGGCTTTTTTCTCGATGTGACGCAGCCGGGAAAAGTGGAATCCGCATTTTCCGATGCAGCCTACCGACTTGGAACTCTTGATATCGTTGTGAACAACGCGGGCGTCGAGGAGATCAACGACTTCGTCTCCGTCACGGAGGAGCAGTTCGACAAGATTATGTCGGTCAATCTCAGGGGCGTTTTCTTCACGGCGCAGGCAGCCGCTAAAATCATGATGAACCAGCGAAGAGGAAAAATCGTGAATATCGGGTCGCTGGGAAGCGCCATAGGCCTGGCGCAATCCTCGGTCTATTGCGGCGCCAAGGGCGGAGTGGTGCAGATTACCCGCACGATGGCTATCGAGCTGGCGAAGTACAACATCCAGGTGAACGCTATGGGGCCCGGGTACTTCCGTACTCCCATGACCGAGCCGTTCTTTCAGAACCCTGAGCACCGCCGGTGGATCGAGGAGCGGATTCCGGCGGGGCGAGTCGGGACTGCCGAGGATCTTCTGGGAACGCTGGTCTTTCTGTGCAGTGAAGCCTCCGATTATTTGACGGGACAGATCGTCTACATAGACGGCGGCTGGCTCGCAAGCTAAGAAAATTGTAATGTACAGGAGAGCTGAACATCTTCTCGGCTCTCTCTTTTTGCTCCCGCTCCAATAGACGGGAGTTTTCAGACCGATCAGGAGGAATGTGAAGTGATCGTACTCAAAGAAGCAGAACGTAATTTTCAGGAAGAAGGAGGCTCTGTTGAATCCGTAGTAGGCGGAATTCTCAAGAGTGTCCGCGAACGCGGAGACGAGGCTGTTCTCGCCTACACGGAGAAGTTCGACGGCGTCCGTCCTTCCTCTCTTCGTATAGGGAAAGAGGAGCTGCGCGCCGCCTACGAGAAAGTAGCGCCTTCGACGGTGAAGACGCTTGAATTTGCCGCGGAACGAATCCGCAACTTTGCACTTCGCCAGAAAAGCTGTATGCAGGAGCTTCGGTACGAGATTTCTCCCGGAGTGACGCTCGGGCATCGGCTTCTCCCCATGGAATCCTGCGGTTGTTATGTTCCTGCGGGGAGATACCCTCTTCCGTCTTCCGCGTTGATGTCGGCTATTCCGGCGAAGGTTGCCGGAGTTCGGCGGATAGCGGCGTGTTCTCCGGCGGGCAAAGGACGGGACGGAATTCACCCGGCAGTTCTTGTCGCAATGGATATCGCAGGAGTGGACGAGGTCTACTGTATGGGTGGCGCGCAGGCTATAGGCGCTTTCGCCTACGGAACCGGGACGATCAAGGGGGTTGACATTATCGTCGGGCCTGGAAACAAGTATGTTACCGAGGCAAAACGACAGGTTTCCGGGGCAGTAGGGATCGATATGCTTGCAGGCCCAAGCGAAGTGGTGATCCTCGCCGACGAATCGGCGAACCCGGAGTGGGTTGCCGCCGACGCTCTTGCGCGCTGCGAGCACGACCCCCATTCGTGGACCGTACTTGTGACGACAAGCAGGCGGCTCGGTGAATCCGTTATGAGCGCCGTCGAAACGCAGGCGCCGCTCCTTTCCACCGGGGAATTCGCTTTCCAAAGCTGGAGGAACAACGGGCGCGTGCTGCTTGCAGAGTCTCTGGTCGAGGCGGTGGCTATTACGAACGACATCGCTCCCGAACACCTGCAAGTGATGACGTCCGACAGCCCGGCAATTTCGTCACAACTGGTAAACTTCGGTTCCCTCTTCATCGGGGAGAACGCACCGGTCGTTTTCGGCGACTATGCCTCGGGACCGAATCATATTTTGCCTACCGTCAGGTGCGCCCGCTTTTCGAACGGCGTCTACGTCGGGACTTTCCTGAGAGTCTGTTCCTTCCAGGAGCTCACTGCGGAAGGAGCCGCTTACCTTGCGGGACCATGCGCCGACTTCGCCGAAATGGAAGGCCTTTTCGGACACAAGCGTTCAGCGGAGATGCGTGCACGGTGATGGAAGAAGTCTGCTCCAAACCAGTTTTGCTGCTTGAGGGGATCAGCAAGGTCTATCCGGGAACAGTGGCTCTTGAGAATATTCATTTCGAAGCGCTTCCGGGAGAAGTGCACGGTCTCATCGGGAAGAACGGAGCCGGGAAGTCAACACTCGTCGGTATTCTCTCGGGCCTTGTGGAGCCTACCTCCGGAACCATCATGGTAAATGGACGATCCTTTTCATCGTTCAGCAGGTCGCGAGCAAAACGTGAGGGGATCTCCATTGTTCCACAGGAACCGGAGATAGTGCTTGATCTTTCGGTTGCAGAGAATCTCTTCCTGGGAGAGCTGGAAAACTGTTCCGGTTTTGTTTCATGGAGCAAGATCCGGGCGGATGCACGGCGCATTCTTGATCGTTTCGGACTCGATATCGGCGCTGATCTTCAGGCGAGAGATCTCTCTCTCAGCGAGCGGCAGATACTTCTTATTCTGAAAGCATGCGTCGTCGAGGACGCAAATGTTGTTGTGCTCGACGAAGCATCTGCGTCGCTCAGCCGGAACGACGCCGCAATTCTGAAAAGAATTGTGGGTGAATTGAGGGAGTCAGGGAAGGCAGTCCTCTACATCTCCCATCATATCGACGAACTGCTCGATATTTGCGATCGACTTACCGTACTTCGGGACGGACGTATCGTCACAACACGGACGAAGAATATGCTTGACCATCATTCGCTCGCTGAACTGATAGTTGGAGAGACGCTTTCTTCTTCGGGCCCCGAACGAAAGGAAGCAGGCTATATCGGCGAAGAGCTCCTTCGTCTCGAAAATCTTACACGATGGGGGAATTTTTGTAATATCAGCTTTTCCCTCAAAAAAGGAGAAATTCTCGGTATCGCCGGATTGCGGGGGAGCGGACGGACCGAGCTGCTGAAGGCGATCTCGGGGATAGAGCCTGCCGATGCAGGAAAAATTTTCTTCAAAGACAAAAGAGTATCTTTCTCCACCCCCTCGGAAGCCCTTCGCATGGGAGTAGCGTATCTTCCGGAGGATCGCGAGACGGAGGGGCTGATACAAACGTTCAGCATCCGCGAAAATTTGCTGCTCAACAGCATTTCCAGATTCTCCCGGAATGGCTTCGTTTTGAGAAGAGAAGCCGGCCGCCGCGCTGAAGAGATCTTCGCTGGGGTACAGATTCAAGCGTTTTCCATGGAACAGAGCGCCGAGGAACTTTCCGGAGGAAATAAGCAGAAGGTCGTAATTGGACGTATTATGGCGAACGCACCGGAGGTCTATCTCCTCGACGAACCGACGCGAGGAGTGGATATTGGAGCGAAGCGTTCCATCCTCTCCATAATTCACGGACCGTTGCGCGCCGCCTCCGGCGTACTGCTCACGTCGCCGGGACTGGACGATCTGATGGATATCTGCGACAGAATCCTTGTTCTGTACAAGGGGAACATGGTTCGCGAATATCAACAAAAAGATTTCGATGAAAAATCTCTTTTTATGGATGTGCAAGGTTTTGGATATCAAGATCAAAGAGGTGGCGACGAATGTCGGGCAGTTTAAAAATCAAGTTAACTCTTTTGGACAATATCATCTGGCTGATGCTCTTTCTCTTTTTTTTCGCGTGCGCCCTGGGAATTCCGGCATTCGCCTCATGGAACAACATTGTGAACATACTGTACCATACCACGATAATGAGCATGCTTGTGCTTGCACAAGGTTTCGTTCTCTTAAACGGCAATTTTGACCTTTCTATCGACGCTGTGCTCGCCTTTGCGCCCGGAGTAGTTATTTTGGCCTCGACGAAGTGGTTTCCCGTCGCGTTGGGTAATCCGTACCTGGCGATTCTCCTCACGCTGCTCCTGGGCGGGTGCATCGGTTTTTTCAACGGCTACTGTGTTGCCAAGCTGGGAATGAACGCCTTTATGCAGACGCTTTCTCTTTCAATTATTCTTCGGGGAATGGTCCTTTTTCTTATTCCCCTTTCGATATTTCCGTTGGATCCGGTCTATTCCTTTATCGGCAAGGCGCGTTTTTCAGCCGTTGGAAACCTCCCTGCGGCTATACCTGTGACATTTACAATCTACTTCCTCTTTCACATTCTGCTACGCCATACCGTCTTCGGCAGAAACTATCTGGCAACGGGCGGAAATGCACGGGCCAGCTTCGTCGCAGGTATAGATACACAAAAAATGGTGATAGCAGGTTTTGTCATAGCCGGGCTTCTCTCCGCTGTTGCCGGTATGCTGACAGCCGGGAGGCAAGATTCGGTGTCCAACACCATGGGGAACGGAATGACGCTCCTTGCATTCGCCGGAGCGCTTCTCGGAGGCACCTCCATGAGCGGAGGGAAAGGCTCCGCTTTCGGGATGCTCGGCGGTGCGATCCTTTTGGGCATGTTTTCGAATGCTCTTAATCTTCTCGGTGTCAAGGTGACGCTCATACACGCCGCTCAGGGGGCGTTGATATTTGTCGCCATACTTACAGACCGGTTTCGAATCTCCCTCCGGGCACGATTGCTTCGTAACGAACAGCTCCAAAAACTCAAAGTCGCGAAAGGATGATGGCAATAATTGAGAATGAGGAAAGATTTTAAAGTACGTTCATCCACTACATCGAGGAGGAATCTACGTGAACAGCTCTTTTAGAAAAGTAATACCGGCGCTTCTGGCGCTTTTCGTTTTTTCTGCGGCTTCATGTGCGTCCGAAAAGCAAATCTCCATCGGTATGATCATCAAAGAACCCTCGGCGCCATACATTCAGGCATTTATAAAGGCAGCGGAAGAGACAGCCGCCTCGCTGGGCGTGAATATAATGATTCGCGACGGCGAAGCCGATTCTATAAAAATTATGGAAATCATCGATACTTTTATGATACAGGGAATCGACGCGTTCATCCTTGGCGGCGCTGTGGATTTGCGCACGCTGGTGCCTGGTATTGTGCGCCTCAACGAGGCTGGGATCCCCGTGGCCGCACTGGACACATCTCCTGAAGGAGGCGTTGTCGATTTCTTCCTCTCCTTTGACCTCGCTCAGTCGAGCGCCCGCGCCGCGGAGTTTTTCGTCGAGGGGATCAAGTCCAGAAACAGCGGCGATATACCCGAGGGCGTCGTTCTTGAGATCCTCGGCGATAAGGCGGATATGTTCAGCCATGCCTGCACCGAGGGATTCAACTCCGTGCTGTCGAAGTATCCGCAACTTGAAATTGCTCAAGGAGAGGGAAAATGGAATAATACCGACTCCCACGCAGTGACTTCCGATTTGTTGACGCGTTTCGGGAAACGGGTTGTGGGCATTTATGTCCAAACCCCTGATATAATGGGACCCGGTGTCGTTGCGGCTATCGAGGCCGCAGGGTTGGATTCCGCCGACTACGGTATCTGCGGAATATGCATCGGCCCCGAGGGAATCGACCTCATTAAAAAAGGGAAGATGCTCGGCGCTGTCGCACAGCCTGCCTACGACTCGGCCGCGCTGGCGGTGAGGTTCCTTGTGGACAAGCTGAGAGGGAACCCTGTTCCCCGGATAGGAGATACGCTGACGGAAGACGGCGCTCTCTGGTCTCCCGCAAAAGTCATAAAGAACCCTTGGGCGGAAGACGGAGCCTTTATCGTTCTCCAAGGACCGCTTGTTCCTTCAGAAGTCTCCCCTGACGACCCCCGTCTGTGGGAGAATATGCTGACGAAGTAAACGGGTTTTGAGATGAGAGAGAATGTTACGAAACAAAAAACGAACGGAGGGGTATTGATGTACGGAAAAAAGAGAGTTTCGAGTGTATTTTGTGTACTGCTGGTGCTGTTTCTTTTCTCGATTGCGGGACAGGCTGCAGCAGGAGCGAGGCTTGACCGCGTTATGGAAACAAAGCTATTGCGGGTGGGGACTCCCGGGGATTATCGCCCATTCGCCATGCTCGACAAGAGTACGGGCAAATACGAGGGGCACGATATCGAACTTGCGGAACTTCTTGCGTCGGAGCTTGGCGTGACCGTTGAATTTGTTCCCACCACCTGGTCGAAGCTTATGGAGGATTACCTTGCAGGCAAATTCGACGTCGCCGTCGGAGGTATAACCCGGAGCCTTGCCCGTATGTTGAAGGGGGACTTTTTGCCTCCGTATGCACCAAACGGCAAGGTTGCCATCATTCGGAAGGCTGACAAGGAGAAGTTCACTTCGCTTGAAGCGATGGACGTTCCCGAGACGACAGTCATTGTGAACCCAGGCGGAACAAATGAAAAATATGTAACCGCAAACTTTAAGAGTGCGAAAGTCGTAGTGCATCAGAGCAATGCCGAGATCCCCGCAATGATCGCAGAGGGGAAAGGCGACGTGATGATCAGCGAAGTGTACGAAGCTGTCGTGTACTCGCGGAAGGATGACCGGCTCTACGGCGCCTTTACCGACAAACCGCTGACGAAGATCAGCTTCATGGGATTTTTCATTCAGCAGGACGACCCCGACTTCCTGAAGATCATGCACTATCTCTGGAACGACGCGAAGCTGCGGGGAGATCTGGACGCTCTTTTCGCAAAGTGGTTAAAGTAGTCGCTGGTAAAGTGCTCGAAGCCATGCTATAATCCACTGCGCTGAAAACGTGCAGAATGAACGGCTGCCTGCGGGGAATCCAGTCCCGTGCGGCGGAGACCTTCGAACCCTGTCAGGCCCGGAAGGGAGCAGCAGTAAGGAGAATTCTCCGGGCGCCACGGGGAAACTGGGTTTCCCGCAGGCAGCCGTTCTGTATTACTCTTCGTCAGACTCTTCCTCGTTCTCCGGGAACGCAGGCTTCGCCGGAGATATTTCAATGAGAGCCTCAATGAGTTTCTCGAGATTGTCGAAATCAGGCGCTTTCGCTTCGTGGACGCATCTGTGGAGGTAGTTTTTTAGAATTTCAATGCATGCTTTCTGCATTGCCTTTCGCGCTGCCGAGAGTTGAAGGAGGATATCATAACAAGGTTTTTCTTCAATGATCATCCTCTGAATGCCGCGAAGCTGGCCCTCTACGCGGCGAAGACGGTTCAACATCGCTTTCCTGTCCTTGGGTAGTTTTTCGAGTTTTTCGATAAGTGAATCCTTGGCCATTACTATGCCCCCATTCGGTTTTTTCAGTAGAGTAAATACTGGGTATATGGTACTTCGAGACAGGTTGAAGGTCAACCTGTCTTTGTGGTATACTCTCCTGGTCCTCATCACACACACAAACTGATGGGGTGGAGGGTGCCGTTTCAAAAAACGGTTTCCACTTTGTTCGATGTTTGTGGAGGGAAAACCAACATATTTCAGGAGGGGTTATTTTGGCAGTTGTCAGCATGAAACAGCTTTTGGAGTGCGGAGTCCATTTCGGACATCAGACTCGTCGGTGGAATCCGAAGATGAAGCCTTTCATCTTCACGGAGCGCAACGGAGTGTATATCATTGACCTTCAGAAGACTGTCCGCGGCCTTGAAAAAGCATACGATTACATCCGCGAGGTTGCCAGGAACAACGGGACGGTTCTTTTTGTCGGAACAAAGCGCCAGGCTCAGGATACCATCAAGGACGAGGCTGAACGTTGCGGGCAGTTCTTTATCAACCAGCGCTGGCTCGGCGGTCTTCTCACCAACTTTCCGACGATTCGCAAGCGCGTTGCCCGTATGGTGGAACTTCGCAAAATGGAAGACGAGGGCAACTGGTCCAATCTCCCCAAGAAAGAAGTCATTATTCTTCGCAAAGAGTTGGGAAAACTGGAGAAGTATCTTAAGGGCATCACAAACATGAAAGCCATCCCGGATGCCATCTTCCTTATCGACCCTAGAAGAGAGGAAAATGCCGTCCTCGAAGCGAGGAAACTGGGAGTTCCCGTGATTGCAATAGTTGACACGAACTGCGATCCGGAGATGATCGACTTCCCGATCCCCGGCAACGACGACGCCATCCGCGCGATCAAGCTTATTGCCGGACTTATGGCCAACGCTTTCATTGAAGGACGCCAGGGAGAGGATTCCGAAGCCGGCGTGCTTGTTCAGGGCGAAGAGGGCGACGATACAGCCGACGACGGTATTATAGAGAAAAAGGAACGCTTGCACGAAGTCTACGACGATTCTGTCGAAGAGGCGTAAGTTATAGAGACGAAGCCGACCCGACCGGGAAATCCTGTTGGGTCGGTTCTTCGTGTGCCGGTTTTTCAGCCATCTGTCAGAAGAATACGTTCCTCAATGTGTTTCTGAATTGGATTTTTTCCTCGTTGAGCGGGGAAGTTTGTTTACCGGAAAGGGAGGCTTTTTTATTATGGAAATTAGCGCCAGCGCTGTAAAGGAACTTCGTGAAAGAACAGGCGCGGGGATGATGGACTGCAAGAACGCCCTCGCCGAAAACGGCGGGAACGTGGAGAAGGCTATCGACTACCTTCGCGAAAAAGGTCTCGCCAAAGCTGCAAAAAAGGCCGCCAGAACTGCTGCAGACGGTCGTGTTTTCTCGTATATCCACACGAACGGCAAACTCGGCGCTTTGATCGAGCTGAACTGTGAAACTGATTTTGTTGCAAAGACAGATGAATTCCAGAACCTTGGACATGAACTGTGCATGCACATCGCTGCTGCGGCGCCGCAGTTCCTTTCCTCGGAGGAAGTAACCGCCGACGTGTTGGAAAGAGAACGTGAGATCTACAAGCAGCAGGCCCTTGAAGAAGGGAAACCCGCAAATATCGTCGATAAAATCGCCGACGGTAAGATCAACAAGTTCTACGAGCTCAACTGCCTGCTCGAGCAGAATTGGATCCGAGACGGCGACAAGAAGATCAAGGATCTCATCGTAGAGGTTATCGCAAAACTCGGCGAAAATATTGTCCTCAGACGCTTCTCCCGATTCTCGATCGGTGAATAGTTTTTTATAAAAAAAGGCGGGGCCGAAAGCCTCGCCTTTTTCATACCCGAAATCTTGAGAAGGGGAGGAATTCCGATGAAATTCAACAGAGTTCTTTTAAAGCTCTCCGGAGAGGTTCTTGCGGGAAATAACGGATTTGGCTTCGATTTTGACGCAGTCCGGCGGATAGGCGAGGAGATCGTTGAGGTCGCCCACTCGGGTATCCAGATTGCCATGGTCGTAGGAGGGGGCAATATGCTTCGGGGAAAAGAACTTGAGTCCCTCGGGGTAGAACGTTCCCAAGCCGACTATATGGGAATGCTGGCCACGGTTATGAACGCCCTCTGCCTTCAGGATGTTCTCGAAAAGTTCGGTGTGCCGACACGTGTACAGACAGCGATCGAGATGCGCCAAATGGCTGAACCGTACATTCGCCGCAGGGCCTTGCGTCATCTCGAAAAAGAGCGCGTCGTCATCTTTGCGGCAGGAACAGGCTCTCCTTATTTCTCTACGGACACGGCCGCCGCGCTTCGTGCGGCGGAGGTGGGAGCAGATTGCCTGTTGAAAGCAACGAAAGTAGATGGTATATATAGTGCGGACCCGAAAAAATTTCCGGATGCGGTTCTGCTGCACCGCTTAACCTATATGGAAGCTCTTCAGCGTCAGTTCGAGGTAATGGATGCGGCCGCTTTCTCGCTCTGTATGGAGAATGCCATACCTATCGTTGTATTGAACATACTGCGTAAGGGCAACCTGAAAGATTTTCTGGTTGACGGGAAGAACACGGGAACCATGGTATCGGCGTAGGAGAGTCTCGAAAGAGAGACGTGCGCGCGCAGAAATCCAGCGTATCGTCGGCTGATCGCATGCCGAAGGAGACGCCGGAGTGTTTTTTAGTTCTGCACTGGATGCTTGACTGTTCCGCCCCCATTTTTCGGGGATCTATTCTTCATCGAAGGAGGAATTCCGGAATGCCGAAAACTGAGCTGAAAGAACTGAGAGAAAGAATGGAGAAGGTCATTGAGCACTTAAAGAACGAGTTCTTGGCTATTCGGACCGGACGCGCTCATCCCGGTCTCGTAAGCGACATCAAGGTGGATTACTACGGAGCCCCTACGCCTGTCAAGCAAATTGCCACAGTCTCCATTCCGGAGGGGCGTCAAATTGCTATCGCCCCCTTCGACAGAAGCGCTTTGAAACTCATTGAAAAGGCAATCCTCGCCTCTTCGCTCGGAGTCACTCCGCAGAACGACGGCGAAATTATTCGCGTGAATCTTCCGGAGCTCACAAGAGATCGTCGTATTGAACTGACAAAACTGGTGGGCAAATATGCGGAAGAGGGACGTATCGCTCTTCGAAACCTCCGGAGGGATTCGAACGACGTTCTGAAGAAAAAGGAAAAGAACTCGGAGATCAGTGAAGACGACCTCAAAAAGTATACAAAAGAGGTTCAGGATATTATCGACGAGTACATAAAGAAGGTAGACGAGGTTCTCAAAGCGAAAGAGAAAGAGATTATGGAGGAATAGCTTTTTCTATTCACAATCGGCAGGGGCGGAGTTTTCTCCGCCCTTTTTTCAGGGAGTTGCAGGAGGTGTTTTCGTGTCTCTTCCGAAAGTATATGTTTCACGTAGGATACAGGACGCCGGAATGCGCCTGTTGGATGGGCGTGTCGAGTACGAAGTCTGGGAAGAAATCGGCCCCGTAGACCGCCGCATACTGCTCGAAAAGGGCGCAGATGCGGACGGTTTGCTGGTGACTCTTTCGGATAGGATCGACGATGAACTTCTGTCACTCTGTCCGAATTTGAAAGTCGTCAGCAATTATGCCGTAGGGTATGACAATATCGACGTCGATGCGGCTACACGGAGGGGCGTCTTGGTGACCAACACTCCCGATGTGCTGACGAACGCCACCGCAGACATTGCGTTTACGCTTCTCTTGGCGAGCGCACGGAGGATGGTGGAGGCAAACGAGTTTCTGCGTTCGGGCGATTGGGTGACGTGGCATCCCAATCTTCTGCTGGGCGCGGACGTTTCAGAAGCAGTGCTGGGTATCGTCGGCATGGGAAAAATCGGCCAGGCGGTCGCACGCCGGGCAAAAGGATTCGATATGGAAATCCTCTACGTCAACCGTTCTCCGAAGCCTGAAATCGAGAGCATGCTCGGCGCCAGGCGCGTCTCTCTCCAAGAACTGCTGGCTAAAAGCGACTTTATCTCGCTTCACTGCCCATTGAGCGGCGAAACGCGAGGATTGATCGGTGAAAAAGAGCTTCGCTCGATGAAGAAGACCGCATTTATTATCAACACCTCGCGCGGTCCTGTTGTCGACCAGAAGGCGCTTTTCAAAGCGTGCTCCGAAGGGTGGATTGGGGGAGCGGGACTCGACGTCTTCGATAAGGAACCGGTTCCCTTGGACGAGCCGCTTCTTACACTGAAGAACGTAACAACGCTTCCGCACCTAGGAAGCGCAACCATTAAAGCCAGGGAAGGCATGGCGAGAAAAGCTGCGGAGAACGTACTCGCGGCTCTCGAAGGACGCCGCCCGGCAGACCTGGTAAACCCGGAAGCATTCAAAAAATGAAGAGAAGCGGAGCGTTCTGTACATTACGCTCCGCTTTCTATTCCCAATCGGCAGAACTACGCCAGTTCGCTGAGGAACTCCTTGAAACGCCGCATTCCTTCGCGAATCTCCTCCTCGGAGTTTGAATACGAAATGCGCACGTTGCCGTCGGCCATGAATGCGCTGCCCGGCACAAGCGCTACATACTTCGACTCAAGCAGTACCTTGCAGAAGGTCGTGTCATCGGTAAGAGACTGTCCTTTCCAGGATTTTCCAAGAGCGTTCTCTATATTGAACCACACGTAGAACGCGCCCTTGGGCTCCGTGAACGAAATATAGGGCATCTCTTTCATCAGTTCCACGATGAGATCGCGGCGCTTGCTGAATGCCTTGTGCATCGTGACGACGTCCTGTTCGGCTTCTTTCAAGGCGCCGACGGAGGCCCACTGGGCAACGGAACACGCGTTCGATGTGATGTGTCCCTGGAGGTCGCCCAAATACCCCATGATACTCGAAGGGCCAAGGGCGTATCCGATACGCCAGCCGGTCATCGCAAAAGCCTTGCTCACGCCGTTGATGATGATGGTATGCTCTCGCGCCTCCGGAACCAGGTTCAAAATTTGGTGATGCACAGCGTTCCCGTAGACAAGGCGTTCGTAGATCTCGTCGTAAAGGATAGTAATATCCTTCTCGACAGCGAGTTTGCCGAGGTCTCGAAGACACTGTTCGTCATACACCGCGCCGGTCGGGTTGTTCGGCGTATTGATGATCATGGCGCGCGTTCTCGGAGTCACCGCTTTCCTGACATCCTCGATCCGGGGGACAAAATCGGTTTTGCTCGTGTCGATGAGCACCGCTTTCCCGTCGAAAAAGCGAATCTGCTCCACGTAACTCACCCATGCAGGCGTAAAAACAAGCACTTCATCACCCGGGTCGAGAAGACAGCCGAGCGCCTCGTAAAGCAAAGGCTTGGCCCCGGCGCCCACAACAACGTCGGCCGGTTTGTACTCAAGCCCGAAATGCTCTTTGTAATAGGCGCATACAGCTTCTCTCAGCTCGGGGATTCCTGTTCCCGGAGTGTAGTGCGTTTGCCCCTTTTTCATCGCCTCTTCCGCGAAGCGAAGAGCAGAGGGAGGCGAATTGAAATCAGGCTCTCCTGCGCCGAAGGAGATAACGGGTTTGCCCTCCCGCTTGAGACTTTTTGCCTTTGCCGTTACAGCAAGGGTCGCCGAAGGTTCCATCTTCCGGGCCCTAGTCGAAACATACATTTCACAGTACCTCCTGAATGATATTTTTTTGTGTGATGTATACTCATTCTTTAAAAAACCCCGAGTGAAAGCCTTTGTTGCCCTTCTCCTTACCCGGTGCTAGAATAATACCATATTACAGAGTCTGAATGGAGGGATTTGCATGGACATACGTTTCGTGACCCGTGGCGTCGAAATGAAAGATGAACTCAAGGATTACATGGAGAACAAAATGTCCAAGCTTGAGAGGTTTTTCAACCGCATCATCGACAGCCAGATCGTGGTGAGTTTCGGACGTGGTATGTACACTGTCGAAATTACCTCCAACGCCAACGGGGTAATAATGAGAGGGCAAGAGAACGATTCCGATATGAGGAAAGCCTTCGACCAGGCGCTCAAAAACCTTGAACGCCAGATCAAACGCCACAAGAGTTATTTGAAGGACAGAGCGCAGCTGAAAACGCACGACATCTCCTTTGAGATTCCTGTCGTGGAGCCTGAGCTTCCTATCCCTCCCGAAGAGGAAATCGTGAAGGTGAAACGTTTCCCCCTGCGTCCTATGAGCGCAAAAGAAGCGACGATGCAAATGGATCTTCTTGGGCATGAGTTTTTCTTGTTCAAGAACGCCGAGTCCGGGATAGTGAACGTGGTGTACAAGCGGAAGGACGGCGGATACGGCCTTCTTGAGCCTTCGGAGTGATTTTCAGTCGCAGCGGGCGCCCCTCGCGCGGGGGCTTCGGATCGCGGTAACTTGATCTGTACCGGTGAATGTGTGTATTCTCCGGTTTTTTCCCCCGCCTGAACGGGTATGGCAGGTTTTTCCCCGTCAGTAACCGTCGATGCGAAAAGGACCCGAAAGGGTCCTTTTTTTCTGGAAAAGAGGAACGGCATGCATGAACTCTCTCTTGCCGATGCGATTGTATCGGCCCTTTTAAAAATGTGCGAGGACGAAGCATGGGGCAGGGTAAAAAAAGTTCGCCTTCGGGTCGGCGCCCTTCGCCAGGTTTTTCCCGAAATGCTCGAATTCGCATTCAGTACAGTGGTTAAAGATACGGCGCTTTCCGGGGCGCTCCTCGAAATCGAGGAGATTCCTCTGGAATGGAGATGCCTTGAATGCGGGAATCGCTGGCGGGAGGATTCCGGAGTCTGTCCGTTATGCGGCTCTTTCAACAGGGAGACGCTTGCAGGGATGGAACTGGAAATTCATTCTGTGGAGGTCGAGGAAACATGAATAAGATAGTTACGCTGCAACAGTCCGTGATGGCGGAGGATGAGAAATTCGCCGCCGCGATCAGGGACAGAAATACCCGAATGGGCCTTCTGATGGTCAATATCATCGGTTCTCCCGGTTGCGGGAAGACAACCCTGCTGGAAAAAACAGCGCTTCATGCAGGACTCTCGATGGCTGTAATCGAAGGAGATCTTGCCACAGACCGCGATGCGGAACGATTGGCTCGCCTTGGCGTACCCGTCGTGCAGATCAACACAAAAGGCGGATGCCACCTTGAAGCCAACGTTGTTGAAAAAGCGATGGAATCGCTTCCGCTGGATACGCTGGACGTTCTTTTCATCGAGAACGTCGGCAACCTTGTCTGCCCGGCGGAATTCGACCTCGGTGAGGATTTCAAGGTTGCGGTGCTGAGCGCTCCGGAAGGTGCCGATAAACCGCTGAAATACCCGTATCTCTTCACTTCCGCGAAAGCGGTGCTGCTGACCAAAACCGATCTGCTTCCCCACCTCTCTTTCGACATGGAGATGTTTGCGGAAGATACGCGAAAACTCAATCCTGCCGCGCCCGTGTTTCACGTCGATTCTCTTTCGGGCGCCGGTATCGAACAGTGGGTCGGCTTTATAAAGCTCAAAGCGAAGGAGAAAAAAGCGAATGTTCGCTGAACAGCCCCCAAACAAAGGATTGAAGATGGCAGAAGCTGAACGGGATCTGTTGGAAAAGCTGAATCCCCGCCAGCGGGAGGCTGTGGCGTACTGTGACGGCCCTCTTCTTGTGCTCGCCGGCGCCGGAAGCGGAAAAACGCGCGTCCTCACGCACAAGATAGCCTACCTTATTGCCGCCGGAGCCGCCAAACCATGGGACTTTCTTGCCGTTACCTTCACGAACAAAGCAGCAAACGAGATGAAAGATCGCGTCCGGTCTCTTGTTGGAGAAGGGGGCGGCGATATGCAGGTGTGCACATTCCACTCTTTCGGATTGCGTTTCCTTTTCCGAAACAGGTCCCATCTGCCTTCCGTCGGGCTTCGGGAAGGATTCGCTATCTTCGACCGGGGAGACAGCCGCTCCTTGGTGAAGGAGATTATAGAAAGTTTTAACCTTGATCCGAAGCAGTTCGAGGCTGCCGCGCTGCTTGATAGGATTTCCACCGTAAAAAACGACTGCCGTTCCCCTTCGTCGGGGCAGTCTCCTCTTCTAGAGGGAGTCTACGGCGATATCTTCACCGCGTACAACGAAGCGCTCCGGCGTCAGAATGCGGTCGACTTCGACGATCTTCTTTTGCTCCCTTTGCAACTTCTTTCGGGAGACGAGGAGCTTCGTTCACGAGAACAGTCGAGACTTTCCTGGATATTGGTGGATGAATATCAGGATGTAAACCGGCCTCAATATCTTCTTTTACGAAAGCTTGTCGGCGACCGAAACAAAATAATGGTGGTCGGAGATCCTGATCAGTCGATCTACGGGTGGCGCGGCGCCGATATGGGAATGATTCTGAACTTCGAAAAGGACTTCCCGTCTGCGAAGGTTGTGGTTCTTGATCAAAATTACCGCTCTTCAGGAAACATCCTCGGAGCGGCCAACGCGCTCATAGAGGGGAACGCGGCCCGGCGAAAGAAAGATCTCTGGACTTCGCGAAACATGGGAGAAAAAATCTACACGATGCTGGGGAAGAGCGAGTACGAAGAGGCGGATTTTCTGGTCTCTGAGATACATCGTCTCCATGAACGCGAGGGGTACGGTTTCGGGGATATCGCAGTGCTCTACAGGATCAACGCTATGAGCCGCGTGTACGAGCAGAAATTCCTTGAGAACCGCCTCCCCTACAGGGTGGTGCGTGGAACGGCCTTCTACGAACGGAAAGAGGTCAAGGACGTGCTCTCTTTTCTGCGTGCCGCCGTCAACCCTTTCGACCGCGTTTCGCTCTCCCGTATCGCGAACATACCCGCCCGCGGTCTCGGCAAGAAATCTCTCGAAAAGGTCTTCGAGTTTCTTGATTCGTCCGTTCCTCTCCCGCCCGAGGAGTTTTGGAGCTCCGCTGCTTCCCGCAAGATAATCGACGGAAAAGCGGGTGTCGGTTTCCAGCAGCTGGCGGAGCATCTTGCGCGTATTCTTCACAAATCGGACGATCTGAACGATATTCTTGTGTATATCCTGGACGCGATGGGGTACGAATCAGTGCTCCGAAATGACGACCCCGAAGGGTGGGAGGAGCGAGTCGAAAATATCCGGGAACTTCGGTCCATCGTTCCGTCAGGAGGGGATCTCGCGGAAATGCTCGCCGAAGCGGCGCTCTTCACAGATCTTGAAACGCTCAATCTGGAAGACGGCAACGCCGTCAATCTCCTGACGCTCCATGCGGCCAAGGGGCTGGAGTTCCCCGTGGTGTTTCTCGTCGGGATGGAAGAAGCTGTATTTCCTCACTTCAAATGTCTTGAAGACCGCGAAGGCATGGAGGAGGAACGCCGGCTCTGCTACGTGGGGATGACCCGCGCGGAAGAGCGTCTTTATCTCTCCGGGGGCCGCTCGCGCCGTCTTTTCGGCACGACGTTCCGTAACGGACTCTCGCGTTTTCTCTGGGAAATCCCCGACCGCTTTAAAAGAGTGGACGATAGAGGCGAGGAGGAGAAAACACATGTTGGTTTCAGCGGTAACAGGAGACGTTGGGGCTGGTAAATCGACGCTGACTGCTTTCTGGAGGGAAGCGGGAGCGTCTGTGATCGATGCGGACGAGATCGTCCGCATGCTCTGGACACGTCCGGAAATCATCACAGCAGCCGGCTTCCGGTGGGGAGAAGGCATTTTCGACGGGAAGGGAGCCGTTCTCCCTTCCCGAGTCGCCGCCAGAGCATTCGGCGATGAAAAAGAGTACCGCTGGCTCTGCGATCTTCTGCATCCCCTCGTAAGGATCGAGATGGAGCGCAGAACGGCGTCTTTGGGCGGATGGGTCGTGGCGGAGATTCCTCTTCTTTTTGAAAGCGGGTCCCCATGGTGGGTCGATGTAAGCGTCTACGTAACGGCTCCGGATGAATTCCGCACGTTACGGAACAGTGTGCGCGGATGGAACGAAGACGAGATCCCGCGGAGAGAGTCTTTTCTTCTGCCTTCGGAGGAAAAACGGAGACGCGCTTCTCTGGTCATGGAGAACTCTGGAACGCTCGAGGAGTTTCGCGCTCTCGCGATCAAACAGGCTGATTTGTTTAAACGAGCGAGCGCAATAGTGAGAGGCTCAGTTCTCTTTCAAAAAAACGAAGACGCCCGAAGATATGCAGAATATCTTCACAAGGAACGTTTGGGAACCGAGTTTCTTTGCACTCCCGCCGAGACATTCGACCGGAATGAAAAAGGGTGGTTTTTTACCTTCTTTACGCTTGAACAGTGGTTTTCGCTTCTTTCGCAGCCGCACTGCATGGATTCAGCCCGGGGACCGTACATCGAACGGATACGCCGTATACCATGGTCCCGAAGTCTTGCATTATTGGAGGAACTTCGTCCGTGAAGGTCATAACGAGCCACATGGGCAACGATTTCGACTCCCTCGCGAGCATGGTGGCGGCGCAGAAGCTCTATCCTGACGCAAAGCTGTGTCTTTCAGGCTCCGCGGGCCGGACTGTGCGGGAGTTTCTGAAAAAGAACGCTTCACATTGGACCGTGCTGACGCCCAGAAAGATCAAGTTTGACGAAATCACCATGCTCATTGTCGTGGACTCCAGGTCACGTTCCCGAATCGGTCCTTTTGCCTCGCTCCTCGGGAAAAAAAGTATTGCAGTCCACGTCTATGACCATCACCCCCCATCAAACGACGACATCGACGGCGAATTTCTCGCCATTGAACCCGTCGGCGCGTGCACAACGCTCATGGTGGAGATTCTTTTGGAAAAACGCATTCCGATCGCTCCTCATGAAGCCACGCTCTTTGCTACGGGGATCTACGAGGATACGGGCGGATTGACCTTCAGCGGCGTCACAGCGAGGGATTTCGCCGCCGTTTCCCGCCTGAAGGAGATAGGAGGCGACATCGCTTCCATTCCCTCCTTCATAGAAATGACGTTTTCCGCCCCGGAACGGCGCATTCTCGACGCCCTTGTTGAAAATGCCTGGGTACGCTTCATTAACGGAGCGAAGGCTGTTTTCTCAGCCGTTTCCGCTCCATCGTACGTGGACGGACTCTCGCTCTTCGTCCACCGTCTCAGGGACTACTTCGACGCCGACATTGCCATTGCCGCGGTCAAGATGGATACCAGGACATACCTTGTCGGACGAAGCTCGGAGGATGCTCTCGACATGGCGGCTTTTCTCACGCCTTTCGGGGGAGGAGGACATCCTCAGGCTGCATCCGTGACGCTGCATAACGCAAAGCCACTGCCGCTTGTCAGAGAGATGGAACAGCTTTTGCACGACGCTGTCAAACCATCGCTCACCGCAGGAGACATCATGACCTCGCCGGTTATGGCGGTGCCTCCGGATTCTCTTGTGGACGACGCCTACAGGACAATGCTCCGCTACGGCCATTCCGCGCTCCCCGTAGTCAAGGGGAAAAATATCTTAGGTTTGATAACCCGTAAGGATCTTGATAAGGCGCACCTTCACGGTTTCGGCAAGACGCTGATTCGCGAGTTCATGACGGAGGGAGTTATCACCGTTCCGTGCGACGCTTCTATCCGCGAGGCCCATCGTCTCTTGGCGACGCATAGTATCGGCAGGCTTCCTGTAGTGGACGGTCGACGGATTATGGGCATTATCACACGGACGGATCTCGTCAAGGCCCTGTACCCCCTCTCCCTCCCCAAGGAAGAACGGGAGACGACTCCGGAGCTCCCATGGATGGAGGACGTCACGACGCTTCTGGACGAACAGCTTCCGCCGGAGCAGAACAAGATTCTTGCGCTTCTGGGGGAGCGGGCGGAGAAGCTGGGTATGCGTGCCTATATCGTTGGAGGGATTGTCCGCGATCTTCTTCTGCGGAGAGAAAACCTTGATCTTGATATCGTCGTCGAAGGAGATGCGATACGTTTCCTCAAGAGCTTTGAAAAAGACGGTTTCAGAGTCTCGGTTCACGAACGATACAAAACGGGTACTCTTTCATTTCCCCGCGGCGTCAAGGTGGATGTTGCCACCGCACGCAGAGAATTCTACGAGTTTCCTGTAGCCCAGCCCAAAGTCTTCAGCGACTCTCTGAAACACGACCTGTACCGGAGAGATTATACGGTGAATGCCATGGCGATCTCCATCAATCAATCAACGCGAGGAGTTTTGGTTGATTATTTCGGGGGCCGCATGGATCTTCGCAGAAAAAAACTGAAGGTACTCCATAACCTGAGCTTCGTTGAAGATCCGACGCGAGTTATCCGGGGCGTGCGGCTGGAACAGCGCCTCGGACTGACCATGGAGGACAATACGCTTCGGCTGATACGAAGCTGCATCCGAGGCGGACTTCTGGTCCGTCTTTCAGGGTTTCGCCTCCGGAGCGAGCTGGAGCTCTCATTCCGGGAAAAGTTTCCCTGGGCTGCTGCGCGGAGAATGGGGGAGCTGGGGGTTTGGGACGTTCTGTTTCCGGGTATTCGAATTGACGAGAGCGTCCGCAGGACCTTCCGCAGGCTCGGCGCCTTCATTGCCAGAATATCCAGGGATTTCCCGGATTTCAAGGGACGCCAATGGCTTGCGTTTTTTTCCGCACTCCTTATGGAGTCCTCCGAAAATATACGTATTTCGGCGCTGGATCGGTTGAATCTCTCTGAATCGGAACGCGGAATTGTAGTAAAATGCCTTTCGGGGTTGGGCGCCGCTGAGCACACGCTGGGAGGTAGGAGCAGCCCGCTCAACTCCGAGATTGCCGCATTTCTTGACGGGCACGATCCATTAGAAGCGTTCTTTTGGAGCGCAGCGACTGAGCGCTGGCGAGTCCGCAGGAGAATCCTTCAGTACCTTACGCGCCTTCACAGAGTCCGCCCGATTCTTTCAGGAGGTGATCTTCTGCAGTTGGGGTATGCCGCAACCCCCCGCATCGGCGTCATCCTCGAAAAATTGCGGATCCTGCGCCTGGACAGCGTTGTGCAAACCAGGGAAGAAGAGGAAGAGTACGTCAGAAAACACTTCCCGCTGTAACGCGCAGCACGCGGGCCCCCTCTTCCCTCCGGTTTGCCGATGAGGCGGAGGAGCACGTTCTGAACGGCGAGGTGCGGCAAATAACGTTACAACAAGTTAAGGAGAGTGACTCTATTGTTACGAATGCCTGGTATTGCAGATCTGCTTCTCAGTGTTCCAGCTGTCCTTTGGGCAATTACATTTCATGAGTTCTGCCATGGGTATATGGCGTACCGACTCGGCGATCCGACTGCGGAGAGGGCGGGACGTTTGACGCTGAATCCGCTCCGTCATCTTGACCCGGTAGGAGCGTTAATGTTGCTTGTCTTCCGGTTCGGATGGGCGAAGCCGGTTCCAGTAGATCCGAGGTATTTTAAAAATCCCAGGAGAGACATGCTTCTGGTCTCCATTGCCGGGGTTTCCGGAAACTTTTTTACAGCCTTCGTTTTTGGCATGCTCGCGCGCTTTTTCCCGTATGTTTTTCTGGCAAACGCTGCCCTCAGGCAATTTGTGGTTCTGATGATTTTGATAAACCTCGGCTTGGCGGTGTTCAACCTCATCCCGATTCCTCCCCTCGACGGCTCGAAGCTGCTTTATCCGTTGCTGCCCTCCTTCATGCTCGAAAAATACTTCTGGCTGGAGCGTTACGGCTTCTTTGTCCTGATGATACTTATGGCTCTCGGAGTTGTTCAGGCAATTATGGGACCGATCGTGATGTTTTTCTTCCGTCTCTTTCTTTTCTAGGAGAAGTCGAATCGCATGAAACTTCTTATAACGAACGACGACGGCGTTTTTGCACCCGGAATAATCACCCTCGCCTCTTTTCTGGCGGAACGGGGTGAAGAGTGCACTGTGGTAGCTCCGGACAGGGAACGAAGCAGCGTCGGCCACGCTATTACTCTCACTCGCCCTCTCCGCTTATGGGCAATCCCATCGGGGCTCTATTCCTCTACGTGTTCAGTGTATGCGTGTGATGGGACCCCCTCCGACAGCGTCATGCTGGGATTGGAGGAAATCATTCCAGAACCGGATCTCGTGCTTTCCGGCATCAATAAAGGCCCAAACCTGGGCGATGATCTCACCTATTCCGGCACTGTTTCCGCGGCGATGGAGGCGCTGATTCTTGGACGCCCTTCGCTTGCATTCTCTCTGAATTGCAGGGACGCAGACGAGGAGCAACATTACGAAACAGCCGCCGCTGTCGCCGGATCGCTTCTCGATTTTTTGCGGGGTTCTCCGCTCCCCGAAGGGGTGCTGCTCAACGTAAACGTCCCTAATGTACCGCTTCCTCTGTTGAAGGGGATAAAAGTGACGCGGAAGGGAGTGCGTCTTTACGAGGGCAAGGTAACGCGCCTGAAGGACCCCGCAGGGCGCTCCTATTTCTGGGTCTCCGGAAGACCGGAGGACAGGCTGGAAGAGGGGAGCGACGTTTGGGCGGTTGCCGGCGGATTCGTCTCAGTAACCCCGGTGCATATGGACATGACGCACTTCCCCTCTTTACAGACGCTGACGGCGAATGGAGCAGAAAAAATAAACTTCAAGTGAGTGATTTCAACTTACTTGACAAATGTTTCGCAGTCGGTATAATATCCCTACTCAAGCGTATTGGCGATGATGAGGAAGAGTACTCCGCAGCACAGCAACAGAGAGGACGGGCCACGGCTGAGAGCCCTTCCGGCAGGTCACGGAGGAAGAGAGCCTTGGAGCCGGTTTCGAAGAAAGGCCTCGGCCAAGTAGAAACGGACAGAGAGGGCGGAAATTCCGTCAAAAAGGGTGGTACCGCGGGTTCAAGACTCGTCCCTGGTAAATTGGGGCGAGTCTTTATTTATTTAGTTCGACTATTCTTTTGGAGGGATAAAAATGACAAAAAAAGGGAAAGTTGTCCTTGCATACAGCGGCGGTTTGGATACTTCAGTGGCGGTGGTATGGCTCAAGGAGCAGGGGTATGACGTTATCACGATGACGGCCGATGTAGGGCAGCAAGCCGTTGATCTTGAGGCCGCGAAGAGCAAGGCTCTTCGTACTGGCGCCGAAAAAGCCTATGTTCTTGACCTGAAGAAACAGTTTGTGGATAAATTCGTATGGCCTTCATTGAAGGCCAACGGGATGTATCAGAGCGTCTATCCGTTGAACTCCGCGCTCTCGCGCCCGCTTATTGCCGAGGTTATGGCAGAGATCGCAAAAAAAGAAGGCGCCGTCGCGGTCGCCCACGGCTGCACAGGCAAAGGACAGGATCAGGTGCGCATCGAAGTGTGCACCAACGCGCTTAATCCTGATCTCGCGGTGCTTGCCCCTGTCAGGGACTGGCACTTCTCCCGCGAAGCCGAGATGGAGTATGCGCAAGCTCACGGCATCCCCGTTCAGGCGACCCATGCCTCCCCGTACAGCATCGACGACAATATCTGGGGGCGCTCCATCGAATGCGGAATTTTGGAGGATCCGTGGAACGAACCTCCTTCCGACGCCTACACACTGACCTGCGAGCCTCATGAAGCCCCGGATCAGCCTGAATATGTGGAGATTCTGTTCGAGAAGGGAATTCCGGTCGCTCTGGACGGCGTTCGTATGGACGGCCCGACGCTTATTGATAAACTGAACTGTCAGGCGGGAAAACACGGAGTAGGGCGGATCGACATGCTTGAAGACAGGCTTGTCGGTTTCAAGAGCCGCGAGGTTTATGAGTGTCCGGCGGCTATCACACTCATTACCGCGCATCGCGCCCTTGAGACTCTCACTCTTGACAAACGCGTTCTTGCAACGAAGAAAGAACTTGAAGTCAAATTCGGCGAACTTGCCTACGAAGGATATTGGTTCTCCCCGTTAAAGGACGCGATCAACTCCTTCATCGACACCACGCAGGACTATGTCAACGGCGTGGTCAAAGTCCGTCTGTATAAGGGAATGGCCGTGGTGCGCGGAATGAAATCCGGTAAGTCCATTTACAGCGAGACTCTTGCCACTTACTCGGAAAACGATGCATTCGACCACTCTGCGGCAGTCGGCTTCATCAAGATCTGGGGCCTGCCGATTAAAACGTGGAGGCAAGTCCACGAGAGCAAGGAAGCCATCGAAATCCCTGCACAGTAAAAAGGACAAGAAAAAACGGAGGAACCGAGGATATCCCGGTTCCTCCGTTTTTTACAGAGTAAACGCCTCGCCGGGAGCGCTATGCGCCCCCTCAAGATCGTTTCGCGCCGTTCGGACGGCGTCTTCCTCTTTTTTTGACCACGCATCAAGCTTGCCCGCAAGATCCTCTCGTACAAGCGCGAGGATACGTACCGCGAAAAGCGCCGCATTCTTCACCCCGTCTATGCCCACTGAAGCCACAGGCACGCCGGGGGGCATCTGCGCTACCGAGAGAAGCGCGTCAAGTCCTCCGACAGTTCCGGCGTTCACCGGAATGCCGATGACAGGAAGGCGCGTGTGCGCCGCAACAACGCCCGGAAGGGCGGCTGAGAGCCCCGCGGCGGCCACGAGGACTTTGATTCCGCGTTTCGGCGCGTTGTTCACGTAGGCGACGACGTCATCCGGTGTTCTGTGAGCGGATGCAACGGAAATCTCCCAAGAAACTCCGAAAAAAGCAAAGACATCCTCGACTTTCTTGACCAAGGGATAATCCGATTTTGATCCGATCAGTATCCCAACTTCTGGTGAAACCAACGGCATATCAGATGCCTCCTCTTCTCTGGATAATCGCCCTTCGGGCAATGTCTCTCCTGTAGTGCATATTTTCAAAGGAAATTTGTTCAACACCCGCATAGGCGTTTACGAGAGCTTCCTCCAGCGATGCCCCGAGGCCGACGGCGCTGAGGACGCGTCCGCCCTCTGTGAGAATCTTTCCCTCGGGAGAGAAGGTTGTGCCTCCGTGGAAAAGAACAAAATCTTCCATTGATGAAACATTCTCTAGTCCCTCTATCTCTTTCCCTTTCTCAAACGTCCCGGGGTATCCCCCGGAGGCAAGCACCACATCCACCGCCCATTTGGACGGCTCTTCCCACCGGAACTCTGAAAGACGGCCTTCACAGCATGCAAAAAGCATTTCCGCAAAATCCACCTCCAAAAGAGGGAGAACGACCTGTGCTTCGGGATCTCCAAAACGCACGTTATACTCGATCACGCGGGGAATCCCGTCGGGAGCGACCATCAACCCTGCGTAAAGAACGCCGCAGTAGGGCACGCCATCGTGACGAAGACCGTCGAACGTAGGGTCGAGAATGCTCCTCCGCACCCTCTCCAGAAGCTCTTCGTCGACCCAGGGAACGGGTGAGTATGCACCCATACCGCCTGTATTCGGTCCTTTGTCTTCTTCGTAGACGCGCTTATGGTCCTGGCTCGGAGGCAGAATCCTGTAGGTTGCCCCGTCGCTCACGGCCAAAACTGTGAGTTCCTCTCCTGAGAGTGCGTCTTCAATGATAATGCGTTTGCCCGCCTCGCCGAGCGCGCCTCGTACAAGCAGGTTCTCCGCCGCCAAGAACGCTTCCTCACGCGTTTTTGTTACAAATACGCCTTTTCCTGCGGCAAGACCATCGGCCTTGACAATAAAAGGGGCGCTTCGTTTGGCCAGCGCTTCTTCAACGTCTTGAAGCGAAGTGCATTCATCCCAGGGAGCGGTCGGAACTCCCCATCTGTCCATGAATTTTTTCGCGTGGACTTTGCTCCCTTCAAGAAGCGCGCCCGCACGCCCCGGGCCGAAGACCTCGACGCCGGCCGAGCGGAGTTCGTCGGCCAGACCGGCGACGAGAGGCGCCTCCGGCCCGACGACCACAAGATCAATCCCGTGCCGCTTCACAAGAGGAAGTATCGATGCGCATGCTGCATCACTGACGGGGTGGAGTTTTGCCAAAGGAAGCATACCGGGGTTGCCCGGAGCCGCATGGATCTCCCGGACGGTTCCGGAGCGGGAAAGCGTATGCACGAGAGCATGCTCCCGTGCGCCGCTTCCGATAACGAGGATATTCTTCTTTCCCGTCATAGCGATATCGTCTCTTTCATCAGTGGCGGAAAGTACGCCATCCGGTAATGAACATGGAGATGCCCCGCCGTTCGACTGCGGCGCATACGTCTTTGTCCCTCACGGACCCGCCGGGTTGGATGATTGCGGCGACACCCGCATCTGCGGCGAGTTCGACTCCGTCGGTAAATGGGAAGAATGCATCGGAACCGAGCACGGATCCCTTCGCCTTCTGACCTGCTTGACGAACCGCGAAATCAACCGCGTGCAGCCTGCTGCAGCACCCTCTGCCAATGCCGATGGCTTCGCCGTTTTTGACGAGAGCGATGGCGTTGCTCTTTGAAATCGCGGCGGCCTTCCACGCCAGAAGCAGGTCATCCCAAAGATCTGGACGGGGTGCGCCCACCCATTCGCCCTTTTCGAGTTCCGGAACAGGCGGCAGAGAATCTGCCTGGACAAGCAGCCCGCTCCACGTTCCGGTAATCTGGTCGGTAAGCACTCTGCCTCCCTTCCATTTGAGCACGCGAAGGGCTGGTTTTTTCTCCGCAAGCAGAGCGACGGTCTCCTCATCGTACTCCGGAGCGACGAGCACGTCCGTAAACCGGTCTGCCAGGGCAAGAACGGTCTCCATGTCGACTTTTCTGGAGATGCCGACGACTCCGCCGTATGCGGAGACAGGATCGCAGCCGTAGGCACGTTCATACGCTTCAAAAGGAGTTTCCCCGCAGGCCATGCCGCACGGCGTTGTATGCTTGATCACCAGAGCTCCGCAGCAGTTCTGGAGAAGCGCGCATCCGCGCATCGCGCAGTCGGCGTCCAGAATATTGTTGTACGAAAGAGGTTTGCCGGAGAGCTGCTCCCAGGGAAGATCGGCGAGTGCGGGAAGATAGAGCGCCGCTTCCTGATGCGGATTCTCTCCATATCGGAGCGTCTGTTGTTTCTGGAGTATGAGCGGTATTTTGGCAGGGAGAGCCGGAGAGGCGTACCCTGTCGTCTCCTTCAGACCGGAAACGATCATTCCGTCATAGGATGCGGTTCCTGCAAAGGCTTTTATCGCAAGCTGTTCTCGTGTCGGCAGCGTTACATCTCCTTCCGACCGCAGTTCTTCAGCGACGGTCGGGTAGTCCTCGGGTTCCATAAGCGCGACGACCTGCCGGTAGTTCTTCGCGGCAGCGCGCAGCAGGGAAACTCCCCCGATATCGATATTCTCCAACAGGTCGTCGAGCGGAAGGTGTTTCTTGGCCGCCTGCTCGAAAGGGTAGAGGTTGCAGACAATCATGTCGATAAGGGGAAGATCGTGTTCCTCAACATCCTTCAGATCGCCGCCGTTCTCTCTCCGGGCAAGAATGCCTCCGAAAACTTTGGGGTGGAGGGTTTTTACCCGACCTCCCAAGATGTGGGGGTACCCCGTCACATCAGCAACTTCCGTTACCAGAAGCCCTGCTTTCCGCAGGTGTTCCGCAGTCCCCGAACTGGAGAGCAGTTCCCAGCCCAGGTCGGTCAGCGTCTTCGCCAGTTCTGTTATCCCCGTCTTGTCATAGACGGAGAGAAGCGCGCGCCGCACTTTCATCGTCGCCATCTCCTTTCAGCCGGAACCCCCGTTCGGAAGAGTTCCGAAAGCGTTTTCCAGTATAGAGCATGTTCGGTCGTATGTATTTTTTCTTCAAGGTTTTCAAGGCTGTCTTCGGGGAAAATTTCTACCGCCCGTTGTGCAAGGATACGGCCGGAATCAATACCTGCGTCGACAAGGTGAATCGTGACGCCGGTTACGGCGACTCCGAATCTCCACGCGTCGCCGATGCCGTCTCTTCCGGGGAAGGACGGGAGGAGCGACGGATGGATGTTCACGATACGCCCGGCATGCGCCGTAACAAACTCCGGAGACAGAATTCGCATGAACCCGGCGAGAACGATCCATTCGACGCCTCGGGCGGAGCAAAGCCCGGACAGTCGGCGCTCCGCGTTTTCCTTTCCTTCTGAGGCGTACGGAAGAACAACCGTGTCGATTCCCCGTCTGTGCGCCTTCTCAAGTCCGGGGGCGTCGGGCGCGTCGGATGCAACAAATTCGACCCTCGCATCAAGCCTTCCGTCGCGCACCGCGTCGGCAAGCGCCTCCATGTTGCTCCCCCGTCCTGAGAGGACGATGCAGAAGGACGTCATGCAACAACCTCTCCGATAATGATTCCTTGCTCTCTCTGCGCTTCAATCTGCTCTAGAACCAGCGACACATCTTCTTGCGCTATGATCAGGCAGTAGCCAATACCGAGGTTGAAGACGCGGCGCATCTCCTCCTCTTCGACCCCCTCTTCGGAGAGCAGGTTAAAAATAGCGGGCCTCGGCCAGGCTGTATAGTCCAGGGAGAGGCCGAGTCCGTCCGGAACGACGCGCCGAAGGTTATCTGCAAGCCCGCCGCCGGTAATGTGCGCCATAGCCTTCACTTTTCCAGTGGAGACGGCCCGAAGGGCTGTGTTGACGTAAAGCTTTGTCGGAGCAAGGAGAATTTCCGCAAGCGTGGCGCCTCCGAACCGCGGGATCGCTTCGTCAAGGCTGTACGGCGTACCTTCAGAAAAGAGAGCGCGGCGAACCAGGGAAAAGCCGTTGCTGTGAACGCCGGAGCTGGGAATACCGACGACGGCGTCTCCCGCCGCAACATTTTTCCCGTCGATTATCTTTTCTTCTTCGACGATGCCGACGGCAAACCCGGCGAGGTCGAGTCCATCCTCGGGGTAGACGCCCGGCATCTCGGCGGTTTCACCGCCAAGCAGTGCGCATCCGCTTTCGCTGCACGCCCTGGCGACACTTTCGACGATCGGTTGAAGAACGGGGATATTCAGTTTCCCGCAGGCGATGTAGTCAAGAAAGAAGAGCGGACGGGCTCCGCAGGTGATCAGATCGTTGACGTTCATGGCGACAAGATCCTGCCCGATATGCGTAAACATTCCCGCGGCCCTGGCAATTTCGATTTTTGTGCCTACTCCGTCGCAACAGCCGGCTAGAGCCATTCCTCCAGGGAGTCTGTACAGACCGCTGAACCCTCCTATGCCTCCGATGATCTCCTTCTTTGCAGGCATTGATTTGGAAATTCCCTTGATAACGTCGACCCACTTATCCGCGAGGGAGATATCGACTCCCGCGTTTTTATAGCTGAGGTTCATATTCTTCGCCGCCTTCCATGTAATCTCCCGAAAAACAGGCTGTGCAGACGCTCTGCGCGGGAAGGCCAATAGCTTCCAGAAGATCCTCTTCGGTGATGTACGCCAGCGAATCGGCGCCGACCTCCTGCTCAAGCTGTTGAAGATTCATGCGCGCGGCTGCCAGTTCTACCCGCGTGGGGGTGTCGATCCCATAGTAGCAAGGGAAGCGCACCGGAGGAGAGGAGATACGTACATGAACCTGGTTCGCGCCGCACGACTTGATCATGGAGATCATCCGTTCGCATGTCGTCCCGCGCACTATCGAGTCGTCGACGACGACGACGTTCTTCCCTTGGAGCACCTCGGTGATGGGATTCAGTTTAATCCGCACACCAAGATGCCGCACCCTGCTTGTCGGTTCGATGAAGGTCCGTCCCACGTACCGGTTGCGGACAACGCTTTGCTCGTAGGGTACGCCGCTCTCTTCCGCGTAGCCGAGAGAAGCGATCGTTCCGCTGTCGGGCATTCCGGTAACTAAAGAGGCTTCCCGGCAAGGCGCTCGTTTCGCAAGCTTTTTCCCCAGTTCCTTACGTACGGCATAGACCGAACGGCCGCTGATCACGCTGTCCGGACGCGCGAAATAGACAAACTCGAACGCGCAGCCGAATCGTCTCTTGGGCTCGACAGGAAGGCGTATCGAGTGTACCCCGTCTTCTCCTATTATGATAACCTCTCCAGGTTCAATCTCCCGCACGACGCTCGCTCCCACAAGATTGAGCGCGCACGTCTCCGAAGAAACATAGTGAATGTTATCCCGGCGGCCTAGTACCAGCGGGCGAAAGCCCCAAGGGTCGCGAGCGGCTACTAGCCGGTTTCCCAGGATCATCGCGAGAGAGTACGCTCCCCGGAGACGTACAAGAGAATCCAGCAGCGCGTCCAGAGGCTGCTTGTGGGGTTGATGGGCGATGAGATGGAGAATCACTTCCGTATCCGTCGTCGAATGAAAGATGGCGCCGCGGTTTTGAAGAAGTAGCTTGAGTCCCTGCGCATTGGTCAGATTTCCGTTATGCGCCACGGCGATTGGGCACTTCGATGTGCTCGCGGTCAGGGGTTGCGCGTTTGAAAGCTCCGATCCTCCGGTTGTGGAGTAACGGACGTGCCCGATTGCGCACGAAGATTCCACAGCGGCAAGGTCCGCCTGGTCGAGCGCAAGATGAACAAGTCCGTTTCCCTTACGGGAGGATATTCCGCCCGTAGCGTTCGTCCACGCAACCCCCGCGGCTTCCTGCCCCCTGTGCTGAAGCGCGTAAAGCCCGAGGTATACGTCTTCAAGAACTTTTTTTCCATCGGGTGAGAATGCGCCGAAGACGCCGCACATTCAACCATTCCTCCATTTCGAGAGAAGCTCCGAAACAGTAAGCGAAAAAGCTCCCTCGACGGAGAGGCGCTCTCCCCCTACACGTCCGAGTTGAATGCAAGGGTACCCGTTCCAAAGCACTTTAAAAAGAGGAACCCTGCTCATTGGAACCGCATAAAGCGCGCGTGCGCAGCCTTCGCCGAAGAGCAAAATATCTTTGCGCGTAGGGATGGAAAGAGAAATAGAAGCGCCGATACCGCTCTCCATGCTCTCTTTGGCAAGGGCTGCCGCAAGCCCCCCTCCCGAAAGGGCGCGCCCGCTGTGTGCGGCTTTTGCGGACGCAGTCTTCAGGGCTCTCTCAACAAAGTCTTTTTCAGCTTCCGGATAGAAGGGGAGCGGGCGTCCTGCAAGCTTTCCTTGTGAGAGAAGGTAGCGACTCCCGGCGAGCGATGGATTGCACGGGCCGACGAGGAAGAGAACATCGCCCTCTTCCCACGTACCGGCCGAAAGCGCAGCATCGATCGACGGAATAATCCCGACTGTTCCAACCACGGGAGTCGGGAGGATGGCGCCGTCGGGGCTTTCGTTGTATAAACTCACATTTCCCGAGACCACAGGACAGTCAAAGGCGCCGCACGCCTCGGCCATCCCCTTGACGCACTCTTCGAGCACCCAGTACTGCTCCGGAACCTCCGGGGAAGGGAAGTTCAGACAGTCGGTAAGCCCTGCGGCGCGTGCGCCGGCGACTGCGAGATCACGGACGGTTCTCGCGACAGTTTCGGCCCCGCCGCGGAAAGGATCAAGCGAACACTTCCAGGGATCAGCGTCAAGAGTCATTGCAATGAGCGAATCCCGCCCCTTAATCCTGAGCATGCTCACAGGATGCCCCGGGCCGATAACAGTGTTCAGCTGGACCATCGAATCGTACTGCTCGTAGATCCTTTTCTTCGAAGCGAGCGAAGGATCTGCTAGAAGAGAGAGCAACGTTTCGTTCCAGTCTTCGGGAAGAGGAATATCATCGACGTCGAATTCCCATTTCTTTTCAAGGTCCGCAGGGCGTCGGGAAGGCCAGGGAATAAGAGGGCACCGGTCTCCGATGAGCGTCGCAGGGAGTGAAGCGGCTCTCTCCCCGTGGAAGAGAATCGTGTACTCGTCACCTTCGACTGTCTCGCCGAATTCGGCGCAGTCCAGTTCCCACTTTTCCGCAACCTCCATCACCTCATGCAGATAAGAACGGTCAACGATCAGCAACATGCGCTCCTGCGATTCGGAGAGAGCGATCTCCCACGGTTCCATATTCTCCGCCCGGAGAGGAATCTTATCAAAGTGCAAAATCATCCCGACGCCACTTTTCGCCGCGACTTCGCTTGAAGAGGAGATAATCCCCGCCGCACCCATGTCCTGCATACTCACGATAAGTTTTTTCTCATTCATTTCGAGGCAAGCCTCGATCAGGAGCTTTTCTCCGAACGGATCGCCTATCTGGATGGAGGGCCTGCTCGCTTTGTTGTCCTCGGAGAGTTCCACCGAAGCGAACGCAGCCCCTGCGATTCCATCCCTTCCCGTCTTCGAGCCGAGCAGGACGACCGCCTGCCCCGGACGCGCGGTGCGGGAACTGACGATTTCGTCCAGCGGAATCAGTCCGATGCAGAATGCGTTCAGCAGCGGGTTTTCGTTATAGGACGGATCATATGCCGTCTTTCCGCCGACAGTAGGCACGCCGACGGCATTCCCGTACCCTCCGACACCGTGAACGATACCCGATGCAAGCGACTGCGTCCTGGAAGACGAAGGCTCTCCGAAGAAGAGTCCGTCCATCGAGGCGACCGGTCGTGCGCCGAGCGCTAGAATATCACGGATAATTCCTCCCACACCGGTGGCTGCTCCCTGGTACGGGGCAACCGCTGAAGGATGATTGTGACTCTCCGCCTTGAACGCCGCCCCGAGCCCGTCTCCAAGATCGATGATTCCGGCGTTTTCGCCCGGTCCGAGAACCACGCGATCTCCGTTGTTCGGAAAGAGCTTCAGCAAGTTCTTCGTCGACTTGTAGCTGCAGTGCTCGGACCACATGACCCCCATGATGCGGAGCTCGCATTCATTCGGCTCCCTGCCCAGGACGCGGCGGATCTCCTCGTATTCGGTCTCGCGAAGACCGGCTTGTGTGTACTCCATTTCATCGGCCTCCCTTTGTAAACGATTCGAGGATAGATTGCCAGAAAACCCGGCCGTCCTCTCCGCCGGTAAGCGCTTCGCTCGCCCTTTCGGGGTGCGGCATAAGACCAAGGATGTTGCCCCGCTCATTGACGATCCCGGCGATGTTGTTCGCCGATCCGTTGGGATTCGCATCGTCGCCGGTCAGCCCGTCGGAATCGCTGTAGCGGAAGACAACGCCCCCGCGATCTTCAAGAGCCTTCAGTTCCTCTTCAGGCAGCGTGTACAGTCCGTCTCCGTGGGCAATAGGGAACTGAACGACCTGCCCCTTCGAAAAGAGCGAGCTAAACGGCGTCGATACGCTCTCCACACGCAAGAAACAGGGGCGGCAGACAAAGTTGAGCGTTCGGTTCGGAAGCAGCGCGCCGGGAAGCAGCCGTGACTCTGTCAAAATCTGGAACCCGTTGCAGATTCCCAACAGCAGACCTCCCCGGCGCCCATGTTCGGCAACCGCCTTCATAATAGGGGAACGAGCCGCCATCGCGCCGCAGCGAAGGTAGTCGCCGAAGGAGAACCCCCCGGGGAGAATAACAAAATCGGTGTCTTCGGGAAGCGTCGTCTCTTTGTGCCAGACGGCACGGACCTTTGTCCCGAGGCTCCCGGCGACGGCGTGCATGACATCCTGGTCGCAGTTGCTGCCGGGAAAGACGATGACCGCCGTGTTCACTTACTCCCCCTCCACTTCGATACGGAACTGCTCGATGACACTGTTTACCAGCAGGTCGTCGCACATTCTCTCGGCTTCTTTTCGTGCGTCCTCCGCAGACCCGGTTTCCACCCACACCTGAATGTACTTACCGACCTTCACCGAACGCAACGCGTCGTGCCCCATACCGGCAAGAGAACGTTCAACCGCTTTCCCCTGGATATCAAGCACACCTTCCTGGAGCTCGATAAAAATGGAAACCCGGTAGGTCATCGCGCCCCATCCTCATTCGAGGAGGAAATTCTTCTCCATATTTCCTGATACGCTCCAAGAACATCTCCTAAGTCCTTCCGGAAACGGTCTTTGTCGAGGCGGTTCTTCGTGTCCCTGTCCCAGAAACGGCAGGTATCAGGCGAGACTTCGTCTGCCAGAAGCAAGCGGCCTTCGGCATCGACGCCGAACTCAAGTTTGAAATCGACGAGGATAATACGCAATCCCGTGAAGTACTCCGAAAGAACGCTATTGACCTTCAGAGCAATTTCCTTTATTTTTAAAAGCTGTTCCTCGGTGCTCCATCCAAAAAGCAGCGCATGATCTTCGGTGATAAGCGGATCTCCGAGGGCGTCGTCCTTCAGATAGAGTTCCACAAGGGGACGGGGCAAGACTTTCCCTTCCTCGACTCCAAGGCGCTTGCACAGCGAGCCGGTGGTAATGTTGCGGACAACGACTTCGATCGGAACGATGGATACTTTTTTTACGATCTGGTGAATGTTGTCGACTCTTTTGACGAAGTGCGTGGGAATGCCTTTTTCGGAGAGGAGCTCGAAGAGAGAAGAGCTGATCAGATTGTTAAGTTCGCCTTTGCCTTCGATGGAATCTTTCTTCAGAGCGTTGAATGCTGTGAGAGAGTTTTTGTACTCTATAATACAGAGATTCACATCATCCGTATCATAAATTTTTTTCGCTTTGCCTTCGTAAAGGAACTTCTTTTTTTCCAAGGTGGGGCACCTCCAAGGATTAATATACTTACATTATTCATCGACATTGAAAAAATGTCAACAGTGAATTGCTCCGCAATTTTCCCCCGGAAGGTGATTTTGTGAGTAATTTTATCGAGGAGTTTCCGGGAACAACATTGATTCTCGCAGGGGGGCAGGGTTCGAGAATGGGCGGTGAAAAGCTTACGCTCGCCGTCGACGCCGAACCGCTCTTGCTGAAGGTGATACGGAGAGTGCTTCCCTTTTCAAGGGACATTCTTCTTTCGGTCGCCCCTCATCAGATTCCGTATGTTTCGACGGTGTTGTCGGGTATAATCTCTCTGTACGGCATTCGTACCGTCGAGGATCGCCTTCCTGTCGAAAAAAGCTCTTCGGAGGTTGATGAAAAGAGAAGCGGCCCGCTTGCAGGCATCGTTGCCGGGTTGGAGGCGTGTTCTTCCGAATGGCTTTTTGTCTGCGCCTGTGATATGCCGCGAGTCTCGGAGGCCGTCGTACGAACGCTCTGGAAACACGGCGACAAGAGCGCTTCGGTAATTGTTCCGTTCCTCGGGGGCTTTTATGAACCGCTTCATGCTTTCTACAGGAAAACATGCCTGCCCGCCGCGACAGCGCTTCTGGATAGCGGACGGAGAAAGACCACGGCGTTTTATGACGCCGTTAGAGTGTCTCCGGTGGGAGATGAATACTTCTCTCATCTTCCCGGTTACAGGAGATCTTTTGAAAACCTCAACAACAAATCTGATCTGGAAAAAATGACAGGCTTCCTTTAAAGGAGCCAGTATCGAGACTGAAGCACCGCCATTTTTGGAAGGAGACGTTGTATGGAACAGAAACGCATTCGCAACTTCTGCATCATCGCCCATATTGATCATGGAAAATCTACCCTTGCCGACAGACTGCTGGAATTGACGCAAACCGTTGAATCACGGGACATGAAACACCAGATGCTTGATACCCTCGATCTTGAAAGAGAACGGGGGATCACCATCAAGCTTGTTCCGGTACGCATGAAATATCGAGCCGAAGACGGAGAAGACTATATTCTCAACCTGATCGATACTCCGGGGCATGTGGACTTCGGATATGAGGTCTCCCGCTCTCTTGCAGCCTGTGAAGGAGCGCTGCTCGTTGTCGACGCCACGCAGGGCGTTGAGGCGCAGACTCTCGCCAACGCGTATATGGCGGTTGATCAAGGGTTGGAGATTCTCCCGGTGATCAACAAGATCGACCTTCCGTCATCCCGCCCCGACTATGTAATTAAGGAAATAGAAGATGTTGTCGGACTTGACTGCGACAAGGTGATACTCGCAAGCGCCAAGGAGGGCAAAGGAGTTCCCGAGATACTGGAGCGCATCGTTCACGGAGTACCCGCGCCGTCGGGCAATCCTGAAGCGCCGTTGCAGGCGATGATCTTCGACTCAAAGTACGATAATTACAAAGGCGTTATCTGTTACATACGCGTTATGAATGGAACGCTGCGCCCCGGCCGCAATATCCGGTTTATGGCGACCGGCGGCGTTTTTCCCCTGGAGGAAGTCGGCGTGCTGCGCCCGAACTTCGAACCGTGCGACGAACTGACGGCGGGAGAGGTTGGCTATATCGTATCGAACATCAAGACCGTGGCAGAAGCGCACGTGGGAGACACCATCACGGAGGATGCGCGCCCGGCGGCGGCGGCGCTTCCCGGCTACAGAAAAGTCAAACCTGTCGTTTTTTGCGGCTTCTATCCCGTGGAACGCGACGACTACCCTCAGCTTCGTGACGCTCTTGAAAAGCTGACGCTTAACGACTCCTCGATCTCCTTTGAACCGGAGACTTCGCTTGCTCTCGGATTCGGGTTCCGCTGCGGGTTTCTCGGCCTTCTCCACATGGATGTGTCAAAGGAACGTCTTCGCCGAGAGTACAGCGTGGAGCTCGTCGCCACTTCACCGAACGTCATATATGAATTGACGACGAAGAGCGGCGAGATCATTGAAGCCCACCGTCCCTCCGATTTTCCTGAGATCGGTGATATCGAAGAAGTGCGGGAGCCGATGATCAAACTGACTCTCTTCGTTCCGTCCGACTATGTTGGAAAGGTGATGAAGCTCTGTCAGGATAAACGGGGAACGTATATCTCCATGGACTATCTTGCCCCGGACCGTGTACGCTTGATTTATGAAGTGCCGTTGGCGGAGTTTATCATTGATTTCCACGACAAGCTGAAGTCCCATACAAGGGGGTATGCGTCCCTTGACTACGAGCATACCGGTCTGAAGGCGTCCGACCTGGTCCGAGTCGATGTGCTGATCAACGGAGAAGCCGCCGATGCGTTCTCCTTCATCTGCCACAGGGAAGCAGCCTACAATCGGGGCCAGGCTGTGGTGCGAAAACTCAAGGAACTGATTCCGAGCCAACTTTTTGAAGTGCCTCTTCAGGCGTCCATAGGGAAAAAAGTTATTGTTCGACAGAATGTAAAGCCTCTTCGAAAAGACGTGCTTGCGAAGTGCTACGGAGGCGACATTACCCGAAAACGGAAACTCCTTGAAAAGCAGAAAGAGGGGAAGAAGCGCATGAAGCAGATTGGGCGCGTGTCTATCCCCCAGGAAGCTTTCCTCGCATTTCTGAAGGTAGAAGAGGATGAGGAATAACGTCGGCGAGGAGATTGTTCACCGGCTCGCCGTCTCCGGACAGGAGTTTTCTCTTTATATTCATCTGCCGTTCTGTGCAAGGAAATGTCCCTACTGTTCGTTTTTCAGCGTGGTTCCGCGAAACGGGGAAATAGAAGAGTACTGCAGGCTTCTGCATTCGGAGATCCGTTTTTTCGGAGAGCGTCTTGCGGGAAGCGGAGCACCCGCGGGGACTATATACTTCGGAGGAGGCACCCCGTCGCTGCTCGCTCCGGCTGATTGGGAGCGGCTTTTCAAATGTTTACGCAAGCATATCCTTTTCGATCACAAGGTAGAGATCACCGTGGAGGCAAATCCCGACTCCCTTTCTGAAAGTCACGTGCGTCTCTGGAAAGAGCAGGGTGTCTCCAGAATCAGCGTCGGTGTGCAGAGCTTTTTTGACGGCGAACTTCGCTGGCTTGGACGACTCCATGACGCGGACCGCGCCAGGATGGCGTTGGCAATGTGCGTTCACTCAGGCATTTCGGTGAGCGCAGATTTTATGTTCGGCCTTGCCGGTCAGTCTTTACGCTCCTTTTCCACCTCGATCGCGGAGGCAATCGCTCTCGGAGCTGAGCATCTCTCGCTGTATCAGCTCTCGATCGATGAAACCAGCAGATGGTCCGACAATCCGCCGGAAGGGCGGAAAGACGGATACCCGTTCTACAGGTGGAGCCAGTGGTATCTTCCCAAAAAAGGTTTCGCCCAGTATGAAATCTCAAGCTTTGCCCGGCCAGGGAAGGAATGCCTGCACAACAGCTCCTACTGGACAAACGGTGCGGTGCTCGCTCTTGGCGCGGGAGCGTGGGGGTACGCGGATGGTATTCGCTATCGCAACGAACGAACGCTTACAGGATATGCTGAAGCAATCCGGCGCAACGGACACTCGGTTGCCGAAGCTGAAATTCCGGATGCTTGTAAGCGTGCGCATGAAGCTGCAATCCTTATGCTTCGGACTGCCAGAGGTATCAGCTTCGAAGCTTTTGCCTCGCGGTACGGAGAAGAAACACTCTCGTCACTTCTTCGTACTCTGGAGGAGAATGCGCCTCCCGATTGTTTTGTTCGGAGCGACGCATCTTTTGCGCTCTCCCCGAAGGGGATGAGGGTCGCAAACGCCCTGTGGAGCCTTATTGTGTAATCAGCGTTCAGGAAAGGAAGATGCTGCCGATGGAATACGGCATGATACGTTTCACTCCCGAGGATTCCTACGTAGTTGAGGATATTTTGATTGTGCTCTCGCGCTTTTTCCCCGCCCGCCCTGTGAAGGGGTATTCCGTTGAGGTGGCTGATTCGCTGCGCGGAGGGCTCTCTTTTATTGAGGGGGACGGGGATACAGACTCCCTTGGCAAGGGGCTTCTCCTTTCACTTGCTCGCGTCTATGTCTCAATGGACGAAGAGGGGGGGAGCGTTTTGATCGCCGCCGACTCAATGGAAGAACGGGCTCGCTGGATCAGCTCGCAGTGGAAATCACGCTCAGGGAAAAATTTCAACGGCGTCATTCACCATACCTATCAGGGGAACGGATGGAGTCTGGTGGGAATTGCAGCGCCGGGATGGATGGTGCTCTTTGATGATGAAACTGAAAATGCTGAACAGGACTGGTTGGAGGCCGATCTTCGCGTTGCGTACCTTCCCCCTGACGACGAGGTGCTCGAATTTCTCAGCCCCGAAAAAACCTCTGCTGAAGTTCTCTCCCTTCTTGCCGAATATCTCCTCTTTTGTCTTCCTTCGAGAGAAGAAGCCCCGGGAATATAACCATCTTTCAAAAAACAATAGGCGCTCTTCGATAACGACACGAGGAGCGCCTATTGAGCAGTATCCTACAAAGAAAGAATCTTGTCCGAAGCGAGAAGCGCTTCGGTGATTTCGAACATATTGGAGATCACCCCGGCGCCGATGTCCGATGTAACGCCAAAGTGGTTCGTACACGTTCCGCAGACAAGAATGCGGACGCCTTTTTTCTCCAGAAGCATCAGATGATCCAAAGAAGAAGTATGCTTCATCGCAAGCTTTACGCCTTCGTTCATCAGGGCGAGAACCGAGGGAAGCGGGGTCATCTGGGATATCGTTCCAAGGAACCCCTTCATAAGGACCTCCCCCAAGAGGGAATCGTCTCCTCCTATTCCTTTTCTTGTTATGAGTACAGCTGTCGATGTTGTAGAACGAGCCGCCGCCGGTGCAGCGGAGACAGTTACGGTCTTCGGAAGCGGAGGAGTATGCAGCGCAGCACTATCTGTCGTTTGCGTTGCTGGCGTGTTGTCGGCCGGCAGCGAGGCTTCGGTAATCACGGAAGCGCGAATAATGATCGATCCGTCCTCATCGAAAATCCGGACGAAGTAGCCGTTTTTTTCTAGATATCGCTGTACATTGGATGCGGAAATCGCATTGTCGAGGAAAACTTCGATCTCATCTTCCCCTTTTTCTACATGCGCCTTCGTCATCATGACCGGTTGCGGGCAGCTCCTGCCCCGTGCGTCTATCTTCCCCATTCTACTGCCTCCCTACCCCGCGCTTTTTAGAAAGCGCGGAGGAAATAATGACACAGTGTTGCTCTCCGTCGGACCAATTATAATGTAGAATAGAAACAAGGACAAATTATATTTGAAATAGCTGTTCGTCCACACTACGGGACGATGGAAAGGTGAATGATTTCTCGTGAATCCGAACGAAAAACAAACAGGGGCGTTTCGCTCGCTTCCTTCAATGGACGTTCTTCTTGGTTCGCCGTGCGTGGAACCTTTCTTTTCGATGATCGGGCGCGAGTCCGTAAAGTCCATACTCACAGAAGCGCTCCAGTCCGAAAGAAAAGAATTACTCAACGGACGTTCTGACCACGCCTCCTGCGAGTCAGTGCTCGCGCGCGCGAAACCCCTTTTGGAACGACGAGGAGCGAAAAGTTTAATCCCCGTAGTAAACGCCACAGGGGTTGTTGTTCACACCAACCTCGGCCGTTCCTGTCTTGCGGAGGAAGCGGCAGAGGCCGTGCTGGCAGTAGCGCGCCGCTACAACACGCTTGAATTCAATTTGGAAGAAGGAAAAAGGGGAAGGCGAACCGACCACGTAGAATGGCTTCTTCGGCGCGTCACCGGCGCAGAAGCGGGGCTCGTCGTCAACAACAACGCAGGAGCCGTCCTTCTCTCTCTTGCAGCGCTCTGTCAGGGGAAAGAAGTGATTGTCTCCCGGGGAGAACTCGTGGAGATAGGCGGATCATTCCGTATCCCGGATATCATGGCATTTTCCGGCGTTCGCCTTGTAGAGGTCGGCGCAACCAACAGAACGCATCTGCGGGACTACGCGAACGCTGTAACGGAGAATACGGCGGCGCTGCTCAAGGTACATCCTTCAAATTTCCGCATGGAGGGTTTTGTTTCTTCTACGCCGCGCGAAGAACTGGCTTCTCTCGCAAAGGATCGGGGACTTTTCTTCATCGAGGACCTCGGCAGCGGGATGTTGATCGATTATTCCCGATGCGGGCTGTTGGGGGAACCTACAGTGAGAGATTGTATTGAACAGGGAGTGCACCTTGTAACCTTCTCAGGCGACAAGATGCTTGGCGGCCCGCAGATCGGAGGAGTGGCGGGAAAGAAACAGCTCGTTGACGCCCTGAGATCCTATCCGCTGCATCGCGCGCTCCGGGTGGACAAAATGACCCTTGCTGCATTCGAGGCCACTCTGCGGCTCTATCTGCGGGGAGAAGAAAAACGAATCCCCACGGTATCAATGCTCTTCGCCGAATCGCATTCCTTACAGTTGAGGGCGGAAGCTCTGCTCAACACCCTTCGGTCGTCCTTCCCGAACGGGCAGTTTACGCTGACGGAGGTGGACGATGCGGTAGGCGGAGGCGCATTTCCGGCGGAGAAGCTTCCCGGCTGGGGCGTTTCCGTTTCCATGGAAGACTGGGGGAGTGCAGGAAGGGTACAGCGTCTTCTTAGGGGAGCACAACCTCCGGTAGTTGCAGGAGCACGTGAGAACGAAACAATACTTCATGTGCGTACGCTCCTTCCAGGGGACGAAGAACGGATTCTCGAAGCGTTTCGTTTCGCAGAAACAAGAGCTCTTCGGGGCAACGAATAGGAGAGCGCAACGAAGATGGAGAGAGGATGAAGAATGTGGAAGGCAGAGAAATCTCTCTGGTGCTGGGTACTGCCGGTCATATAGACCACGGGAAGACAACGCTCGTAAAGGCCGTGACGGGCGTTGACTGCGACCGATTGATAGAAGAAAAAAAGCGCGGCATCACGATTGAGCTTGGTTTTGCTCCTCTGCAACTGGATGACGGCCGTATTGTAAGCATTGTGGACGTACCGGGGCACGAACGGTTCATCCGCCAGATGGTTGCGGGAGCTTCCGGAATCGACGGCGTTCTTCTCGTGATCGCCGCAGACGAGGGCGTCATGCCGCAGACGAGAGAGCACTTGGAAATACTCAGTATTCTCGGGGTGAAGGACGGTTTTGTTGCGCTCACGAAAACTGACGCGGTCGACGAGGATTTTCTTGAACTTGCTTTGGAGGATGTGCGCGATTTTCTCACCGGAACGTTTTTAGAGGGAAAACCTATTATTCCAGTCTCGGCAATCAAGGGGAGCAACATCGGCCTTCTGAGAGAGGAGCTGGGGCGCCTCGTCGACAGGATTCGGCCCCGCCCGCGAAAGGGGCCTTTTTTCCTCCCCATTGACAGATCATTCCCGATGTCAGGCTTTGGAACGGTGCTCACAGGCACCGCCTATAGAGGAGAGCTGAGCGCCGGAAACGAAGGGATCGTGCTCCCGTCCGGCAGGGAAGGAAGAATCCGCAGCGTCCAGGTACACGGAGCCGATTCCAAGGTTGCTTGGGCGGGGCAACGAGTAGCCGTAAGTCTCGCGGGCGTTTCCATTGATGAGATATCGCGCGGAGACGTCCTCTGTGCCAAAGGCATCTACGCCCCGACACGCTGTTTTGAATGCGAGCTGCACCTGCTTGAGAGCGTGCCGTCGCTGAAACACTGGCAACGCGTTCGACTCCATATCGGAACCTCAGACGTGACGGCCAGAGTTTCCCTTCTCGAGTCGCCGTCGATACAGAGCGGGGACACTGTCCCCGCACAGATAGTCACGGAAGAGGACGTAGTCTGTCTGCTTGATCAACGATTTGTCATCCGCAGGTACAGTCCGCTCGAAACGATCGCTGGAGGAAAAGTCCTTTCACCCTTCGCCTCGAAACCAAGGGGGAGAAATGCACGTGCCGCCTGTATCAAACGAATCAAGTCGCTTATGCACGCTGCGACCCCCGCTGAACGCCTTGCAATTCTGATCGACTCGGCAGGCATACTCCATCTTGCCGACGCGGTCCGGTTGCTTCAAGAAACCCCGGAAGAGGTAGTCCGTATCGGTTCAAAGCTTCGTCCCGCAGACGGCCAGACATCCAAACAGACGTCTTCCGAATCAACGGGACAGCATCCAGTGGATGAGCACCCGATTTTTCTCCAGGGAGAGAGAAAGTTCTTTCTCTCGGGGCGAAGCGTCGCTCGTCTCTCCTCGGAAATTTCCGTTTTCTTACAGACATTCCACCAATCGCACCCCTCGCAGAAAGGCGCTCTGCTCGACGAGGTCGTTCTCAGCGTGCTCAAGGAGTTTGATACGCGTACGGCGCGCTCTTTTATCGATTTCCTTGTTGAAGGCGGAACACTGGTCATGGAGGAGGGGTTTATTCGCTTGAGCGCTTTTACTCCCCGTGACGATGAACGCTTTTCCAAAGACTCGGAATCGCTTCTTGCGCTCTGCAGGGAGCGTGGATTCCAGCCTCCGCTTCTTGAAGAGGCGCCTCAGGCTCTTGGCATGGACGAAAAACGTTTTTCCTCGCTCCTCAAAGGAATGCGAGAAACAGGCAAGATAGCCATCGTTTCGGGCTTCCTTCTCTCGTTCGAAATAGAAGAGAAGCTGCTCGAACTTCTCATTAAGGAAAAAGAAGGCATCACGCTTGCAAGGGTTCGGGATCTGACGAACAGCTCCAGAAAGTTCATCCTTCCCCTGCTGGAGTATATCGATGCGAAGGGGTACACGAGGAGAGCGGGAGAAGTCCGGGTTTTACTTCCCTCAAAACTCCCGCGAAGGAGAGAAACCGTCTGAAGGATGAAATACGGAACGCCACCCGGAGAGGACGGTACCGGCTGCGAACGACATGCCGCCAAGCGACTTTTCTCGTGTGACGCTCTACGGAATTCGCCGGAGAAAAGGCAAATAGTCCATACAGGAGAAGGCTTGCAGTCCCGTCACAATCGGGCCTGATGATATTTGATATTTTTCAGTATTTGTGATAACATTCTTGTAATGATGAGTTGCTGGGAGTGACCTGTATGGCAGGAACAATTCGATCGATCCGAGAACAAGTGGCATTGTACAAGGGACTGACGGTTCGTTACCGGACAGCCAAAGGACGTCGCAAAGTCGAGGAACGTCAAGGCGTCATTCTCGAAACCTATCCGAATCTCTTTACTCTTTACGTCGAATCGCAGGACAGCAAGGTTTCCTTCAGTTATGCGGAGCTTTTGACTCGCGAAGTCGAGTTGGAGCTCTTGTCCGGAAACAGAAATTAAGTCTCTGCTGCTTATGTTAAAAGTATGCCCCGCCACGTCGCCCGTGGAGGGGCATACTTTTTGTTAATTATTCAAGGAAGGAGCTGCTCCTTTTGATTCACTGTCTGCAATCCGCGGCGAAGGTGAACATCACGCTTCGAGTCACCAGAAAACGTGATGACGGTTATCATGAACTTCGTTCTCTTTTTTATGCGCTTCCCGCAATTGAATCATTGACAATTGAACCTGATTATGGTCATAATGTAAAGGACATAATCTCCGTAACAGGAGAAATGATTCGCGGAAGAAACATCCTTGAAGAAGTTCTTTCTGCGGCGCGAAAAAAAAGAGGAGTGGATCCTCTGCGCATACGGCTTCATAAGGTCATACCCCCTGGGAGCGGCCTCGGCGGGGGAAGCGGAAACGCCGCAGCTCTGATTTCTTGGCTGAACTCTCAGCGTGAAGAGAATGAAGGAATTCGAGGCGAAGAGATTGGGTCCGACGTTCCGTTTTTTTTGAACGCAGAGAAATGGGCTTTCGTCGGAGGCAGAGGTGAACGTGTGGAACCTCTCTCCGGGATTATGCCGCCCTTTCACGTAGTCGTTGTCATTCCCTCATGGAGTATGTCGACGGCAAGAGCCTTTTCTCTTCTCACAGCCGAATACGGCGGTTTTTTCCCCATGAACGAGGAGGAAGCCGAAGATGAGAGGAATGGTATTCTCTCAAAATTGCATGATAAAACGTTTTGCGGGCTTCTGCCGAATGATTTCTGCACAGTTCTTCTGAAAGAGCACCCGGAATACGCCGACGTTTTTAGCGCATTCCGGGAAAGCGGATCGCTTGGATGGGGTATCACAGGAAGCGGCAGCTCGGCTTTCGGGCTGTTTCATCAAAATGACGGTTTTTCGCGAATGATTCGGAGCTGCAGGCATATGCAATGGATACGCAAAATCTTATTTGTGGAGTGATGATGAATGAAAGGACAACGAACCGAACGATTGATCCGTACTTCGGCACGATTTCTCACATGCCCTTCGAGACAGCTCTCGCTGACATCTCTGGCCGAGGATTTTCTTGTCTCAAAGACTGTCATCAGCGATGACGTCGCGATAATTGACGAGGCTTTTTCAAGGGAAGGCCTGGGCGGCATTATCGTCGACAGGGGGAGAACCGGAGGAGCTTCATTTGTACCGCGCATAGCTCCCGAAATCAAGGATACGCTCCTGAACGACCTCATTAATCTGTTGAACAGCGAGGATCGTTTCCTGCCCGGCGGGCTTGTGTATTACAGCGATATACTCTTTAATCCGCACTACGCTCTTCGTCTTGGCTATGCGATGGCCTCGCTCTTCAGTGAAACTCGTCCGGACATTGTCATGACATCCGAAGTAAAGGGCATTCCGCTCGCTATTTTTACTGCCCATGCGATGGGCATCCCGCTTGCGGTCTGCCGGTTTCGTAACAGGGCAAGCGACGGGTCGGCGGTGACAGTTCACTACCCGACAAAGAACGGCGAGGTCAAGGCTATGTACATGGGAACGAAACAATTAACCCGCGGGAAGAGAGTGCTCATTGTCGACGACTTTATGCGCGGCGGAAGCACTGCGGCCGGGATGCTCCTCGTCGCAAAGGAATTCGGCGCCGAAGTAGCAGGGACTGGAATATTCATCGTCTCTTCCGACCCTGAGGAAAAAGCGGTCTCTTCGTACAAGGCGCTCCTCAGGCTTGACGGCGTTGAGAAGAGACAGCCGAAAGTTTCCTTGTGGGAAGAGTAAGGGATTTGACGATATCTTTCCGCTGATATACAATCCCGTAGACGGAAGGAGGTGACCACATCTTCCATGCGTGTTTCCATTGAGAAAGACGAATGTATTGGATGCGGCGTGTGTGCGCAGGTGTGTCCGGAGGTATTTTCCATGGACGATGATGCAGGCGTGTCCAAGGTAATACGGCCGGAAGGCGGCGAGTGTGCAAAAGAAGCCGCCGACAGCTGTCCGGTTGGGTGTATTACCGTAGAGGAGTGACAAGGCCCACTTTTTCGAAAAAGCGGTATGCGCTTGCTTTTTCTTGTTCCTCGGGCGTATAATGAGCAACGCTTCATGAAGGGCCTATAGCTCAAGTGGTTAGAGCCACCGGCTCATAACCGGAAGGTTCCTGGTTCGAGTCCAGGTAGGCCCACCACGTACATTGCCGTTTCCTTCCGGGGAAACGGTTTTTTTATTTTTCTGGAAGGTGATGCTCTATGATCGTTGGAGAACTTGAACGCAGGCTAGACGAAGCGATTCCTTTCATATGGGCTGAAGGATGGGACAATGTCGGTCTTCTCCTGGGAGACCGTTCGACCCTCGTTCGCGGCACGGCCGTTGCTCTTGATCCGTCGATCGATGCCATGAAGGCGGCGCTCGATCACTCTTGCTCCGTGTTGATCACACACCACCCGCTCATCTTTCACCCGCTGAAACGGATAGACTGCGCAGAGGGACCCGGCGCGCAGATCGCTTTCGCCATACGCCACGGCTTGACGGTATTTTCGCTTCACACGAACTGGGATGTTGCTCCCGGCGGAGTGAATGCCGCTATTGCAGAGGTTCTCTCTCTGCAGGAAGTCCGGCCGCTTCTTCCTTCAACAACGGGCGCCTGGGGGAGCGGGGCAGCCGGAAAGTTTCCACGACCTCTGAACTTGCTGGAGTGCGGAGCTGCAATACGGGATTCGCTGCATCTCTCCAGGCTTGAACTCCATGGCGATATGAAAACAAGCGTGTCGACGCTGGCTCTGTGCGGAGGCTCCGGCGGAACGTTCTTGCCGGAGGCGTTCGCATGCGGCGCTGAAGCGTATTTCACAGCGGATATGAAATACCATGAGCGTCTTGACGCTCTTGACAAAGGAGTCTCTCTTTTCATTGCCGATCACGGAGAAATGGAGCGTTTTTCTCTCACAGCGCTCGCGGAGACAGTTTCAAAAGCAACGGGCGAAAAGGCAAAAATCCTGGATGTTTCACAGCCTGCATTTTGTATGATATAGTTCTTTTGGTGCTGAAGACTGAGTACCGAATCATGATGATTCTTGATAAACCTTGCACGCAGAGGATACTTCCATTCGAGGTGGTTTGATTATGGCACAGCGTGTTTTCAGTGGAATGAGACCTACAGGAAAGCTCCATCTCGGGCATCTTGCAGGAGCGTTGACGAATTGGGTAAAGCTTCAGGAGAACTATAAATGTTTTTACTCCATCGTCGACTGGCATGCCCTCATGTCCGAGTACGCGGACAGCTCTATGATAGCGGAGAACTGCAAAGAGGTTTTGCTCGACTGGCTTGCATCCGGGCTCGATCCTGAAAAGTGCGTAATTTTTGTCCAGTCGCATATTCCCCAGCATGCAGAGCTTCATCTTGCTCTTTCAATGGTAACGCCGCTCGGATGGCTCCAGAGATGCCCGACGTATAAGGAGCAGATTCTCAATATCCAAAATAAGGATCTGAGCAACTATGCTTTCTTAGGGTATCCTGTCCTCATGGCGGCGGATATTCTCCTGTACAAAGCGGAAATAGTACCAGTCGGAGAAGATCAGAGCGCGCATCTGGAAATTACGCGGGAGATGGCCCGGAGATTCAACTCCTTTTTCGGCAATATCCTTCCTGAACCGCAAATCATGTTGACCCCGACGCCAAAGGTTCCCGGAACGGACGGACGAAAGATGAGCAAATCCTACGGGAACGCCATCAACATTGCCGATACGCCTTCAGAGATGTGGAACAAGATTCGTCCGATGATCACAGATCCTGCGAGAGAACGGCGCACCGACCCCGGTGATCCTGAGAAGTGCCCCGTGTGGGATATCCATAAAGTCTTCAACAACAACGAAGATGAAAAAAATGAGATTGCTTCCGGATGCAGGTCAGCCGGAATTGGCTGCGTGGACTGCAAGAAGAAGCTGCAGGCGCACGTTGAAAGAGTTATGGGACCGATTCAGGAACGGCGGACGTTTTATGAGAAGTCGCCCGATCTACTTTCCGATATTCTTCGCGAGGGTGCGGAAAAAGCCGGAGAGGTTGCCCGCCGTACGATTGACGAAGTGATCAACGCAATCGGCTTTTTCAAGAGAGGCTAGGAGTGGAGGAGCGCCTGGGAGAACTCGCAGAGTTCCAGGCGGAGATCGACGGTTTTTCCGGTCCCTTTGATTTACTCTGCTGGCTCGTTGAAAGCAGAGAGCTGGAAGCCGCCAGTATCTCCGTCGGTCAGGTCGTCCGCATTTACGGCGCCTACCTGGCCAACACGAACAAGGTCTCCGTTTCCGTAGTTTCGGAGTTTTTGTTTATGGCAGCTTCTCTTGTTCTCAACAAGATTCGCGCCCTTCTGCCAGGACGCGAATCACTGTACGAAAGCGAAGAACCCGAGAACGATCCCGGTGAAGATGTCCTCGAAAAACTATCGAGGTATCGTCCCTATCGGTCGGCTGCACGGGATCTTGCAATTCTCAAAGAGGAACGCGACCGTTTTTTCTTCCGCAGCGCCCCCGAGGAAGAGGACGATGAACCGTCTTTTGACCTTGGCGACCTGTTTGCTCTATGCCGTCTTTGGTGGAGCTTGAGAGATTTAAAACGACGGACAAAAAATGCAGCGCCATACATTTTCGAGAATGAGGACGATTGGAGCGGCGTTCCGTCGTCCCTACCGGAAGAGGAACAAATTGAACGCAAGATTTCAGAGATTCTTTCTGAACTGAACTCAGACGGTTCTCTTCGTCTCTCATTCCTTCTCCGCGAAAACCGAGCGATGGCGAATTTTGTTGTGACTCTTCTCGCTCTCCTTGAAATGAGCAGGATGGGACGAATCCGGATACTGCAGGAGGAGCTTTTCGATGACATCGTCATTACCCCGCTTTGAGACGCTTTCAAGTACTGCGAAGATAATCGAAGCAATCCTCTTCGCGGCGCCTTCTCCCGTTTCTGTAAATGAGATGGCTACGCTGCTTTCGCTTTCTCCTTCCGCAGTAAAATCAGAGCTGGAGGATCTTCGTTCGTATCTCCTGCGCCATGGACACGGCATTACCGTAATCGAGTCCGCAGGAGGGTGGCGGATGGCGACGGCGGAGGATGTATCGGAAATTGTGGGAGCCTTCCGCGAGACAGCGATCGCACAGAAGATACGTCTCAGCAAAGCGGCAGTGGAGACATTGGCGGTCATCGCATATAATCAACCGGTAACGCGCAGCGAGATCGAGGAACTAAGAGGTGTTCGGTGCGAAAGAGTGATCGAAACGCTTCTCTCGCACGCGCTTATCCGGATAGCGGGACGAAGAAAGGCGACTGGTTCGCCCCTCCTGTATCGCACAACGGATCGTTTTTTAGAAACATTCGGCGTTCTTTCAATCTCGGAACTTCCCACTTTGGAGGAACTCGACGAACTTGCGCCGGTTGACGAACCGCATTTTGTTCCCGTGGACGAGGAGGAACGCACGAACGGGTGATTTCCCCTGAAGATTTTATAAAGCTCTTTGAGCGGAGGAGGAGTACGCCGTGGAAAACGGGACGCGACTGAACAGATTCCTTGCGATGTGCGGTATAGGCGCCCGACGGAAAGTGGAGGATGTCATCGCTTCCGGACGCGTCCGTATCAACGGCAAGGTCGTCCTTCTGCCAGGATATCGCGTCGAAAATGACATGGATGTGAGCGTTGACGGACAGACTGTTCAGCCCCAAGAACATCGATACCTCGTTATGAACAAACCGGATGGAGTTGTGTGCGCCGTAGAGGATGGGTATGATCCGACGGTGCTTGGATTGCTCCCTCCGGAATTCCAGACGGTTCGGCTTTTTCCTGTTGGACGTCTTGACAGGGAAAGCCAGGGGCTGTTGATTCTGACCAACGACGGGGTATTTGCTCAAGAAATATTGCACCCTTCGAAGAGGATTCTTAGGGAGTACGAAGCGATGCTTGATCATGCCATTACACGGAAAGAAGTACGGAAATGGATGGCGGGATCTCTTCTTGACGGGCGCTTGATCAAGCCGGTCAACGTTTTTTTGCTTGACAAGGAACCAGCCGGTTGTTGGGTTTCCGTTGTACTCGCCGAAGGGGTAAAACGCGAAGTTCGTCGTATGGCCGCCGAAATTGGTTGCGATGTTGTCGTGCTAGTTCGGAAAAGAATTGGTAAAATGGAGTTGAAAAATCTGCAGCAGGGGCAGTTTATCGAGATGTCCCGAGGATCTCTGTGGAATGCGATCCGATCCGGAGGGGTTGTCTGATGGTATGGAGGAGGGCGGAAGATGGAAGGAATTGACGAACGGTCCCGAGAACTGATCAAGACGCGCATTCTCGGTAAGATAAAAGAAATTCGGTCATTCCCGCAGTTCGTGGTGGAAACTTTGCGAAAGCTGAATGATCCCGACAGCAGCGCTCATGATGTCGCTGCGAGTCTTTCGAGGGATGAGGGCTTGGTGATTCGGACGTTGAAACTTGCCAATTCCGCGGCATACGGCATTTCACGTGATATTTCCAGCGTCGCCGAGGCTATTGCGCTCCTCGGGTACAAAAACATCAGCAGTATTGTCCTCGCCGCTTCGGTGTATTCTGTAATGGACAAACCGCTCGCAGGCTACGCGCTGGACCGGGGTATGCTGTGGCGTCACTCCCTGACCGTCGCCTATTCATCCCGCTATATAGCTCAACTCACAAAAAAAGGTCTTCCCGAAGAAGCCTACGTCGGCGGCCTTTTGCACGATATCGGGAAAGTTGTTTTGAACGACTACGTTCGCTTCGGATACGGCATCATCGTCAAAATGGTCGAGGAACAGCAGATTCCATTTCTTGAGGCTGAAATACAGGTGCTTGGCTTCGATCATGCGATGGTGGGGGCCATGCTTGTGGAAAAGTGGGGATTGCCGGAACCGTATAAATATGCAGTCGCCCATCATCACTCTCCCAACAACCTGGCTGAACCCAAACATCAGAATCTCGTGGATGTAGTGCATCTTGCGAATTCCCTCTGCTTGATGCTCGGAGTTGGTATTGGAGCCGACGGTCTCCAGAACTATCTCTATCCTGAAGTGCTGGAGCGTCTTGGTATTTCCGATTACGAAATGCTCATGTCGGATCTCGTGGATTTCGTAGCTCAGGCCGAGGCGGAGTTATCGGAGATGGAGGAAGCTTTTCAATGAATTGCGTCTCTTTCGTCGCGGCCATTGACGGCCCGGCGGGAGCAGGGAAAAGCACCCTTGCACGAAAGGTTGCGAACCTTCTTCGTATGCGCTATCTCGACACGGGCGCGCTCTACAGGGCTCTTGCGTTTTCTCTTTACTCGAGTCAAGTCTCGCCGGAAGAGGGCCCCGGAATGGAAGCGGCAATCGCCGGTATCTCCGTGGAAATTCTTGAAAACGGTCTTTTGCTCAACGGAAAAGAAGTGGGGAAAGAAATTCGTTCTCCTCTTGTTGATTCCATCGTATCTTCTTATGCCGCCCTTCCCTCAGTTCGGAAACGCCTCCTCTCGATTCAACGTGAACAGGGAAAACACGGCTCTCTCGTCGCCGACGGCCGGGATATGGGTACTGTGGTCTTCCCTGACGCCGACGTCAAGATTTTCCTCACGGCTTCCGACGAAGTGCGTGCGAAGCGTCGCCTTCTTGAACTACGTGAACGAGGCGAAGATGTGACCTATGAGGAAGTGCTGCAAACAATTCGCGAACGCGACAGAGTCGACAGCGAGCGTTCAACCGCGCCGCTTCGGAAAGCGGAAGGAGCTATCGAAGTGAATACTGACGCTCTTTCTATCGAAGAAGCCGTAGCGGCGCTCGCTTCGATCATCTCAAAACGAAAAGGAGCGTGACCGGATGATGACGTATTGGAACCGCGTTTTCTATTTTTTTGTCAAATGGTTTTTCTTCATTGCCTTGAAGATCTACAACCGTTTGTCCATCAGATGGACGTCTTCACTCCCTCAACGCAACGTCATTGTTGTCGCCAATCATGCGAGCAATCTGGATCCCGTAATCATGGGCGCTGTATTCCCGCGGCGTCTTCGCTATCTTGCGAAGGAAGAGCTCTTCAAACCGTTCATATTCGGCAATATGGTCAGGGCGCTTGGCTCCATACCCGTACGAAAGAGCGACAGCCAGAGCGCAGGGACAGCCCTCCGCACTTTCCTGAAACTCCTGGAAAGCGGAGAGAACGTATTGATCTTTCCGGAGGGAAGCCGTTCTCTAAACGGGGAACTTCAGCCTCTCGAAGGAGGGGTGGCGCTCATTGCGTTAAAATCCGGAGCGCCGATCATTCCCTCTTTCATCTCCGGTACTTTCGAGGCAATGCCCCCCGGAAGCCGCTGGGTAAAACCTCTTCATCTTTCGATTGTCTTTGGGGATACCATTGATTCGGTGAAATACATCCCTTTCGGGAAAGAAGGAAGAGAGATGTTGCTCAAGGATCTTAACGAGGTTTTCATCTCTTTGAGCACTGCTGATCTGCCTGGCAAATCCAGGAACAATTCATGAGAAAAGCAATCCTTGCGGCGATTGAACTTCCAAAGCAGGAGTTTGCTCCGACAGTCCTCCTCGACGAACTGACGCTTCTTCTTGAAAATCTTGGAATCCAAACGGCAGGGACTGTAATACAGCGCCGCGAACGACCGGATTCAGCGTTTCTTCTTGGCAAGGGGAAAGTCGACGAAATCGCTCTTTTTTGTAAAGCTGCGGGGGCTGACCTCGTTGTTTGTAACGAAAGCCTCAACCCGGGACAGAAGAGTAATCTGCAGCATACAATTGGCCTGGAAGTCTGGGACCGTCCTTTTGTCATCATGAAGATATTCGAAAAGCGCGCGAGGACGTCCGAAGCAAAGCTGCAGGTCGAGATGGCGTTGTGCAGATACGAAATTCCTCATCTCAAAGGGTTGGGAGCACAGATGTCGCGCCTTGGAGGAGGTATCGGAACACGCGGTCCGGGTGAAACCGAATTTGAAAGACATCGTCGGAAACTTGAACGAAGAGTCCGGGATATCGGCAGAAAACTTGAGGCGATGAAACACAAGAGGGCGCTCCAAAGAGATCGCCGCAGGAAGATGGATGTACCGGTTGTTTCTTTGGTCGGTTATACAAACAGCGGAAAATCTTCGATCCTGAGAGCATTAAGCGGCGACACATCGCTTATCGCGGAAAACAGGCTTTTCTCAACACTGGATACGTTCATGCGCAGGGTTGATCTCCCCTCCGGGAGGACAGTTCTTCTGTCCGATACGGTCGGGTTTATACGAGATCTTCCTCCCGGTCTGGTAACAGCGTTCCGTACGACTCTCGAAGAGATAGTCGCATCTACATTTCTCATAGTTGTTCTCGATATCTCTACAACCGACGTTCAAGAAATCCGGGACGTGGTAGAGCATACCTTGCACGAAATAGGCGCAGGGGAAATTCCTCGTCTTTTCGTCTTGAACAAGATCGACCTGACATCACCAGAATATTTGGACGCGACAACGGCTCGCTTAGGCATTGAACACTCGCAGTCAATCGCGACAAGCGTCCTTGAAAAGCGAGGATTACATGAACTACTCGATTCAATGGATCTTTTTCTTGAAAAAATGGAGGTCTCCCAAATATGATACGCAGCATGACCGGATTTACGCGGGAAACCCGCGCTTTTGAATGGGGAACGCTCACCGTGGAACTCTCCTCGGTAAATCATAGATATCAGGAAATTTCACCTCGTCTGCCTCGGGAGATGGCGTCATTGGAGCCTTTGATCACAGGAAGACTGAGACAAGGCGTTGGCAGAGGTAAAATTCGTTGTTCTGTGGAATTGCACTGGGCTCCGCAGTTTCGAACCGCCACACTTGACGCAACTGTGCTTTCGAATTATCATACACAGCTTGCGGAGTTGGCCGAACGTCTCGGAACTGGAGAAACTCTTCCTCTTGCGTCGCTTTTATCGCTGCCCGGCGTTTTTGAATCTCCTTCCGTTCTCGCAGGCATCGAAGATGAACTGAACGCAGCGCTTGAGTCTCTGTTGGAACAAGCCATAGAACATCTTCAAGCGATGCGAAGTACGGAGGGAACAAATCTCTTGCACGCCATTGAAGAGTACCTCAACGCGTTTGAATCCCTCCTCAATTCTTTGGAGAAAGCATGGGACCCCAAGCGAGATCAGGCTATCGAGGATATGCGATCAAGAATTACGAACCTTCTGGAAGCCATGTCGATAGAGGTTGACCAGAACCGGGTTGCTCAGGAAGTAGTTATTCTCTCCGACAAGTGGGATATTGCCGAGGAGTTTGTTCGTTCACGAAGCCACCTGAAACAGTTTGCTGCCGTGCTCAACGGAAAATCATCGGAAGGGCGCAAACTCGATTTTCTTCTTCAAGAGATGAACCGGGAAATTAACACCATGGGGTCGAAGATTTCCGACGCTGAACTCCGGTGGATGGTCGTTGAAGCGAAGTCGCTCCTTGAAAAGATCAGAGAACAAGTACAAAACGTGGAGTGATAAGAATATGACCGGAAGGCTCGTTCACATTGGTTTTGGCAATATGCTTGTCGCTGAACGTATCGTCGCTATTGTGCATCCGTCCTCCGCTCCTATAAAGCGCCTGAAGGAAGAGGCAAGAGAGGACGGTCGCCTGATTGACGCGACGCAAGGCCGAAAGACACGGGCAGTTTTGATTACAGACAGCAATCATGTCGTCCTCTCTGCGATTCAGCCAGAGACGATAGTCAATCGATACGAAGAAGAGGCTGAAGATGAAAAAACGAACGACGGGTAGTCTTTTTGTCCTCTCAGGTCCTAGCGGGGCAGGGAAAGGAACACTCCGGAAAAAAATGTTCGAGAAGGTGCCCGGTATCACCTTCTCGATTTCGTGCACTACCCGCGAGCCGCGCGAAGGTGAGCGCGAAGGAATCGACTATCATTTTATTTCTGCGGATGAGTTCCACTCACGTCTTGAGAGAGGCGAATTTCTTGAAAATGCGGATGTCCACGGCCACTTATACGGTACTTTGCGCGAAGATGCGGTGCGTGTGCTGAATTCAGGAAGCGACATCCTCTTGGAAATCGACGTTCAGGGGGCTTTGCAGGTCAGGGAGAAGATGCCCGGAAGTATCCTGCTGTTCGTCGCGCCACCCTCGTTTGAAGAGCTTGAACAGCGTCTTCGTGACAGAGGAACGGAATCAGAGGAACGTTTACAAATTCGCCTTCGAAATGCTCGATGGGAAATGGAAAAGGCGCCGTTATATGATTATGTGATAATTAACGATGATATTGAGAGGGCCGCAGAAGAACTCGAAGGTATCATCCTTGAACAGAGAAAGAACAGGGAGGCGCGAAGATGAAATTTTATGATTTGGATTCTCTCGCAGAAAAGCAGGGTCTGGATAACAAGTATATCCTCACGGCAGCAGTAGCGGCAAGAGCGCGCTCGCTCAGCGAGCAGAAAGGTCGAACGCTTGAAGAGGACAACGAGAAGTTCATCTCGACAGCTCTGCGGGATTTTGATCTTGGCCTAGTGCGCCTTTCATCAGATGAGCGGGAAAGCGAAGAAGCTCCCGTTGCCTTTGTCTCAGATGCCCACGTGGAAGAATAAAGTAAAAATCGTCCTCGGCATAACGGGCGGAATCGCCGCTTACAAAGCCCCGGAGCTTGTACGAACCTTTGTGAAGTCCGGGTGCGAGGTCGAAGTTGTGTTGACCGAGGACGGAGAAAAGTTCGTCAGTCCAATGGTGCTTTCAACCCTCGCGGGAAGAAGAATCTGGCGTCAGCGTGATTTTTTGTCGGATGAATACGGGTGGAGGATTCCTCACATTTCGCTGGCGGATTGGGCGGACGTTGTGGTGGTCGCTCCTTGTACGGCGGAAACGCTTGCAAATACAGTTCAAGGAAGAGGTAAAGAGCTACTCGGTTCTCTTCTTCTCGCGACTCGGGCGCAGGTGCTTCTCTGTCCGGCGATGAACGTGAATATGCTCTCCAATCCTGCCACGGCGGAAAACATCCGAACTCTAAAGAACAGGGGGTATGCGGTTGTCGATCCCGACTCCGGAGACTTGGCGTGCGGTTATGAAGGGAAAGGCCGCCTTCCCTCCCCGGATGTACTTCTTGAGGAAATGTGGCGTGTAGCCTGTCCCAAGAAAGAGCTTCAAAGGAAAAATGTCCTTGTCACTGCCGGACCAACCTGGGAGTTCCTTGATCCGGTGCGTTTTCTCAGTAATCCGAGCACCGGAAAGATGGGGGTCGCCGTGGCCCGGGCTGCCTGGTACAGAGGAGCTTCCGTCACCCTTGTGCTTGGTCCGGTCTCCTTGACCAATCTTTCGGGATTCGAGGTAGTTCGCGTCGTTTCCGCTGAAGAGATGAAAGAGGCTGTCCTCTCACGCTCCGGGGAAATGGAGTACATTGTAAAAGCAGCTGCGGTAGGGGACTATCGCCCCGCTTCCTATGCAGGAGAAAAGATAAAACGAAGCGGGTCGGATACGCTTCGGATAGATCTCATCCAGAATACCGACATCGCCGCCGCCCTCGGTGAACGAAAAAGACCGGGGCAGGTGCTCATTGGGTTTGCTGCCGAAAGCCATGACCTTCAGAAAAATGCCTCCGAAAAGATACGAAAGAAAAATTTAGACTTCATTGTCGCAAACGATATAACAGCCCCTGCAGCAGGCTTCGGTGCAGATACCAACACTGTCCGCATACTGAGTGCCGACGGCTCTGTATCGGAGTTTGCAGGGACCAAGGAAGACGTAGCCGAAGAGATCTGGAATACCGTTCTCGCAGACAAACAGTTATCGTGAAGAAGAGGCGCCTCCATGCCATATTATGACGTTCTCGTTCCAGGCCCATGGTGGAACAGTCTGACGTATACGACAGAGTTGAACGTCCCGCTCGGCGCACGAGTCGTCGTTCCTTTAGGACGTGGAGAGCGTATCGGTTTTGTGCAGCGCCTCAGCAACGCTGTTCAGGAGGGAGACGGCGCGTTCTCGATTCGGCGCATAAAGAGGATTATTGACGACGTTTCTTTTTTCCCACCGCCTTTATGGGAGCTTTTTGACTGGGGAGGAAGAGTGTTTCTTTGCGGAAGTGGAGAACTGCTTCGTATCGGAATTCCGTCCGCTTTCCTTTCACCCTCGGATGCCACTCCCGTACCTCTTCCATTGCCTCGGATGGAGACCAAGGCTCAGGAAGAGTTGTTTTTTTATGCGTGTAGTTTCCAAGAGCGTTGTAACAAATTCCTCTCTCTTCTGGAAAGAAGCGAGCGTTTTCTTGTTCTTTTCCCTGAGCAGGGACTTGCCTCCGCGTTTTGGAAGCAGCTTTCCGAGTCTCAAAAGAAAGAGACCATTCTCTGGCCGTCCCAGGGAGGGAAGAAACTCATTGCGGCATGGATTCAAGCGCGCAATAATATACCGAGAGGAATCATCGGGGGGCCCGGCGCAGTTTTTGCCCCTTTACAACAGATTGAAACCATTATTGTTGATGAGGAAAGCAGCGGAGCATATCGCTCCTATAAAAAACCGTTCGTTAATGCACGGACTCTTGCCGGCAAAAGAGCCAGGCTGGAGTCCGCCTTGCTTGTACTCTCGGGGCGGGTCCCCTCTTCCCGTATTTTTCTGCGCGGGAAACCGCAGTCTAACGAACGCCCGGCACGGAATAATGTCAGGATCGTCGACCTTCGGGAGGCTTTTGCTTCCTCTGTTCAGGGAGTGGGGGACTCTTTGCCGTTGACACATACGCTCCTCTCGGAGACGAAAAGGTGTCTTGCATCAGGGAAGACGGCGCTCTGGCTTCTTGACAGGAAAGGATACGCTGGAGAAATCGCATGTGAAGACTGCGGAAATGCCGCACGTTGTCCCAAATGCGGAACGGCAATGGTCTGGGAAGAAAAAAACGATCGTCTGCGCTGCCCTGCCTGCGCATCTCTTCGTTCCATTCCTCAGGTGTGTCCTGTGTGCAGAGGGCACTTTCTTATCGGAAAAAGGCCGGGACTGGAAGCTCTTTTTCCGGTTGCGAAGAGTTTGGAATCCGCAGATCAGCCTACACTTTTTCTGGAGGATTTTAAAACCGCCGGGAAAGGCGCTGTACGTTCTCTCGCTGGTCGCCTCTCCTCCGGAGGTATTGTTGTAGGAACACGTGCGGCGCTGGCTTTATGTGATATAGTCAATACCGGCTTCGCAGGGTGGATTGATGTTGACGCTGAAGTGCGCAGCATCGCCTACCAGGCGAAATTTACTGTTTTTTCAATGGTCTGGGAGTCCTTATGGCGGGGAATGAACCATTCGGAAAGAGTCGTTCTTTTACAAAGCAGAAGGCCGGGAGCGGGCTGGCAAAAGGGCGTTGTGCAGGGATGGAAAGCGTTTTGGAACCATGAGCTCGAGGAACGAAAAGAGCTGGGCCTTCCTCCGTACTCCTATCTCCTGGAAATAAAGACTTCATCGCTTCAGCAAAAGTCCGATATGATATCACGGATGGAGGAGCGGGGACTCTTTCCGATGGATCCGGGCGACCCTCCGCTTCATTTTTGGGTGACTGTGTGCTCGGTATCGGATGTTCAAGATATCATCGCTCCGTTTTTTTCCATAGGCTGTTCCAGAAATGGTTTTCCTGAAGTTACCGTCTGGATTGATTGAGCTTTATCGGGGAGGAAGAGGCAATGCCAGTAGTATCAATAATTGGAAGACCGAATGTTGGCAAATCGTCGCTGTTCAATCGCCTTCTAGGAAGACGAGAGGCAATCGTGGACGATATGCCCGGAGTAACAAGAGACAGGCTTTACGGAGAGGCGGAATGGCGCGACAGAAAGTTTTTCGTCGTTGATACCGGTGGATTTCTTGCGCGGGACGAGAATGAGTTCGTAGAAGGAATGCGCGTGCAGGTGAAGCTGGCAATCGAAGAGAGCGACCTTGTACTCTTCGTCATAGACGGTAGGGAAGGACCCGTCTGGATGGACGAGGACGTGGCGGACATGCTTCGGAAATCAGGAAAACCAGTCATCGTCGTTGCTAACAAGATCGACGACGGCGTTCATGAGGACGACGTCTTTCAGGCCTACACTCTCGGCTTCGAAGAGGTCATAGGTATTAGCGCCGAGCACAAACGGTATATCTATGATCTTCAGGATCTTATCGTTTCAAAACTGCCCCCCGAAAAGGAGCAGCCTTCGGAAACCGGAGAAATCCGCGTTGCGATTGTCGGTCGTCCAAATGTTGGCAAATCAAGCATACTGAATAGTTTGGCCGGAGAAGAGCGGGCGTTGGTGAGCAATATCCCCGGCACGACTCGCGACGCTTTAGATACGCTCGTTACCATCAACGGAACTGTTTTCAACTTCATCGATACTGCCGGACTCCGCAGAAAAAGCAGAGTGGAGAACGACATTGAATACTACTCGTTTGTCAGAACCCTGCAAGCGATTGATCGCTGCGATGTCGCTTTACTTGTTCTCGACGCCGAAGAACCTTTTACCGATCAGGACAAAAAACTCGCAGCTCTGGTCGTCGAACGCGGTAAAGGGATCGTACTTCTGCTCAACAAATGGGATCTGCTGGGGAATAACGAAAAACTCGGGGATTCAATGAGAAAAAAATTCCGCGATGAAATGGTCTTTCTACAGTACGCTCCGTTTGCATTCATTTCCGCATTAACTGGAAGAGGGATGCACAGAATAAGCGAACAGATTCTTCATGTCGCAGAGAACAGAAACAGAAGAATCGGTACCACTCAATTGAACCGTCTTGTACGGGACATTCTTGCGTTCGATACGCTTCCCACCGACCAAAAAGGACGGCCGTTCAAGATTTATTACTGCACGCAATCCGGCGTAGAACCTCCTACATTTATCTTCTTCGTTAACCATCCGGACCTAGCCTCTCCGGCCTTTGAGAACCATATGGAGAAGGCCTTGAGAGGTCTGGAGGACTTTTCTGGCACACCAATTCGCATTTTTTGGCGTGGAAAAGAGGAAAAATGAAGATTCCGCTTGACCGGAATTGCAGTTGCTGGTAATAATAAAGAACTGATAGGTTCGGATACCGCAAGGCTTTATCAAAACGAACCAGGTTCGGAGTCAGTTTCAGATTCATATCATATTTGGAGGAGGCTGTATACGGTGACCAAGGCAGAACTCATCACAGAAGTAGCGAAGGCGACCGGCTTGAACAAAAAGGAGTCCGGCGCGGCGGTAGGAGCGGTTTTTGAGGCGATCGAAGCCGCTCTTGAAAAGGGCGAGAAGATTCAGCTCGTTGGTTTCGGTACGTTTGAGGTCCGGGAAAGAGCGGCTCGTGAAGGACGTAATCCCCAGGATCCGAAGAAAGTTATCAAGATCCCCGCGAAGAAGATTCCTGTTTTCCGGCCCGGCAAAGCTTTGAAGGACAAGGTAGAGTAGGCCTCTTTCCTTCCTTTTTTGCCTCTTCCCGCTTACTCCGGGGAGAGGCTCTTTTTTTCAAAGGTCTTTAAAAAAAACCATAACGCCAACCACTGTTCTCCCGTCAGTTCCTCGGCCCGTGCATTTTCATGTATCTCCGTACGTTCAAAAGCCTCGCTCCAGCTAACTGAAGGATAAAAACCGCGCAGATTGTTCGAGAGCTTCTTACGCCTTTGAGCAAAACTGGAACGGAGGAGATTCCTCCAGAGGCTATCCTTCGGGAGAGTCGCATGCATTCCGGAAAGACGGATTTCAAGAAGCGATGATTCAACAGCAGGAACCGGACGGAAAGACTGAGGATGGACGGTCCGAACACTTCGCGCCTTTCCCATAAGCTCGAGCGTTATCCCAAGGGGGTAGCGTTCCTTTGTTCCTGGAGGGGCTGTAATCCTCTCTGCCGCCTCTTTCTGTACCATAAGGAGGAAATAGCCCGTCCCGGCCTCCGGGAGTTGCTCCAGGAGCCTCCAGAGCAGGGGAGTGGTAATGTTGTATGGGATGTTTGCTACAACCTTCGTTGGAACGGGAGAAAGGGAAGAATAGTCCACGGCAAGCGCATCTCCCCACAGAAGAGAAAACGTGTTTGGATAGAGCAGAGTGATGTCCCGCAGATACTCCGAAAGCCCTTCATCGATTTCTACAGAGAAAACGAACGAGCACGGAGAGGCCGCAAGTTCCCTTGTCAGCACTCCTTGGCCGGCTCCTATTTCCAGAACGGTATCGTCCACGGAAAGATCGGCCTGTTCCAGAATATGGCGAAGTATATTCCGGTCGACAAGAAAGTTCTGCCCGAGGCTTTTTTTATTTTTAAACCCCTTTTGTTCTCTTCCCATTCTCTCTTTTCGCTCCTCGACAAATACAAAAAAAGCGGGGGTATGCCCCCGCTTTAATATTCTGGTCGGGACGAGAGGATTCGAACCTCCGACCACCTGCACCCCATGCAGGTACGCTAACCAGGCTGCGCTACGTCCCGTTTCGACCTTGGTATTCTACATTGAAACGCGCTTGCGGTCAATGATCCAAATTAAAGTGGAAATATTCCATGTTGCGAACATCAGCCCATGCTCAAAACAGTTCGCCCCAAGATGTACAAAAAAAAGAGGAGGGAGTCGCCTCCCCCCTCTCAACGGTTTTACGCTTCAGCCTTTACAGGCTGTTTGCCCATCTCGGCAAGCTGCTTATAGATTTCGTAACGCTCCCGGGCATCCTTTGCCGCCTTTTCGAAGAGCTCGTCCGCGGTATCCGGGAACTCCTTTTTCAAGGAAGCATAACGAACTTCGCTCATCAGGAAGTCCTTAAAGTCTGCTTTGGGCTCCTTGGAGTCGAGTACAAACGGGTTGCTCCCTGCCTCGGCGAGTTCGGGGTTATAGCGGTAGAGATGCCAGTATCCTGCCTCCACGGCTTTTTTCGTCTGATCCTGCGTCTTGCCCATTCCGGCGCTGATGCCATGCGCAATGCAGGGAGCGTACGCAATGACCAGAGAGGGCCCGTTGTAGGCTTCCGCTTCTTTAATGGCTTTCATCAGCTGGTTCTTGTCGGCGCCCATCGCGACTTGAGCGACATATACATATCCGTAGGTCATCGCGATCCGGCCGAGGTCCTTTTTCTTTACCCGTTTGCCGGAGGCCGCGAATTTTGCGATTGCCGCCGTCTGCGTGGATTTCGAGGACTGGCCGCCGGTGTTGGAGTACACTTCGGTGTCGAGTACGAAGACATTGATGTCTTCACCCGACGCAAGCACGTGGTCGAGGCCGCCGAAACCGATATCGTATGCCCAGCCGTCGCCGCCGAAAATCCAGACGGACTTTTTAACAAGATAATCCTTGTGGCAGGCGATTTCGCAGAGCAGCTTGTTCCCTTCTTCGCCGATGTCGCGATCAAGAATAGCAAGCACCTTTTCTGCGGCAGCTTTGGATTTGTCTCCGTCATCCTTCGACTCAAGCCACTCTGAAACCACGGCTTTTACATCCTCGGGGATGTCGAGCGCCAGAAGACCGTTCATTGCATCGATGACATATTGCATTGTGGCGTTGACAGAGAGCTTCATGCCATAGCCGTATTCCGCGTTGTCCTCAAAGAGGGAGTTGGCCCATGCAGGTCCCTGCCCCTTGGAGTTCTTCGTATAGGGCATGCTGGGAGCCGATCCGCCCCAGATCGAAGAGCAGCCAGTGGCGTTCGCAACAATCATCCGGTCGCCGAAGAGCTGTGTAACGAGCTTAATGTACGGCGTCTCGCCGCACCCGGCGCACGCTCCTGAGAACTCGAGGAGCGGCTGGGAAAACTGGCTTCCCTTGACCGTAAACTTGTTCGTCTCCGCAGACTTGTCGGAAACCTCTTCTACGGCATAGAGCCAGTTCGGTATCTCTTTTTCCTGAGAAACGATCGGTTTCATTTCGAGCGCGCCCACTGGGCAGATATCGGCGCAGTTGCCGCAGCCCATGCAGTCGAGCGTGTCAACCTGCATCTTGTACTTGCAGCCGGGGAACTCTTTTCCTTTGACTTCGACTGCGCCGAAGCCTTGAGGCGCGGCCGCGAGTTCCTGCTCGTTCAGAATAAACGGGCGAATGGCAGCGTGCGGACAGACCATCGAGCACTGGTTGCACTGGATGCACTTGTCGCTTTTCCATTCCGGAACATTTACCGCAACGCCACGTTTCTCGAAAGCGGCGGTTCCCGAAGGGAATTTGCCGTCTTCGCGTCCGAGGAATGCGCTGACAGGAAGAGAATCGCCCTGCTGCGCATTGATGGGCATGCAGACATCCTTGACAAAATCGGGAATCTCCGACGGCAGACCGGAAAGAAGCACCGGTTCGGACGTCGCGTTCGCCCACTCAGCAGGCACGTCGATCTTCTTGATCGCATTGATGCCTGCATCCACTGCCTTGTAGTTCATCTCGAGAATGGCCTCGCCCTTCCTGCTGTAGGTGTGGTCGATGGCGTCCTTCATATATTTCACGGCGTCGTTTATAGGAATGACATTGGTCAGCTTGAAGAATGCGGCCTGCATGATCATGTTGATCCTGTTGCCAAGACCGAGCTCCTCGCCGATGTCCGTTCCATTGAGGATATAAAACTGAATATCGTTGTTTGCAAGGGCGCGTCTCATCCTTGAAGGAAGATGCTTCTCAAGCTTTTCGATAGTGTCCCACTGGGTGTTCAGAAGGAACGAACCGCCTTTTTTCAGGCCGCCGAGAACATCGTAGAGATTGACATACTCCTGCTTGTGGCAAGCGATGAAGTCGGCAGTATCAATGAGATAGGTGGACTTGATCGGTTTTTTGCCAAAACGAAGGTGGGAAACGGTAATCCCGCCGGATTTTTTGGAATCGTACGCAAAATACCCTTGTGCGTAAAGGTCTGTTTCGTCGCCGATGATTTTAATCGAGTTCTTGTTGGCGCCCACAGTTCCATCGGACCCAAGGCCCCAGAATTTGCATCTGATTGTTCCTTCAGGGGCTGCGACAATTTGCTCGTTTACCGGGAGTGACGTGCCGGTAACGTCGTCGACGATGCTGATGGTGAAACGATCCCTGGGCTGATAAAGCTTCAGATTGTCGAAAACGGATTTGATATGTGTCGGTGTGGTGTCCTTGGAACCGAGGCCGTAGCGTCCCCCGACAATGATCGGACTTTCCGCTTTGTCCTTGAAAATAGCGCAAATATCCTCGAAGAGGGGCTCGCCGAGAGCGCCGGGCTCCTTGCATCTGTCGAGCACAGCAATGCGCTTTACGGATGCGGGAAGCACGTCGAAGAAGTATTTCTCGGAGAAGGGGCGATACAGATGTACTTCTACAACGCCTGTCTTCTCGCCGCGCGCGTTGAGGTAGTCGACCGTTTCCTCAATCGCCTGACAGACAGAACCCATTGCGATGATGATGTTTTCAGCGTTCGGGTCGCCGTAGTAGTTGAACGGGTGATACTCTCTGCCTGTGAGCTTCTTGATCTCCTGCATGTACGACTCGACGATGTCCGGGATAACAGTATAGAATCTGTTGACCGCTTCTTTCGCCTGGAAGAAGATGTCGGGGTTCTGCGCGGTTCCCTTCTGGTAGGGGTGTTCCGGATTCATTGCGCGCGCCTTGAATTTTGCAAGCGCGTCATAGTCGACAAGTTTGGCAAGATCGTCGTACTCAAGCACGTCGATCTTCTGAATTTCGTGAGAGGTTCTGAAGCCGTCGAAGAAGTTGACAAAAGGAAGACTCCCCTTGATTGCGGAGAGGTGGGAGACAGCGGTCAGATCCATTACTTCCTGGACGCTGCCGGATGCGAGAAATGCAAAACCCGTTCCGCGGCAAGCCATGACGTCGCTGTGGTCGCCGAAGATGGAAAGGGCATGCGCGGCGACTGCGCGGGCAGTCACGTCAAAGACACCGGGAAGTAGTTCGCCGGCGATTTTGTACATATTCGGCATCATAAGCAACAAACCCTGAGATGCTGTGAAGGTGGTCGAAAGCGATCCGGCTGAAAGAGAACCGTGCACGGCGCCTGCGGCTCCCGCTTCAGACTGAAGTTCCGTGACCCTGACAGTCTTGCCGAAAATATTCTTCCTGCCGTGGGCAGCCCATTCATCGACAACTTCGGGCATATTGGAGGACGGCGTAATCGGGTAAATTGCAGCAACCTCGGTGAACGCATATGAAACATGCGCTGCAGCAGTGTTGCCGTCCATCGTTTTCCAATTTCTCTTCATTGATGTACCCCCTCTTGAATTACAGGAGGGGCAGCGTTGTCGCAACCCGCTCCTGTTTTATTATTCTTGATCCATAGACGCAATAAGCCCCATTGTGATCTTTCCAGCGGGCTCTTGTAATGTCCGCACAAATACGCCGAAGGTCAGATGGGAATTCGACTTCCGGTTAACACCCTTCTATTTTACAACAAGATCGGGATTTTGCATTCTGTATAATCCGCACTTCTGGAAAAAAACGACAACCAAAAAGTATTTTTTTCACGTATTGATATTACCATAAACCTTCTACGGGTCAATTCGTTCATTTCACTCCAAACGCTTCACTTTTGCCGATTTCGTTCCGAAGGCTGCTATAATCGTATGCATTCCGGTACGAGTTTGCTCAAGGAGAGGTTGGAATTGTGATCGACATACGAGAAATTATTATCATGCCTGAAAAGCAACAGCTTCCTCTGAATATACTGAGAGCGAGAGGGGAAACGCGCGTATTTCTTGAAATAGGTTTCGGAAACGGTGAATTTCTCGTTCATCTTGCACGGCAAAACCCGGATGCCGTTTTTTGGGGCGTCGAGATGTCCCGGTCGTGCGTTCTGCGCGCTCTGAAAAGAATTCGCAGAGAAGAACTGCGAAACATCTTCCTCCTGTGCGGCGATGCGCGTTTCATTCTGAAAGAATGCCTTCCAAAAGAATCTCTCGACGGCATTTACATGAATTTCCCCTGTCCTTGGCCTAAGAAAAAACACACTAAAAGAAGAGTTTCCAGCGGAGATTTTCCCTCGGAGATTGCGAGCGTTCTCAAGAAGGGGGCGTTCTTTGAACTTGTAACCGACGAGGAATGGTACGGTATGGAAGTGCGAAATGTGCTGGCCGCTCATCCTTTGCTTGAACTTACGGAGTGGAAGATAAATCCGCCCAGGCCGGTTACAACAAAATACGAACGCAAATGGATGGAGATGGGGAAACGTATTTTTCTTTCCAGACTACAGAAAAAAGAAGCGGAATCATCTGTCGGATACCGCTGTCTAGGGAGGACGGAGGACGTGCATATTCGAGTTCCGGGAAAGGGATCTTTAAAAAAATTCGTGAACGATATACATAACATGGGAGGAGAAAAGGGCGACGCTCTCTGGGTGTATAAAAGGTTCTACGAATCTGCGGAAGGAAGCGCTTATATTATCGAAACAGTGGCCGGCGACGGCTCCTTCGAACAAAAATTTTTCATCCAGATCGTAGAGCGCGAAGAGGACGCCCTCATAAAAATAGCGCCGTATTCGAGCCCGTTTTTGACTGATTCAGTACGCGGGGCTCTCGAAGGTATGGCTCACTTGATTGAGACGCACTATCTATCGATCGTCTCCTCCTGCGCCGCTTCACTTGAGCAACCTGCTGGAAAGGCGTTTTCGCAGTGACCAGAGGAAAGAAGGGGGCGCCGCCCAAGGAGGTCCGCCCTACTTCCGGAAAGGTTCTAGGGGCGCTCTTTAGTATCCTCGGTCCCTTGCAAGGTCGCTCTTTCCTCGACCTTTTCTCCGGAACCGGCAGGGTTGCGTATCGCGCAGCCCAACAGGGAGCTTCTTTTGTTGCAGCGGTGGAGATATTGCCCGTTCGTGCCCGGGATATTCGCTCTCTTTTTCCCGCCGCCCCCTCTTTTCTTCTCCTCGCAATGGATATTCGAAGAGCGCTTTCTTTCCTGGAACGGAAAGGTCATCGTTTTGAAGTAATCTTTGCCGACCCGCCGTATGGCGCGGGGTGGCCCGGCATCCTCGGGGAACTGCTTTTTCCGAAATCGGGAGGTATTCTCGTTCCGAACGGAGTTGCGGTAATAGAGCATTCCCTTCGGGAGCCCATCCCTTCCGGCGAAAACTACAGGATCATCGATCGCCGCGAGTACGGAGAGACGGTCCTTTCTTTTCTTGCATCGGCCGTTTTGCCCACAGATACTTCCGGAGAGAGAGGAGAAAAAGTATGAAGAGATGTATAAGCGCAGTCTACCCCGGGTCGTTCGATCCTATCACCAACGGACACATCTACATCGCGGAGAGAGCAGCTGCGCTCTTCGATGAAGTCATTGTAAGCGTTCTCTTGAATCCTCAGAAAAAGGCGGCGTTTACCGTCGACGAAAGGAAAGCCATGGCCAGAGAGGCGTTGAGCCATCTGACCAACGTCAAAGTCGGTTCCTTCTCCGGTCTTCTCGTTGATTTTCTGCGACAGGAACGGAGCCGTATCATCATCAGGGGGCTCCGGGCGCTCTCGGATTTCGAGTACGAGTTTCAGCTGGCTCTGATGAACAGACAATTAGCCCCCGATATAGAAACGTTGTTCATCGTAACCGACGCAAGGTACTCATATCTTTCAAGCCATGCTGTAAAGGAGATATATCAGTTCGGAGGAGCCGTCCACGAAATGGTTCCGCCGGGGGTCTTCCGGCGTCTCAGGGAGCGTTTCCCTCTTCCGCATACTCTTGCCCCCTGATGAGATGCCTTTTTTTTTCAGTCCCGGGAATGAAGGCAGGGGTGAGACTTTCCCAGATTTCTGCGGCCAAACATTCAATAGAAGCCAACTTTCCTTCGGCTCCCTGCGCGTGAAGGGGCAGCTTCCCTCGTATGGGAAGCGATGCTTTCTTCCGCATTGCCCGAAGCATCTCCACTCCCTTTTTATCCGCTGCAAGCGGGTGAATATACGCAGGACCGTTTTCCTGAAAAGTCCGGTTTTCGGTGTGATCAATACCCAGCAGAAGATGAATGAGCTGCCGTTGGATTCTGGCTCGCGGGTATCGATGAGTCACGCATTTCCTCAAAAATTCATCCCATGAGCCGCATTCTGAGGCATAACGAAGCAACCTGTTTTCCATCCCTTCCGTCATCTCCGATGAATGGCTCAAATTTTTCTTCGTTGTGCGCAGCAGAACCATACGTATCATTCTCCAGAGCAAATCGGTCGAGAGAACGTAATACCCGGTTTCCATAGACCGCCGCAGAATTTCAAAGCTTGGGACCGGAAGCGTGTGCGCCACAGCATCGAGTCCACTTTCAAGTAGTTCGCGACGTATAGCGGAGGCGCTGGCAAAACAGGATTCTTCGCCGGATGCGGTAACGGAAGTATTGTGATAACCGGCGCCGGTCCGCTGAATTGGCATGCACTGAATGTTCAGCCCTTTTCTCGCAATATGCTCCATGTACGCCAATGCGAGTGAATTATTAGGGGAAGAGACGAAAACGCCATATTCAGCATTGATTGAAGCAAGAGCTTCCGCTCGCGCTTTTACATAGGAAAATCCCGAATTCAGATGTTTTTTCAGAGAATCCTTGAAAGTAATCGGTTCCTGGACTAGAATATCAACCAGTGGAGCAACATCAAAATCAGGTTCTTCCATCCCGAAAGAAATGGTTTGAACCAGGCCGGTGGCTGCAAGAACATCGACCGCTCCCGATGCAAAGACGCCTGCATTATGACTGGAAAAGAAAACAGGCAGTTCCAGAACAAGGTTAGCTCCGGCATGAAGCGCGCTTTCCGCACGATCCCACTTACTTAGAAGCGCGGGCTCTCCTCTTTGTGTGAAATAGGATGAGAGCACAACAACAATGCCGTCGGGATTTACTTTTTCCCGCGTTCGGCGTATGTGATGCTGATGGCCGTTATGCAATGGATTATACTCGGCTACAATACCAACATAATTTCCATATATGGCGACCGGCCTCCTTTTGTTTATTACAATACAACCTGCGAAAGCGTCCGGTCAAGATGAGAGGAAGGGGTAGTATTCATGAAGATTCTTGTTGTAAACTGCGGTAGTTCATCTCTCAAGTATCAGCTTTTCGATATGACCGACGAATCTGTGCTGGCAAAGGGGCTTATTGAGAGAATAGGCATTGAAGGAGCCCGAATCAAGCACACGAAGACCGGAATGGACGCCGTAATCAAAAACAGAGAAATCCCCAATCACAAAGTTGCCTTCAAAGTCGTCGTCGAGGCCCTCCTTGACCCGGAACATGGCGTATTGAAGAGCCTCGATGAACTCGCCGCCGTCGGGCACAGGGTTGTTCACGCCGGAGAGCGGTACGCAGGCTCGGTCCTTATCACCCATGACGTCATCGATGCTCTGGAAGAGTGCGTCCCTCTTGCTCCTCTTCATAACCCCGCCAACCTCATGGGCATTTACGCTGTTACAGAAGCCCTTCCAAATATCCCCCAGGTAGGCGTATTCGACACGGCGTTCCACCAGACCATGCCCGGATATGCCTATATGTACGGCGTCCCCTATCATTACTACGAGAAGTACAAAGTGCGACGCTACGGCTTTCACGGTACCAGCCACTACTATGTTTCCCACAGAGCCGCTGAAATTCTTGGCAAACCTGTCGAGTCGCTCAATATTGTCACATGCCACATGGGGAACGGCAGCTCTCTTGCCGCGGTAAAAGGCGGGAAGTCGGTCGATACAAGCATGGGATTCAGCCCCCTTCCAGGCGTCATTATGGGGACTCGATCCGGCGACGTTGACCCGCTGCTCATCTCTTACCTTTCAGACCAGGAAGGAATCGACAACAAGGCGATGAGTCACGTCCTGAACAAGGAAAGCGGGCTTCTTGGTATTTCCGGCGTCAGCAGCGATCTCCGTGATATAGAAGAAGCGGCCGATTCCGGAAACCAGCGGGCCAAACTTGCCGAGGACATGCTCTATTACGGCGTCAAGAAATACGTTGCGTCGTATGCTGCCGCCATGGGAGGCATTGATGTGCTTGTCTTCACCGCCGGCATAGGGGAAAACAGCGCCCGCGCCCGCGAGAGCATCTGCGCCGGCCTTGAATTTATGGGAATCAAATTGGACAAAGAGAAAAATAACGTCCGTGGTAAAGAACGCATTGTCAGCACCGACGACAGCCGTGTAAAAGTAATCGTAATACCGACGGACGAAGAGCTCGTTATAGCTCGGGATACTAAGAAGATCGCGATTAAAAACTAGTCGCTAGAGCCCTAGGAGGGGAAGGACGTGCCAATAACGGAAAAACCGGACTCATGGCGTTTTGAAATTGATACCCCGGAGCTTGGGAATGAGGATGCGGTTACCACGGCCCTTTGGGAGCAGGAAGTTCTGTCCCGGCCCGGACTTGGTTCCGCACCCGATTCAGCCCGGGCGGAAATTCTTTACGACGGGCTTCTTTTCCGTTTTGCTTCCCCGCTGAAGATAGAAGCAGAAGCGCGTTGGGCAGACGATAGTTTGTGCGTTACAATTGCCGTAAAAGCTTTTTTTACAACGCAATGTTCTCGATGTCTTGAGCCGACAGATATTGAAATTCTGGATGATTTCATGTATCTTTATTCTTTGCGGAAGAAGACTGCCGCAAACCGTAACGCTACGGAGGAAACGGATGATGAGTATCAAGTAGTACCAGTCGCTTCCTGGAAAAATCGTCTGGACATTTCGGACCAGGTCTGGGAAAGCTTGATTCTTACTCTTCCGACGCAGGTGCTCTGCTCTAGGGATTGCCGCGGCATATGTCCGACGTGCGGAAAGTCTCTGAACTCGGGAGAATGTATTTGCTCTTCCGAAACAAAGGACCCGCGGTTTGAAAAGCTTCTTGCAATACAATTCGATCAGGATACAGAGTGAAAAGGAGGGGAATGCAGAATGGCGACGCCGAAAAGCAGGGTATCCCACGCCCGTACACATAAAAGAAAGTCGGAGTGGATCCGGTCCTTGTCCGGCCCTGAGCTGACCACATGTCCGCACTGCGGAGAAGTGGTAATGAACTACACGGCTTGCGGAGAATGCGGATTTTATAGAGGCCGAAAAGTACTCGAAACCAAGACGGAAGCAAAAGAGTAGCTTGCAGACTATACTCAGAACGGTTTAGTTGCAAAAGAGAGAGGGGAAACCCTCTCTCTTTTTGTTTCATCTTCCATGCTTCACCTATTGACCGCTCGCTGTAACCCAATTATACTTACCTTGTCTTGAGAGCAGATGTTATCATCAGGTGGTTATTGAGGGGGGCGACTTCCATCAAGTCTCAAAGAAAAAAAAACCGACAGGAGAAGTTGCTGAAACTCATCGAACAAAACCCGCTCGCGACAGACGAACAACTCGCAGGCATTCTTTCCGCGAGTATCAGTACTATTCGTCTTGACAGGGCCGTTCTTGCCGTGCCGGAGCTTCGCGAAAGAATGCGTTCTATGGCGCAGAAAGCCACCAGTCGACTGCGTTCTTTAAAGCAAAGCGAGGTTGTCGGCGACCTTCTTGAACTGGAACCCAACAAATGGGCTCTGTCCGTTTTGGAAACCCGCAGGGAAATGGCGTTCCGCGAAACGGACATGGTATGGGACCACTACATCTATGCTCAAGCAAGTTCTATTGCGATTGCGGTGGTAGAAGCTGATTTCGTAATAGTGGACTCGATGAGAGGCGAATACAAAGGACACGCTCGCGTGGGAGATGCCCTTATAGCCAGAGCGAAGGTAGGAGTCCGCAAGGATGATAAATATATAGTCAGCGTACGGACGAAGGTCGGAGACAGAGAGATTTTTGTCGGAAGGTTCATAGCCGCTATCGTCGCGGAAAATCGGCTTTTTTGAGTCTGGAGAGAGGTGAACCCTGTTTGATTCTTGCCCTTGACGCAATGGGAGGCGACCATGGCCCTTCCGAAATATGCAAGGCGGCGCTGCTCGCCTGCGAAGAGTATAGCGATCTTGAGCTTCTGCTCGTTGGATCGGAACCGCTCATCAAGCCTCTGCTGGAAAAAGCTCCTTCTTCCTTGGCAAAGCGTCTTTCCATTATACACACTGATGAACGTATAGATATGGACGAACATCCAACGCTTGCCATACGAAAAAAAAGAAACTCCAGCATGCGTCTTGCGATGGAGATGGTTCGTTCCGGCGAAGCATCCGGATGTGTATCCTCCGGTAACACAGGCGCGATTGTTGCCGGAGGAGTGCTTGTCGTAGGCAGGATTTCCGGGATCGACCGTCCTGCAATGGGTGTTGCGCTCCCCACGCTGAACAAGTACACCTTTCTTCTCGACGTGGGCGCAAACGTACGGAATAAACCGTATCATCTTTTTCAGTTCGCTCACATGGGTAATATCTATTCAAAGCGCATCCTGGGCGTTACGACGCCGCAGATAGCGCTGCTCTCAAACGGCTCGGAGGATATAAAGGGCGACGAGGTGATCTCCGGCGCAAAAACGCTTATTAAAGAGAGCGCGCTCAATTTTTCGGGATACGTTGAGGGAGACGACATCCCGTACAGCAGGGCGGACGTCGTTGTCTGCGACGGCTTCTCGGGAAACATCGTTCTCAAATTCGCAGAGGGCCTGATGACTGCAGTCGCTTCTATGCTCAAAGAAGAGATCGGCCATCGGATTCTTCCCAAGGTGGGAATGGTCTTTATGCTCCCTATGATGAAAGATCTCATTGCACGCTTTCACTATGAGAAGCACGGCGGCACGCCGCTTCTGGGCGTCAACGGAGCTGTAATAAAGGCTCATGGACGGTCGAAGGCGCCGGCTATCGTGAGTGCGCTGAGAGTTGCCAGGAACTTCGTTAAGCAAAACGGCGTTGAGCTGATAAGGGAAGAGTTAGGGTAAAGGAGGTCTTCTCATGTCTTTTTTTCAAGGAGTGCCCGTCGCCATTCGCGGTAGCGGTATGTATGCCCCGAGAAAAGTAGTGACGAATAACGACTTATCACAAATAGTCGATACAAGCGATGAATGGATTCGTGAAAGGACTGGCATTCAGAGAAGACACATTGCTGAACCGGGAGAGCTCACGAGCACAATCGCCGAAAAGGCAGGGCGTGCAGCACTTGAAAATGCTGGTATCTTGCCTTCTGAACTCGATATGGTCATTGTTGCCACGAACAGCCCGGATACTCTATTCCCGGGAGTAGCCCCGAAAGTCCAGGGGTTGCTTAAAGCAGAGAATGCTGGGGCGTTCGACGTTCAGTCGGGATGCACCAGCGGAGTGTACTCTATAGTCCTCGCCGTTAACGGTATAGCTTCAGGTCTTTGGAAAAATGTTCTCGTCATTGGCGCCGAGGTGCTTTCGCCGCTTATTGACTGGACTGACCGGAATACGTGCGTTCTTTTCGGCGACGGCGCGGGCGCGATGGTTCTCGCTCCTTCCAACGGCAACGGACGCTTTATCTCGGCTCAACTGAAGTCGGACGGCACGAAACACGACCAGATAACGTTCCTCGGAGGGCTTATCGAAAACCCTGCCTCGCACGAAACCATCGATCAGAAAAAACACTATGTCGCAATGAAAGGGAATGACGTCTTTAAATTTGTCAATCGAGTTATTCCCCCGTTTTTGAAAACGCTGTGCGAAGACGCAGGCATGTTGCCTGAGGGAATTGATTGGTGGTTTTTTCATCAGGCAAACCAGCGAATCATTGAACGCACAGCAGAGCGTCTCGGCATCAATCCCGAGAGAGTATTCATCAATCTTGACGAATACGGCAACACATCCGCGGCATCCGTCTTTATCGCTCTGTCCGAGTTTATGAAACAAGGGGAACTCCTTCGGGGACAGAAACTGCTCTTCACCGCTTTCGGGGCAGGTATGACATACGGAGGTGTCATCTATGAATCATAGTACAACATCGTCGCACCGTAGAAACCGCATAGTCCGACTCCTCGGATGCTCCTATCCTCTTATTCAAGGAGGTATGGCCTGGGTTGCGGATGCTGAGCTCGCAGCAGCGGTAAGCAATGGGGGAGGGCTAGGAGTCATTGCCGCCGCAAATATGCCCCCGGAACTCCTCGAACAACAGCTTGTTAAAGTGCGTACGCTTACCGACAGACCTTTTGGGCTGAACATCATGCTCATGTCACCGACTGTTGAGGACGTAATCGAGTTAGCTGCAAAATACAGCGTCCCCATTGTCACTACCGGAGCAGGAAGTCCCGGCAAGGTCATTGAACGCTTGAAACCGTCCGGAACTATCGTCGTTCCCGTTATTGCTTCCGTTGCACAGGCTAAACGAGTGGAGAAGCAGGGGGCGGACGCGGTAGTCGCAGAAGGCATGGAAGCGGGAGGACACATCGGCGAACTAACGACGATGGTTCTCGTACCTCAAATAGTTGATTCTGTAGAGATTCCTGTCGTTGCAGCAGGTGGTATCGCCGACGGAAGAGCCGTCGCGGCTGCATTTGCGCTCGGCGCCGAAGGCGTACAGGTTGGAACACGGTTTGTCTGTTGCACAGAGTCAACTGTCCACCCGTCCTACAAAGAGGCTATTCTCGCAGCTCGGGACAGAAGCAACGTCATTACCGGCCGTATTACTGGGCACCCTGTGCGCTGTCTAAAAAACAAGCTTACCAGCCGTTTTGAAGAGCTTGAAAAAGAGAACGCACCGGTCGAGGAGTATGAAAAGCTGGGAGCAGGACGTCTTCGCGCCGCCGTTGTCGAAGGCGACGTCGAATGGGGGTCTCTCATGGCTGGACAGAGCGCCGCCCTGGTCAACGATATCCTTCCTGCCGCAGAGATTATCCGGAATCTTTTTCGTGATGCAGAAATAATCAGTCAGGGGCTTTCTGCAGCTCTTTCTTTGGAATGAGGTGAAAAGATGTCATATTCGCTGATCTTCCCCGGTCAGGGATCTCAAGAAGTAGGGATGGGCAGAGACATTCGTGATGCATTTAAAAGTGCTGCGGAAGTCTTTCAGCGTGCCGATGATGCACTCTCCTTTTCTCTTTCAAAGATAATTTTTGATGGCCCTGAAGAGGAACTGCGGAGGACGGCATATACGCAACCTGCCATTCTCGTCGCAAGCATAGCCGCAATCTCCGTTTTAGAGGAACTTGTGGGGAAACATCTTCAACCAGCTTCTCTCGCAGGACACAGTCTCGGGGAGTATACGGCTCTGGTAGCTGCAAGAACGCTCTCTCTTGAAGACGGCGTCCGCCTGGTTCATCTTCGTGGGAGGCTCATGCAGGAAGCGGTTCCTGAGGGCAAGGGCGCGATGGCGGCTATACTTGGACTTGATGCGCAGGCTGTCTCCGACATTTGCCAGGAGGTCGCTCCTTTGCACGAGTGTCAGCCCGCAAACTTTAATTCTCCCGGTCAGATTGTCATCTCCGGAGAAACAGAATTTGTTGAGAAAGCGATGCTTTTGGCAAAAGAAAAAGGCGCCAAAAAAACAGTGCTCTTGAATGTCAGCGCTCCCTTCCACAGCCGTTTGATGCGCCCTGTGGCAGATCAGCTTCTTACAGCTTTTAAGCAGTGCGCGTGGGGGAATCCCTCCGCACCTATTGTCTCCAACGTGCGCGCGCTGCCTGTAGCCAACGTACAAGACATACAGGACGCCCTCTTCCATCAAACGTATATGCCGGTCCTCTGGGAGAAATCTGTTCACTGGATGGCAGATTCCGGGGTAGACACTTTTTTTGAAATAGGCCCCGGTACAGTTTTGGGAGCATTGGTGAAGAAGTGCCGCAAGGGTCTCACGGCATATCCGTGCGGAACTCTTGCTACCCTTGAAAAAACAGCGGCTCTTTTAAAGGAGATGATGTGATATGGAGCAGCGCATCGCTCTTGTAACAGGCGCAGGCAAAGGGATCGGGCGGGCTGTGGCAATCCGCCTGGCGAAGAACGGTTTTTCTGTCGCCGTGAATTTTCGCAGCAGCGAGAAGGCAGCCTTGGAAGTTTGTGATATCATTGCCGCCGGAGGAGGAAGCGCCTTCCCCGTCAAAGGAGATGTGTCCGATCCCGAAGAGGTAAAACGGGTATTCTCCTTTGTCAATGAAAAAGCCGGGAGCGTAAGCGTACTTGTGAACAATGCCGGAATTACAAAGGACGCCCTGCTCATCAGAATGAAAGACGAAGATTGGAATTCGGTGCTGACAGCGAATCTCTCCTCGGTGTATTATTGCACCAGAGAAGCTCTCAGGGGAATGGTACGGGCCAAGTGGGGACGTGTCATAAATATCGCCTCGGTTGTCGGCCTGATAGGTAACCCCGGGCAGGCGAACTATTGCGCCTCAAAAGCTGGAGTCATAGGTTTTACAAAATCGGCCGCCAGAGAGTATGCCGCAAAAGGGATCACCGTAAACGCTCTCGCACCCGGTTTCATTGGCACGGATATGACTGATGCGTTGCCGCAGGAGGCGAGGGAAACTCTTTTGAAACAAGTGCCCGCCGGAAGGCCGGGAACACCCGAAGACGTTGCAAATATCGCGTGTTTCCTTGCTTCCGATGAAGCGTCGTATATAACGGGACAGGTTATTGCCGTCGACGGCGGCATGACCATGTGCTAAAAAGAGAGTGAAGGGGGGTGAACGAGAATGAAAAAAGAAGAAATGCTCGCTCGGTTGAAGGAGATTATTATCGACAGGCTTGACGTGGAAGAGGACCAGATAGTTGCTGAAGCTTCCTTTGTCGAAGACCTTGGGGCGGACTCCCTTGATATTGTCGAACTCATTATGGGAATCGAAGAGGAATTCGACATAGAGATTCCTGATGAAGACGCCGAGAAACTCACCACAGTCGGTGAGGCGATGAATTACACATTGAGCAAGCTCGGTGTGGACGAGTAGGTCGCCGAGAAGCGAAGGGGGGAGCGCTTCCGCGCATCCCCCCTATTGCGGAGTTTTTCCGCGAAACATCGTCTGTATCGACCCTTGCGGTGGAGGAGTGAAGCATTTTGAGAAGGGTTGTAATTACAGGGCTCGGAGTTGTCAGCCCTATCGCCACAGGAAAAGAAGACTACTGGCAAGCTTTGAAAGACGGCAAAAACGGTATTGGTCCTCTGACCACGTTTGATGCAAGCGATAGTCCCGTCCCATTTGGCGCGGATATAAAGGATTTTGACCCCTCCCAATGGATGGACAATAAAGAAGCCAAACGTTCCGATAGAGTCATTCAATTTGCTGTCGCCGCGGCCGGTCTTGCGGTGGCGGATGCAAAGCTCGATACTGGAAGCCTGGATCCATATAAATTCGGAGTATATATTGGAAGTGGTCAGGGCGGAATAGAGACCACATTCAACAATTTCAAGACGATGATGGAGAAGGGCCCCAAGAGGGTGAGCCCCTTCTTCATTCCGATGATGATAAGCAACATGTCGACGGCATACGTCGCCATCAAACACAATGCGAAGGGGCCCAACATGTGTGTTGTCACTGCATGCGCGACCTCTGTTCATAGTTTAGGTGAAGCATATCACACAATTCTTCGCGACGACGCCGACGTCATCCTTGCGGGGGGAACTGAAGCAGCGCTTCGGACCATCAGTATTGCAGGATTCGCGGCGATGAAAGCCCTTTCCACAAGGATGGACGAACCGGAGAGAGCTTCCCGTCCGTTCGATGTCGACAGAGATGGCTTCGTCATGGGTGAAGGCGCCGGCGTTCTGGTTCTTGAAGAACTGGAACATGCAAAACGACGAGGGGCTCACATATATGCGGAGCTCGTCGGTTACGGCAATACTTGCGACGCAAGCCATATTACAGCTCCAGATCCCGAGGGCGACGGCGCTGCCCGGGCCATGCGCAAGGCCATGACGCATGCGAAGTGGCTTCCTGAAGACGTCGAGTACATCAATGCGCACGGAACATCCACGCCTCTTAATGACAAAATGGAAGCCATAGCTATTCGCAGTGTTCTCGGTGATCATACAGACAAGGCTTATGTAAACTCAACAAAATCCATGATAGGCCATTGCCTTGGAGCAGCCGGCGCCTTGGAGACCGTAGCCGCTCTTCAGACTATCGAAGAGGGTATTATTCATCCGACAATCAACTTGGAGCATCTCGATCCTGAGTGCGCTATCAACGTTGTGGGGGTTTCCCCCGTGAAAGCTCATGTTTCCAGGCTTCTGGTGAACAGTTTTGGCTTCGGCGGCCACAACGGTGTTATTGCGCTTCAGAGGTTTGAGGAGTAAAAAGAAAGTATAGCCCCGTTTTTTCGGGGCTGTATTTTTCTTTTCGAGGAAGAATGAATTTCGAAGACTGGTACAACGGAAAGCTTGAAAAGCTGCAAGAGAGTATCGGTTACTTTTTCGACGATCCCACTCTTTTGCGAATGGCATTGCTGCATTCTTCGTTTACGCACGAACACGGCGGGAACGATCACAATGAACGCCTGGAATTCCTCGGCGACTCGGTGCTTCAGCTCAGCGCTTCCCATTTGCTTTTTATCTCGGAAAAACAGCTTGATGAAGGAGCTCTTTCACGGAGGAGAGCCGCACTTGTTTGCGGAAACTCTCTTCGCCGATGGGCGGAATTTATTGATATTCCAACGCTTCTGAGGACAGGGAAAGGAATGTCTGGCGGCACTGTCCGCAGTTCAATCTACGAAGATGCCGCTGAAGCCCTTTTCGGAGCAGTTTTTCTCGATGGAGGATATAAAGCCGCTGATGCTGTTATACTAAGATATCTTGATTTTCTAATGTTTCTTTCTTCTCCGGAACCTGCCGACCCGAAAACCGAGCTTCAGATTCTCGCTCAAGAGAGAGGCATCGGCATTCCTTCCTACGAAATTCTTTCCGTAACCGGTCCTTCTCATCAACCTCTATTTCATGTGCGAGTGCTCCTTGGAGGTTCCCCGGCTGGAGAAGGAAGAGGAACATCGAAAAAAGCGGCAGAATTCAATGCGGCAAGAGAAGGGTATACTTTCTTCACGAAGGAGACAGCCACGCCATGAAAACGAAACGATTTCTTTTCATTTTCTTTCTTGGATTTTTCCTTCTTCGCGCTTCCTCCGCCTTCGCTTGGGAAGTATGGACGACGACGCCTTGGCTTGCTCTCGTAAGCCGCTTTATCGGAGGCGTTTTTGTAGCGGTTCGTCCGATTGAGTTTTGGTCTGAAGACGGTCAAGTTGTACGCAAAGTACAAAACCGTGCAATACCCAAAGACAGCCGTATCATTGCGCTTGATACTGAAGAAGCTTCCCGGCTTGGATTGAACCAAAAAGAGTGGATGTCGCTTGCACTTCTTTACCGTACAGCTCCTTTTGACAAAAAACGTTTGGATTATTTCTTTGCTGACCCGTCTTCGCTTCCATTCATAGCACAGAAGGTTTTCACGGTCCTCTCACATTTCGACCCGGCAAACTACCCCTACTACCAACGTCGGCTTTCAGAATTTCAGACGCGTCTCGACAGCACGGTCATCGTGGGAAGAAGGCTTTTGAGCGGATCAGCCTTTATCTATATTGGGGGTGATTTTTCCGGGATGCTGACTGCAGCTGGATGTTCGATGGAATCAAGGGATGAGTCATTGAATACACTTTGGGAGCAAGGAAAAGAACTCGACCTTCTTTTCGCTCTCCTTGAGGATGCTCTCAAAAGGAGAATTCCAGTAATCGTCGATACATCTTCCAAAAAGCTTAAAGAATCGCTACGCAACAACAAAGAGATACTCTTCCTGGAGAAACCCGCCCTTGACCAGGATATACTGCTTTTCTTTCACGATCAGTATATTTTCTTGTGGAACAGACTTGCCGCTCTGAGACAACTCCGTACCCCGCAGAAATAGAAAATACCATTCTGAACGGGAGGACTTCTCCCGTCTCTTTTTTTAGCACACGCCGCGTTTAAAAACCGGAAAAAATGGAAGCGCAGAAGCTGCCAGAAAAGCGCTTAGGATATAAAAAGGTATGCCGTTTCCGGTAATGTCCAACAAAGAGCCGACCATTATAGGGCCAATCGTCATGCCTATGCTGAATGCAATATTAAAAAGGCCCATCGTCCTCCCTGAACCGAAGTTTTTACCCCTAGCCGCTGCAATCGCAGCAAGCGAAGGGGAAGCAAACGCATGCCCGACTCCGAAAGCCACGCTTGCTACAGAGAGGCTGAGAGGTGTCGTCAAATTAGGGAGTCCTATCAGCGTCACAGCTGAAATCACTCCACCAATAATGATCAGGGTATTTTTATGCACATTATCCGCCATTTTACCGGATACATTCTGTAGAATACCGGTCGAAATAGAATTCAGTGAAACAATAATGCCGATCCTCGACAAGGAAAGGTCAAACTGCGAAGCAAAAAGAGGAATAACCATTACGAGAACACCACGGCACATCGCCGAAGAAAACTGGAAAATAAATACGTTGAGCATCTCCGGATCAGAAATGATGCCCTTAAAAGCTTTCAAGGCGCCCACTTCTTCCTTGACTGTATTTTTCGGTGGGGAAGAGGGGAAGAGGGCCAGAACGAGAAAAAGGGCGAGGAGAGTGAGTGCTGTCATGGCGTAAAACGGAGCATAGAACCCAAAAGTGTCGGCTAAGAAACCGCTGAGAAGCGGACCGGAACCAACCCCAAGAAACAAGGCCGCCTGAAGAGACCCGAAAATTGCTCCTTCTTCGCCCTTTGGAGCAATATCGGCCGCGATCGCCATCGTAATCGGCACTACCATCGCAGAACCTATCCCGTGCAACGTCCTTATGAAAATCAGCATCTCGGTTGAAAAAGAAAACGTATAGGCAACCGAAGCCGCCGCATACACAAAAAGACCGCCTAAAAGAAGCTTTTTCCGGTCCATACGTTCAGCGAGTTCTCCCGACACAAGCATCCCCCAAATACGGGAAAAAGAAAAAGAGCCAATTATGAATCCAATCGCGACGCTGCTTGCGCCAAGAGACTTCGCATAAAGAGGTATGACCGGTGCAATAATTCCTATACCTAACATAGCACAAAACATTGAAAGACTCAGTACAAACCGGACTCTCCGCGACTTTTTTTGTGATAGCAACAAGGAAACACATCCCCTATCTTTCCTCGATAAACACGATGGAAAGAAAATATTCCTTGGCTATGATACTATATATTGTCTACAATTTCAAGTTCGCCGTTTCCCTTCGTAAACCGTCCAATAACAGAACTCAATTCAAATCCTATACCTTGGACCGCTTTGAGAAAATCTTGAACCTTTTCCTCAGGAAGAGCCAGTAACAGACCGCCAGAAGTCTGGGCATCGAAGAGCATATCCATTAACACTTCATCATGTTTCTGGGGATCGCGAACTCGGTCTTCGTATTCGATACGGTTATTGTATGTTCCGGCAGGTATGAGGCCTGACTCCGCAAGGCTGATGGTTCCGGGAAGCAACGGTATATCGTGGATGCCCAGGACCAGGTTCATCTCTTTCGAGGAGAGCATATCCAATGCATGGCCCGCTAACCCGAACCCTGTTACATCGGTGCATGCGCGAACAGATGTAAGGAGGCCGGTATCCAGGCGTCGCGGAAGATCATTCAACATCGACATCCACCGAATTGCCTCCTGCAGGCTACGTTCATCCTCCAGCATATCCGCCTTCAGCGCTGTGGCTACAATCCCCGTCCCGATTGGTTTGGTCAGGAGCAGCATATCTCCGGGACAGGCGCCCGTTACCCTCCATACAGAATCCATAGCAACCTCGCCGTACGCAACGAGGCCGTATTTCGGTTCTTTATCCTCGACGCTGTGTCCGCCAAGGAGGAAGGCTCCCGCCTCCCGAACCTTTTCGAACCCTCCGGCCAAAACAGCCTCTAATACGCTCATATCAAGACTTTTTACCGGAAATCCCACGATGTTCAATGCGACCAAGGGGAAACCGCCCATAGCGAAAACATCGCTTAGCGAATTTGCAGCGGCAATCCTTCCCCAAACAAGAGGATCGTCGACTACCGGAGTGATGAAATCAACGGTAAGAATCCCGGCCCTTTTCTCGTCTATCTTCCAAAGAGCCGCGTCTTCTCCTGAGGCCCATGAAGAAAAAATCCGCTCGTCCGATGGGAGAGGGATATTCTTAAGTATCTTAGAAAGGTCCGCCGGACCTATTTTAGCCGCTCAGCCGCTTGTAGTGGACATCTCAGTCAAACGCATTCCATCTTCTCCCTTGCGTTATAATAAACATTATTATAACACATGTTTTTAACTTTCTTCCGGAGTCGCGTGCACTATATCCGCAGCACAGTAGGCTACAGTTCCGTGTTGATTCTGGACAATAAGCTCGCCGTTTTCGCCGATACCCACGCCCCGGCCTCTCTCTGTTCCGTCGTCGGTTATGACGGCAACATCTCTCCCTAAAGTTGCGCACTCTTTTCTGTATCTCTCAAGAAGGCTTTTCCCGCCATCGATCTCCATCACGGCAAGAATATCCGCGAAGCGATCCAAAAGCGTAGCCGCCAAGACTCCACGGTGAACCCCGCCGGTCATATCATTTAAAAAAGCTGCTTGGGAAAGGACAGCCGCCGCCTCTCGGTTGTTTTCAAGAGACGGAGACGTTATATTAATTCCTATTCCTGTGCAACAGTCGCGGATACGATCAGACTCACTGGATGCTTCTGAAAGAATACCGCACACCTTTCTATTCTCCCAGAGGAGATCGTTTGGCCATTTGAGCGCAAGCCTTACGGAACATGTTTTTTCCACTGCGTCTTTCACAGCAAGCCCGGCGGCGAGATTGACAAGTTGTAGTCTTCCGGGAAGAAGACGAGGTTTAAAAAAGAACGAGAGAAAAAGACCGCTTCCGTGCGGAGAAATCCAGCTTCTGTCTCTTCTTCCTCTCCCCTGTGTCTGTTCTTCGGAAATGACGACGACATTCTCCGTTCCGCTCTGGCGGCCATGTTGTTTTGCACTTACCTGTGTTGAGGAAAGCGTTTCATAGAGGTAGATTTCCGTTTTAGAAAAAACCGTATTATTCATGAGCGCGCCAATATACGAGGGAGCAAGATCATAGCGAGGCAATTCACGAAGGATATATCCTTTTTGAGGGATGGACTCTATTGAAAAGCCTTCTTCAACGAGGCTGCGAATACTCTTCCAGACGCTCTGCCGGGAACATGAGAGCAGCCCGGCGAGAGTACCTCCTGAAATGACTTCGCCACCTGTGTTCATGAGAATACGGCAGAGGTCCACGGTTCCGGGGCGCGCTTTCATCATTTCCTTTGTTCTTCCTCCTTTGGCATGCCTCGAAATGATATAATAAAAAATCGTTCAATACAATGATCGTCACCACTAAGGAGGAGAAAGCATGGCGCTCACGCCGAATGCGACAGTTTTGGAGGAACTGAGGATTTTACGTAAAGATCTTCAGGACAGTCTTTGACCTCGATTCAATAAGACAGAAAAAAGAGGAACTTGAAGCGCGTACAACTGCTCCGGATTTCTGGACAAAAGAGGAAAGCCGTGAAGTATCCCGTGATATCGCACGTTTACAGCGCAGCCTGGATTCCTGGGATCAGGCGGAGCACATGTTCAGCGACCTCGAAACTCTTGATGAGATGCTCTCGGAAGATGATGACGATGAGTTACAGAGGGAATTTACGCAGACGGCGGATGCGCTTCGGAAATTTGTCGATAAAGAGCAGATGGTGCTGCTTCTTTCCGAGGAGTATGACAGCAGCAACGCAATACTCACAGTACATGCCGGATCCGGCGGGCTCGATTCTCAGGATTGGGCCGAGATGCTTTTGCGCCTTTACCTTCGATGGTCTGAAAGAGAAGGCTTTTCCGCGAAAGTGCTTGATATCCTTCAGGACGAGGAGGCTGGCATTAAAAGCGCAACCGTACTTGTGCAGGGAGAGTATGCTTACGGGTACTTAAAAGCGGAAAAGGGAGTCCACCGATTAGTACGAATATCTCCATTCGATGCCGCAAAGAGACGACATACCAGCTTTGCATCGGTTGATGTCGCTCCCGAATTGGCTGAGGATGTTCCCGTGGAAATCCGCCCGGAAGACCTCAAAGTCGATACGTTCCGGGCAAGCGGAGCCGGCGGTCAGTATGTCAACAGGACGGATTCGGCGGTCCGTATTACACATATTCCCACCGGGATCGTCGTTGGGTGTCAGAACGAAAGATCCCAGCACATGAATCGTCAGGTTGCGATGCAGGTCCTTCGGAGCCGTCTCTTTGAAAAGGCGACTCAGGAGCGCCAGCAAGAACTTCTCTCGATTCAGGGAGAGAAGAAGGAGATAAGCTGGGGGAGCCAGATACGTTCCTATGTTCTGCATCCTTATACTATTGTGAAGGATCATCGGACCGGCTTTGAGGTCGGAAATGTTCACTCCGTGCTTGATGGAGACATTGACGGGTTCATTATGAGCTTCCTCAGATGGAAGCGACAAAAATAATAAAATTTACTCGGGAGGATCGCCGCCCATGAACTTATTTCGCCTACTGATATGCGCGCTTGTTCTTCTTCTCGCTCCTGCGGAGCAGTCCGAAGCGTCGCGGTTTACTCCCTCCGTCCCGGTGCTGGGGGTAGAAAATCTTCGCCCCGGAATGAAGGGGTACGCGCTTACCGTCGTTTCCGGCAGAGAGATCGTGCGCTTCCCTGTTGAAATTGTAAGCGTGATCCCGGGAAAAGGAAGCCCTAAACACCTGATAATGATTAAGGCTTCCGGCTCTGTAATCGCGGCGACAGGCGGAATTGCCGCAGGCATGAGCGGCAGTCCCGTATTTATCAACGACAAGCTGATCGGGGCGATTGGATATGGCTGGAATTTCAGTGAACACACGCTCGGATTGGCCACCTCTTTCAGCGATATGGCAAGCATCTGGAGTTGGCCGGAAAAAATCGTGTCCATTCCTCCAGCCCCGGCACTTGATGATGCAGATAAGAAAAAAGATCAGGAAGACGAGAGTCAGGCAGGTCAAGAAGCGGATAACGGAAAGGAAGACAAAGAAGAGGATAAACTTGTAGTACCGGTAGCCGCAGAGCAGCTCTCCTCGCCTCTCTTTATCAATGGTATCAGCACTCGCAAGGCCCTTGAAACTGCCGCCCTTCTCGGAAGGGACAATTTTATTCCGGGCGGCGGATTCACCGATGCTGTTCCGGTCGAGATGAACGCCACAATGCTGCCCGGGGACGCCATTACAGTGCTTCTGGCATGGGGAGATGTAACCATCGGTGCTACCGGCACATTAACAGCTGTGGCGCCTGACGGAAGGTTTATCGCCTTCGCTCACCCTTTCCTCGGGAGAGGGGCTGTAAACTATCCTGTGGCAAGGGCATACATCCATAAAGTAATCCCCAGTTTAGAGTCTCCGTTTAAAGTAGGGAGCCCGCTGCAAATTGTCGGGACGGTTACTCAGGACAGACCGCAGGGAATAGGGGGAAGAATCGGATATTTTACGCCTTCCATTTCTGCAACTCTCGATTTTACTGATGCTGAACGGAATATAAAAGAAAGGAAGCGTTTTCACGTCGTTCCGGATCCTTTCATAGGCGCAAAGCTGACTGCGGGAGTCTTTACCGGGCTGATCGACGATCTGTGGGGACGAAAGGGACAAGGTACGGCGACCCTCACCCTTAATGTGCAGGGAAGAGGGTTGATAAGCGGATGGACGAGGACAAATATGTTCTTTTCAGACAGCGATCTTGCAGCGGCCGCTTTAAAAGAGACAAGCGAGCTGCTCGACGTTGTGTTCTTGAACCCTTTTGCCGAAGTGTATCCCCTGGGGATAACTGTAACTACCGAATTCTCCCCGATGCCGAAGCTTATGTATATAGAAGGCGTGAATCTCAAAGGAGAATCGTTCTCCTCCGGAGAAACTGTCGAAGTTGAAGTTCTTATTCGCCCTTACAGGAAGAAACAGGTAAAGAAATCATTTACGATTACCATCCCGAAGGATGCTTCCGGTATCTGTGAAATTCTTGTTCGAGGCGGCGGGATAGAACCGCTGAACCAATCGGCAATAGTCCAAGGCTGGAAAACCATTGAAAATTTCCGTCAGCTTTTCACCGAGATGTCCGCACTTGAGACGAACAATGAACTTATCATCGAATTTAATTACGAGAAACGGTCAAAAGACGGAAAAGGCCGTTCCGATGAAGACGAGCCTGTTTCAAAAGAAGAACAAGAGCTTCTGAGCGAGCTGAAACAGCGCCGTTTAAAAGATGGGACGCTTCAGATATTCAAATCGGAATTTGTCGTCGAGGGGCTTCTTCGAAAACTGATCACTGTCACGCCCGGCAACTCATCGCAATCAGACGAGCCGGAAACGGAGAGTTAATCAGATGTTTATCACATTCGAAGGTATTGACGGATGCGGAAAAACAACGCAAGCTGCACTCCTTGCCAATTTCCTTGAGGGAAAATACCGGGGAAACCGGCGCGTAGTATGGACAAGAGAACCCGGAGGGTGGGACGGCGGCTCGTGGATACGGGAACGCATTTTGGAAGGAGATTTTTCTCATCCAATGAGCGAGTTGTTTCTCTTTCTTGTGGACCGTTGCGAGCACGTTCGCAAGGAGATTCTGCCCGTACTTGAGGGCGGCGGCGTCGTTATTTGCGAACGGTACACAGACTCTACACTGGCATACCAATCCTGGGGAAGAGGAATTCCGTCGGAAAAGGTAGAGACGCTGTTCGAATGGTGTTCTTTCCCGAGGCCGCATAAGACATTCTGGCTTGATGTCCCTGTAAAAACTGCGATGGAGAGAGTCTGCCTCCGCGGAGGACGCGACCGTTTCGAGGCGGAAGGGTATTCGTTTCTTGAGAGGGTTCGCGAGGGCTTTTCTTCCCTGGCCAAGAGAGAGCCTCAAAGGATTTGCACGGTCGAGGCTTCTTCAGAACCGCAAGCTCTTGCGTCAAGAATTCTCTCTCTTGTGGAGGTGTCTTTGTCCCGTTGAGGGTAAAAAAAACTTCCAAAGAAACACTAAGCGGAGGAGAATTTTCCAAAACATCGAAAAGAAGCGGGCAGTTGCCTTCTCGTGAATCGACTGCTTCCGTTTTTTCGGCTTCTCTTGAGGATGCTGAAATCCGCGATCTTTTGGATCGCCTTGACATTATCGGAAGAAAACTTTCTATTTTCCCTGCGGAGGCGCTCCTTATTCAGTACCGTAAACTTGTTTCCGAGCTGGTGCGACGGGCAGTAGCCGGTTTACGTGTACGGCGGGATATGAAATGGCGTAGAGGGGATAAGAATTTCTTCGTTATTGTGGAAAAGACAGACTCCATGCTTGATGAATTGGAATCTGTTTTCGCTCGGGAAGGAGAGCGAACCAGGATGTTGCAATTAATGGAGGAGATCAAGGGATGTCTGTTTTCTCTTCTGTTCTGAACACGGAAGGAATCTCCGAGCAGCGCGGCGCTTCATGGAAGGACTCTTCGGCATGGAAACGTTTGCTGTTTTTGGCATCAAGAGGAGCCTTCCCTCACTCGTGCGCAGTAGTGATCGACGAGAACCTCCATATGCACGCAGCGCTCGGAATTGTTCGCGTGCTGCTCTGTAGTAACGGTTCGGGAGATGATGATTGCAGGGTCTGTTCAGCCTGGTCCGGCGAGAGGCATCCGGATCTTTTGTATTGCGGCGCTCCCTCAAAACCTCCTTCTATTGACGAGTGTCGTGAGATAATCGATGCAATGGCGTATCGTCCGGTGGTATCATCAAAAAGAGTTGCTGTTGTTTTTTCTGCAGACAGAATGATGCTTCCTGCGGCAAACAGTCTGTTAAAACTGGCAGAAGAACCGCCGGAGTATGTTCATATGCTTTTTTTACTTACGGACGAGAAACTCTTTCTGCCCACACTGAGAAGCCGTTCGTGGAGTGTTTCTCTTCCTGTGCCTCGTTCGGGTGAGAGCATGCCGCCGCCGCAAACAGAGGAAGAGTGGATTCGGTGGATTGAAAAAAATGCCAAGTCTGAAGTCGACGAGCTGATTGTGCTCTTTGCTCCATGGATATCCTATGAAGTAGAACGGGGAGCGTATGACAAGGCGGCAGCGCTAGAGCGAATACGCCTTTTGATCCAGACGAAACGTCTTTCCCGAACCATGGTTCTCGACCTTATTGTATTGGCTCTCAAGGAGGGTATTGTTTTTGAGCATTCATTTGGCGATCTTTGGTAAACCTCGATATCTTGGGCTTCTCAACATAGAAGCCCCTTTCCCTTCCAAGGGAACCTGGCTCGTTGTCGAAACGATGAGAGGTTCTGAACTGGCTCTTCTTGGCGGTCCCCTCTCGGACGAACAAGAAGCGCGTTACCGGGCTTCTTGTAATGACGATGCCTCTGACGGTCAGGTCAAGGGAGGCGAACCGATTCTCCAGGAAATCTCGCTCGTACGGACGGCGCTGGATGAAGATCTTGCAGCTGCTGAACTCGAACGGGAAGAAGAAAACGAAGTCCTTATCAGGGCGAGAAAACTGCTTCGTAATCATAACCTCTCTATGAAGCTTGTTGACGTTGAATATCTTCTTGACAAGAAGAAACTCTTTTTCTATTTTACGTCCGAACAAAGAGTTGACTTCCGTGCGTATGTCCGGGATCTGGCGAAAGAATTCAAAACCCGTATCGAACTCCGTCAGATAGGCGTGCGCGACGAGGCAAAAACAGTGAAAGGGATCGCGCCGTGCGGCAGAGAATGTTGCTGCAGCCACTGGCTTCATAGGTTCACACCAATCTGCATAAAGATGGTAAAGGAGCAGAATCTCGCTCTGAATCCGACGAAAATATCGGGCATCTGCGGAAGGCTGATGTGTTGCATGTCCTATGAGCACACATCGTACAGCAGCCTCTGGAAAACGCTCCCGAATCCGGGTGCAAAAATCCGCACTCCCGCCGGCAATTATATCGTTGAGGGAGTTGAGCTCTCATCCAACTCCGTACGCGTACGCCGTCCGGACGGGGGAAGCCTTCTCATCGTAATTGAAGATTTTCCGCGTTTCAAAGAGACTGTCTTAGAAGGGAAGGAATGGGAGGACTCTACTCGTACGCCCCGTGATTTCTCATCGGCGAAGTCTCTTTTTGACAGCCCGGCGTCAAAAGGCACACGTTCATTCTCAGACGACTCGTCCCGCACTCCTCGCAAGAGAGCAGCTGAATCCGGCGGGCATGAGAAAGTGCAGGAACAAGGATCTCTCGCAAAAGAGAAAAAAACGGAAGGCAAACCTGCGGTTTCCGGAACAGAAAAGAACAAACGAGAAAAAGAGAAAAAGCTTCAGGAAAGTCTTCTTGCACCTGAAGAGGTAGCCAAACCGGCGAAAAAAAAGAGACGAAGAAAGAAACCTTCAGCTTCCGGCGACAACAAAACCACACCGGTTGGAACCCAACAGCCGCGTCAACAGGAACGCGGAGACGGAAAACAAACAGAGTCAAAATACTCGGAAGAAGCCTCTTCCGGTGGTCGACCGTCCAGGAAACATCCGTCGCCTGAGCTTAACCAGAGCAATTTATCGGCAGAGAAAACCGATGGAGCTCCCCATTCTCCTGAGAATACTACCGCCCCTTCCGCCAGACGGTCTTCGAGTTCCAGAAGAAGACGTTCCGGAAAAGGCGGAGGAAACAGAGACACACACGAGCAAAATAAGTCTCCGGAACAAAAAACTGAAGGATCCGAATCAAAGAACGCTTCCTCGGGCGGAGCGCAACAAAAACGACAGAAAAACAAACCGCACCCCCGCCCTAAAGAAGAATCTGGAGAATCCCGCAAAGAAAAGGGGCCGGAATAACGGCTGCACGTCCCGAGGAGGAGGCCTGACAGTACATGTCTTTCTTTGAAAAGCTCAAAAAAAGTCTGCAGGGAGTACGCAAAAAATGGAGCAGCGGACTCTCCGGAATTTTTTCGGGCAGCGCAATAGATGAGGAGTTCTGGGATCGTCTCGAAGAAGTCCTTATCTCAGGAGATGTAGGCGTCACGCTCTCACTGCGTCTGATTGAGGATTTGAAAAAAGAGGCGCGTGCACGCGGCGCCAAGACGCCGGAAGAGCTTTTTCAATTCTTCGCGGACATCTTAGGAGCCCGCCTTTCTGCTGTTCCTCTGATGGGACAGCCGGTAACGCCGGACAAAAATTCGTTGACCATAGTCATTCTTGTCGGCGTCAATGGAAGCGGGAAAACCACAACAGCAGGTAAACTCGCTTCCCAATGGACGAAAGAAGGCTTCCGAGTTGTCTTTGCGGCTGCCGACACGTTTCGTGCCGCCGCGATTGATCAATTAAAAGTATGGGGGGAGCGTTCGGGAGTACGCGTCATCGCGCAACAACAAGGGAGCGATGCAGCCGCAGTAGCCTTTGACGCACTCTCTGCCGCAAAATCGAGCCGTGCGCACGTTCTTCTTGTCGATACTGCCGGACGTCTTCACTCGAAACATAACCTTATGGAAGAACTCGGAAAGATTTACAGAGTGCTCGAAAAGGAACGGGGCGACGCTCCTCTCGAAACGCTGCTCGTACTGGATGCCGTGATGGGACAGAACGGACTGGCTCAGGCGCAGACGTTCAATAAAATTCTGCCTCTTTCAGGCGTTGTCCTCTCCAAGTACGACAATACTGCGAAAGGCGGCATTCTCCTTGCTATAGCAGAGGAGTTAAAAATGCCGGTACGGTATGTAGGCCTTGGAGAAGGGGAAGACGACCTTCGTCCATTCGATATCCATGATTTTATTTCAGCGCTTCTGGAGGGAGATAAAAATGCCGGACGAGAATAGAGCAGAAGTGCGATACAACACTACGCTCGAATCTCCTCTGTCGTCGCTTCTTCGCTCCCTCTATCTGCACGGAGTTGAGCATTGCGCGCTTGCGACATCTCAAGGTTTTTCACTCTACTCGAAGGATCAGATTGTCTCTCTTCTCGAAAGAGGAAACGCCGATACAAAAGTCGGCGATGCAATCGCGTTGCTTTCATCAAACGGTTTCGCCTGCCTCGCTGAACAGCGTCTAATGGAACCTTTAACTCCGGTTTTACTGGTTACTGACAGGGGTGTTGAGCTCGTTCCCGCGGGAAAAATTCCGCAACCTTCCCCCAAACAAGAATGCACAGCTCCGGACGAGGGAACAACGGACTCAGGCCTCCCATGCTGGTGGACAATACCGCTTCCTCTCGCTTTCTTAACGGGGAAAAAACCGGTTTTAAACCCTGCTGCCGACAAACTCCTCGACGGGTTTACACTGCCTTCTTTCGCCCGGAAAAAAAAGCACCCCACTGAGTTCCTCATCGAGCTCGGCAGCAAATCAACGAAAAAGCGAAATACTATCTCAAGGCATTTTCTGTTCACTGAGGTAAAGGACTCTTTTTTCCTGATCCAGGAGGTTACGGAAGATCTGCAGAGTGCGGAACAAATGGCATGGCTTGCTTCCATCGGCCAAGCATTTCTTTCCGATCTCAAGTGCAAAGGAATACCGGTCCGGCAGATTCGTTCGCCCGAATATACAGCCGAAGAAGAGAACGGAAGGCGCCTGGCGTGCATATGGGAGGAAAAACTTCTTGGATATGTCTGTATCGACAACGGACAAACCGAGTAGGAACACCGCGTACTTCTATCCTGTGAAGTTGATCGTCGGGGTTCTCTACCCCGACGAAGCTCGTTGGACGTGGACAAAGAATGCGTTGGCAGCCCTGTGGGGATCTCCCGAAGATGAAAGCGCTCCGTACCTTTTTTCTTCGCTCACTGATTATTACGCCGACATAGCTCCGGTTTTGTTTCGACGTTTTCTCTCGTTCCAAACTCTCCGGGATGCAGGAGAGCTGCAGGAATGGAAAATTTCCGCATGTGAGACGGAGAAGAGGAGCGGGACGCCGAGAAAAGTGAACGTCGATCCCGGGTATGTGAACGGAGCGAGACTCGTTCTTGCCTCTACGAAAGACCATGCGCACAGAATCTATATCGGCGGGGGGATCCATGCGGAGGTGACGTTGCGATACAGGCGAAAGCGATGGACGCCCTTCGATTATACTTTCCCAGATTTTGCGGACGGACGTTACAACGATTTCCTCTCGCTTGTACGGAAACGCTGGCTCGATGAAATGACTGCGAGGAGGCTGCGGAATGATTGACAGATATACAACCAAAGAAATGAATGCTATTTGGAGCGAGGAGAACAAGTTCAGGACATGGCTCGAAGTTGAACTCGCCGTATGCAAAGTGTGGAACGAACGCGGCGTTATCCCGTCTGAAGCGTACAACGAAATATGCGCGAAAGCGGATTTTCGTATTGAACGGATCAACGAGATCGAAGAACAGGTACAACACGACGTCATTGCTTTCGTCTCAGCCGTTGCGGAGACCGTAGGGAAGAACGGCCGCTATATTCATCTAGGACTGACGAGCAGCGATGTCATCGACACTGCTTCTTCTCTTTCGCTCAAACGTTCTCTGACTGTAGTGGACGAAAAAGTAGTCCAGCTGATTTCGGTTGTAAACAAACGCGCGGAAGAGTTCCGATACACGCCGTGCGCAGGCAGAACACATGGGATTCACGGAGAGCCGACTACTTTCGGATTGAAACTGATGAACTGGCAATATCAGCTTCAAAGAGACCGCCAGCGAATTGCTCTTGCGGTTGAGCAGATAAATTACGGAAAAATCTCCGGGGCAGTGGGCACGTACGCTCACTGCGATCCCGGCCTTGAAAAACGGGTTTGCGACTTACTGGGGCTTCGGCCTGCCCTCGTTTCCACACAAATTCTGCAGCGCGACCGGCATGCGAACATTTTGAACACGCTCGCTCTTCTTGGAAGCGCCCTCGACCGTTTTGCAACGGAGATCCGTCATCTTCAGAGAACCGAGGTTATGGAAGTCCTGGAACCTTTCGGCGCACGGCAGAAAGGGTCGAGCGCCATGCCGCATAAGCGGAACCCGATTCTCTGTGAACGTATTTCCGGTATGAGCAGGCTGCTTCGAGGCTACGCGCTCACAGGAATGGAAAACATCAATCTCTGGCACGAACGGGATATCAGTCACTCGTCCGCAGAAAGAGTTGTCTGGCCCGACGCTTTTCACACAATTTGCTATATGCTTTCGAAAATGAAGACTGTAGTTGAAAATTTACGAGTCGATACTGAAAAAATGAAAGAGAACCTTGAATTAACGCGCGGACTGGTGTACAGTCAACGTATCCTCCTGGAACTCGTCGAGCGATTTGGGATGCTCCGCGAGGAGGCGTACGCCATAGTTCAGGAGAATGCGATGAAATGCTGGCAAGAGAAGATTCCGTTTTGCGATCTTCTGCTTCGTGACGAGAGGGTTTCTTCTTTGGTTTCCGAAACACAGTTGCGTTCGTACTTTGCACCGGAATACTATTTTCGATGGGTTGACGAAGTATTCAGCCGATTTTCCGATGAGTAGAAATATCCGCAACAAAATAAGGTAGAGAACGCTAAGGGGTTTCTTAGGGGGGAATTACTAGCAAGCGACAAGGTACTCGGATACTGTCCTTTTTGCAGTTGTACCAAAGTGAACGATTGGCCTTGTAAAATACTAATTTCAAGGAGGATATCTCAATGTGTGCTGCAGATATTTTTGCTGCTGACAGGAACCTCGCTCTCGAATTGGTACGGGCAACCGAAGCTGCGGCTATGGCTGCGGGAAGATGGATGGGGCGCGGCGACAAGAACGCCGTCGACGGCGCGGCCGTCAATGCGCTTCGATACATGATGAACACTGTTCCGATGTCCGGGGTTGTCGTCATTGGAGAAGGCGAAAAAGACGAAGCCCCCATGCTCTTCAACGGAGAACAGCTTGGCGCTTCCGACGAGCCTCAAATGGACATCGCTGTGGATCCGGTCGACGGAACTCGCTTGACGGCTCTCGGACTTGCCGGAGCGATCAGCGTGGTCGCGCTCTCGGAAAGAGGAACGATGTTCAACCCGAAAAATATTTTTTATATGAACAAACTGGTTACAGGCCCGGACGCAGCAGACGTCATCGATATCAATCTTTCACCGGAGGAGAATATCGTCCGAGTGGCGCAAGCGAAAAAAAAAGCCGTGGACGACGTCACAGTTGTCGTTCTCGACAGGCCACGCAATGATGAGATCAAGGACCACATCCGAAAAGCAGGCGCAAGGATCAAACTCATCCCCGACGGCGATATCGCAGGCGCCCTTCTTACATGTAAAGACCAGGGCGGCGCCGATCTCCTTATGGGAATAGGCGGCTCGCCCGAAGCAGTCATCACCGCATGTGCAATCAAGTGCCTGGACGGAAACATGCAGTGTAAACTGTGGGCCCGCAATGAAGGCGACGCCGAGGAAAGCAGAAAACGAGGACTCGACCTCGATCAGGTGCTGACAATACATGACCTTGTGCAGGGCGACAACATATTCTTTGCGGCAACCGGGGTCACCGACGGAGCGTTCCTTCAGGGCGTCCGTTATGAGGGACGCCAAATTCGCACCAGCTCAATGGTCATGCGCTCAAAAAGCGGCACTATCCGTTTTGTGGACAGCATCCATGTCCCGAAAAAACTCTCGGAGCTCTCCAAGGTAAGCGGAATAGACTACAGTACGGTTTGACACACAGCCCTTAAGAGAAGCGGAAACCCTCTTTTGCCTGCGGGACACTCTGCATATCCCGCAGGCGTTTTTTATCGCTCCTCCTGATGAAAAAATTCCGCCGCAACCACAATTTGCCCCGCAGAGACGCACTCGTCGTTCGGGGGCAAGAGTTTGTGGAGAAGAGGCTCCACTCCTCGCCGCCGTAAGAAAATGGATGTTATCGCCGCGAGTCGCCGATTCTGCCATACTCCGCCCGAAAGGGCAGCATAACGAATCCCTCGCTCTTTACGGAGCGTACCGCAAATATCCGCGACTGCCCGGGCAAGACCGCCATGGATGCCTCCCGCGATATCCGGAGCAGGCATAGTCTCCATCGAATCGAGAATCCAACGGATCACAGGCCTCCAATCGATAATGAAACGGCCGTCTTGTCGCGTAACAAGAAAAGGAGCTATCAGCGTTCCTCTGGCCATTGCCTCCAGACTCATCGCCGCCTGTCCGTCAAAAGTGACGACCTCTCCGCACCCCAGCAAAGCTGCGGCAGCATCAAAGAAGCGTCCGCAGGATGTCGTTTCCGGGGAGGAGGGGAGAATGTCGAGAACCAGTCGTACTTTCTGTGAATGAGCGCTCCACAGCCTTTCTCCCATGACAGAGGCCTCCTCCTTCCCGTATACGTCGTGCAAAAGTCCAAGAGCATAGCGCCATGGTTCCATTACAGCCGCGTCTCCTCCGGGAAGCCGCGAGGGGTAAAAATGCCCTATCCGCTCATAACGCGATCTGTTTCCGATAAAAATCTCCCCGCCCCAGATAGTGCCGTCCTCGCCGTATCCAGTACCATCAAAGAGTATTCCGGCAGAAGTCTCTTCGACGTTGTTTTCAAAAAGACACGCCGCGAAGTGCGCATGATGATGCTGAACCGGTACGGTTTCGGCGGAGTAATTTTCGGCAACCTTTTTCGCGATCTGCGTGGAAAGATACTGGGGGTGCATATCGAAAGCGACCTTCCCTGGTTTCAGCTCGTAGAGTTTCACGAAGTGCTCCAGCGCCCTGTTGTAGTACTTCACGGTGTCGCGCTGTTTCATGTCGCCAAGATACTGCCCGGGGAGCAGCACGTCCTCCCGGGAGAAACAGAAGCTCCCTTTCATCTCGGCGCCCGCACCGAAGATAACGCAGCTGTCTCCACGGCGGAAATTCATCGGAAGCGGAGTGTACCCTCTGGCGCGCCGCAGGAGGAAAAATGAACGTCCAAACGGCATCGCAACGGAATCGTCGATGGGCATCTCGATATCGCGATTCGAAAAAAGGAAAAAGTCCGCGATTGAGGAGAGCGAGGCAAGAGCCGCAGCATTGTCGGAGACGATCGGGGCGTCCGAAAAGTTCGCGCTGGTCATGATAAGCGCCCTCTTTCCTTCGAGAAGCAGATGATGCACCGGCGTGTACGGGAGCATTAATCCAAGAGTCCGCTGCCCGGGAGCAACAAGAGGAGATACAGCGGCGACATCGGAGGAACGCGGCTTCGGGCGAACGCAGCAGAGCACCACAGGACTTGCGGGAGATTCCATGAGTCTCTTTGCGACAGCGGGCAGATAGGTAAGCTCCTCTGCAATTTCAAGAGAAGAAACCATCAGCGCAAACGGTTTATGCGCTCTTCGCTTCCGGTCTCGCAACAAGGCAACTGTCTCGTCACTGAAAGGGGTACACGCAATATGAAAACCGCCTATACCTTTTATTGCAACGATTTTGCCCTGGTCAAGCAGCGAGGAACAAAGTCGGACAGCTTCGTCCCCCCTTGTCAGCTCCGTTCCATTCGAATCCGTAAGCCAGACCTCCGGACCGCAGAGGGGGCACGCATTCGGCTCGGCATGAAAACGCCTGTGCTCCAAATCCGCATACTCACTGCTGCACTTGGGGCACATAACAAACGAAGCCATTGTGGTCTTCGGACGATCATAGGGAAGTTCGCGTATAATAGTGTAACGGGGACCACAGTCGGTACAGTTGATAAAAGGGTAGCGATACCGGCGGTTTTCCGGATCCTTCATCTCGGCAAGACACTGTGCGCACACAGCAAGATCGGCCGGAATCAGGGCGGTCTGCAGTGTTTCTTTTCGGCTCTCCATTATCTCAAAACGAGCGGGCGGACTCGAAGACTTCCGTTTCTCGTCAAGGATTGCAACGGAGCTGATGAAGGACGCCGGAGGGTTTTCCCGAACGATTCTGAAGAGGAAGCTGTCAAGATTCTCTTCCTCGCCATGCAGTTCCATCTCGACGCCGTGCGAGGTATTCAGCGCATACCCTGAAATACTCTCGGAATTCGCAAGACGAACACAAAAGGGGCGAAACCCTACGCCCTGGACTATACCTGAAACAAGAATTCGCGTTTGAAAAAGCATTGACAAACCTCCGTTCTGAAGGCATTGTAATGCATATGGAGGGGAAATGCATAGATGGACGGGGGAGATACAATGCCGATACTTGAATACGGTTTGGTTCACGTGTATATGGGACACGGCAAAGGGAAGACCACAAGCGCGCTCGGTATCGTGCTTCGAATGGCTGGATGCGGAGGGAAATCCGCTGTCGTCCAGTTCATGAAAGGCTGGCCGTACAGCGAAGCAAAAGGGCTTCAGTTTCTCCCCGGAGTGACGCTCTTCCAGACGGGGAGAGCAGATTACGTGTATCCGGACAAGATAGATCCTTTGGATTACAGCGAGGCGGAGCGCGGCCTTTCCATCGGCGCCGAAGCGGTGTTTTCGGGGGAGTATGACCTCGTGGTTCTTGACGAACTGAATGTCGCGCTTTCGTTCGGGCTTGTCCCGCTAGACCGGGTGCTAGCTCTTATTGGACGTAAACCGCCTCATGTGGAGCTCGTTTTTACGGGGAGAAATCCTCCGCAGGAACTCATTGACCGAGCCGATCTCATTACAGAAATGATTGAAATCCGGCACCCTTATCAAAAAGGTATTCTTGCCCGCAAGGGGATCGATTGCTGAGAAGTTTCTTGCCCTTCTCACGAAAACGAAACAGATCTGTTCTCTCGTGAATGCATACAAACAATGAAATTGACATCTCTGGAGGTAGCATCTATGACAAAAGCCACGACGAACCCCTCCCGCAAGGGATCAAAAATAACAGCAGGGAGCGCTCAAAACAAATCGCTCACAATTGAGCAGCTTCGGAAAAAAACCGATGCCGCCTCGCTCGGCATTTCAACGACGAACGAAATTGCACCTCTTGAGGAGTTCCTTGGTCAGAAACGGGCTGTATCCTCGATCTCCTTCGGCCTCGAAGTTGAGAGCAAGGGATACAACATCGTCGTGCTCGGGAATCCCGGCAGCGGTAGAACAACGTATGCTCTTGAACGCCTCCGCACAGCAGCTCGCAAACGCACTCCTCCCGACGACTGGGTGTATGTATATAACTTTGAGGACCCGGGGCAGCCACTTGCTATCAACCTCCCGGCAGGCAAAGGGAAAGAAATGGGTACGGCGTTCGACGAAATGGTCGAAGAGCTGAAGACATCGATAAGTAAGGCGTTCGAAAAAAGTCAGTACGAAGACGCCAAAGCACAGCTCGTCAAAGAGTTTCAGGAAGAAGTCAATCAACTCATGGATGAAGTCAAGGCCTGGGCTGCTGAAAACGGTTTTTCCTTGAAGAGGACCCCGCAGGGTTTTGTTAATATCCCCTTGACGGAAGAAGAAACGGAGAGCGGAGAAAAAACAAAGCGGGAGATTCAGCAGGAAGAATTTGAGGCGCTCTCCGAGGAGGAACAGAAAAGTCTCCAGAAGAAATCGGAGGAGGTTTCCCAAAAGACGCTTGAAACGCTCCGAAAGATCCGCGACCTTGAAAAAGGACTGAAGGAACGCATTGTCAAACTAGAGGCTGAAATATGCCGCAATGCAATCATGCCCTATCTTTCCGACATCAAAGAAAAGTTTGGAACGAACGGGGATTCCTCCAAGGATGAGAATCAAAAGAGCAACGACGTTCTTGGAAGCTGGATCGACGCCCTTGCCGAAGATATCATTGACAACTTCGGCATGTTTGTGGCGGCGGTCAAAGATGAAAACGCCGAGATCGATTTTACCCGGTACACAGTAAACGTTTTTGTCTGCAACGATCCCGAGAACGGCGCTCCCGTTATTTGGGAGACAAACCCTACATACTACAATTTGGGCGGAAAGGTTGAATACGAAAGCCGCCAAGGGTATCTTTATACCGACTTCAAAAAAATTGTCCCCGGAGCATTTCAGAAGGCCAACGGAGGATTCCTCGTCCTTGACGCCGAGAAAGTACTGCTCAATTTCATGTCGTGGGAAGCGCTGAAGCGCATTCTCCGCACCGGCGAAGCGACCATAGAAAACCTGGGAGAGCAGTACGGCGCCGTTCCCGTCTCTTCCCTGCGCCCTCAACCCATACCGATAAACATGAAGGTCGTGATGGTGGGAACGCCTTTTCTTCATGCGCTGCTTCAGTATTACGACCCGGAGTTTCAGAAGATGTTCAAGATCAAGGCGGATTTCGACACCGACATGGAGCGAACGCCTGAGACAGAAAAACAGATGGCCCAGTTCATCGCTTCGTGCCTTAAAAAAGAAAACGGGCTTCCTTTCGACGCATCCGGAGTCGCCGAGGTGATAGACTGTTCGGCCAGAATCGCCGACGATCAAGGGCGAATCTCCACGGAGTTCAACAAAATTACGGAGATCATCGTCGAGTCCACAGCCTGGGCTAAAGCGGAAAATGCCGATACTGTTCAACGTGAACACGTGAAGAAGGCTATTCGAGAAAAGCGCTTCCGTTCGGATTTAATCCAAGAGAAGATAGCACGCGCCTACCAGGATGGTCTGGTCAGGATCGACACTTCGGGAAAAGTAGTCGGCCAGATCAACGGCCTTTCAGTCATCGACCTGATGGACTATCGTTTCGGACACCCCTCCAGAATCACCGCCAACGTCTTTATGGGACAGGACGGGGTCGTCAATATCGAGAGAGAAGTCAAGATGACGGGACCTATCCACAATAAGGGGCTCTTGATTCTGACCAGCTACATGGGGCGAAAGTACGCGCAGGATATGCCGCTTTCACTCTCCGCTAAACTGACATTCGAACAGATGTATGGCGGGATCGAAGGAGACAGCGCTTCCTCGACGGAGCTTTACTGCCTCCTCTCGGCGCTCTCCGAGGTTCCGCTCAAGCAGGGGATAGCGGTAACCGGATCGGTTGACCAGTTCGGGAACATCCAGCCCATCGGCGGGGTCAACGAAAAGATCGAAGGTTTCTTCGAGTACTGCGAACACGGCGGTCTCACCGGAGAGCAGGGGGTACTCATCCCCGTGCAGAACACACGGCATCTCATGCTCGACGACACGGTGATCGAGGCAGTCAGCAAAGGGAAATTCTTCATCCGCGCAGTCTCGACGATCGACGAAGGGATTGAGGCGCTTACCGGAGTTTCCGCAGAATCGATTCATCGCAAGGTAAAGAACAAGCTAAAAAAATGGGCGAAGAAGACGGAAAAACTCAAAAAAGGCAAAGACTCCGAGGCAGGAGGAGACGATGACTCCGAAGAAGAATAGCAAGAAAGAGCCCCCATCCAGGCCGCAAGATATCGACACGGTTTTCGACATACTGGAAGAGCTGTGGGGAAATGAAAAGAACGAGCCCCGCCTGGGACATGAAGAACCCTTAGACGGGCTCATTCTCACACTTCTTTCCCAAAACACGAATGATCGCAACAGGGATAAGGGCTTCGCCGCACTGAAAAATTCGTTCCCTTCTTGGGAACTTGTGGCATCGGCATCGGCTGAAGCTATTGCCGATCGAATCCGCCCGGCTGGTCTTGCAAAGACAAAATCGGAGAGAATGCTCCAGATACTCGCGGCACTCAAGGAAAGATTCGGCGAGTATTCGCTCATGGCATTGAAAGACATGGACAACGATGCAGTACGAGAGTATCTTTCCTCGCTCCCCGGGATAGGGGCGAAGACCGTGGCGTGTGTGATGCTCTTCGACTTAGGGATGTCTGCCTTTCCGGTCGACACGCATATCGCCAGGTTCTGCCGGAGAATGAAGTGGGCGGCGGAATCACTCCCTCCCGACGAGATACAGCCTTTGCTTGAAGAATGGGTTCCAGAGAGACGTTTTCTGGGAGGACATGTCAACATTATTGAACACGGAAGAGGGCTGTGTCACGCCCGTACCCCCGAGTGTGGGAAGTGCCCGTTGCACAGCAACAACCTATGCCCGTCGGTTCAAGAATAAACAAATGTAAATCAGCAGAGGAGAGCATTTTTCGAGCTCCCTCTGCTGGTTTAGAAAAGAGAAGAAGGATCAGGCCTTGGAAGATTTGTCTTCGGGATTCGTCGCTTCACCGGCCTCTTTCAAACGATCAAGTACAATTTTGTACCCGTCGGCGCCGTACTCAAGGAACTTTTTTACTCTGCTGATCGTCGCAGTGCTTGCTCCCGTTTGCTGCGCAATTTGCGGATAGGTGTACGCCTCGCTCAACAACCGGGCAACTTCGAGCCGCTGAGCAAGAGCGCGGATCTCGCCAATGGTAGCGACATCTTCAAGGAAACAGTAGACCTCATCCGGCGTTTCTAGAGAGAGGAGGGCGCGGCACAGCTGGTCTGTCAACTTATCCTTCCATTTTTCAGTCATAGCATTCTACCTCCTTTGCATTGTGTCGAAAAGAGAAATGACGGACTCCATATCTTCCTCTGTTCCAATACTTACACGTAACCAGCATGTTGAGTCCTCTGTATCGGACGAAAGAGCGAAGCGCTTCAAGCACAAATCTCCAAGAGAAGAAGCAAAACTGCTCCAGGGAAAAGGAGCTCGGATAAGTACAAAATTCGCGTCGCTCGAAAAGGCTCTCCACCCCTGGAGGCGATTAACAAGCGATATAAATCCGTCCCGGATGCCGCAAAGGAGTTTAACTCTTGCGAGCATCACTTCTGAATGCTCCAGAATAATTTCGGCGGCAGTTCCCGAAAGAATATTTACGTTGAACGGTGATCGGGCAGCATTCAGCGCTGAAGCCGAATCTTTTCCGCAAACAGCGTACCCAAGCCGGAGCCCCGCAAGCCCCCACGCTTTGGAAAGCGTTTTCAATACAACGACGTTTGCAGGCAATACCTTTCCTCGCATCGATGAAAGCCAGTTATCCCGCGCGAACTCCCCGTACGCCTCGTCGATCACAATGGTTGATTCACAAAGCGCAACTGCCTTGCCGATAAAGGAAACGGGGTGTGATTGGCCCGTCGGGTTGTTCGGAGAATCCACGAGGACCAGCGAAGGTTTCAGCTCCGCCATCCTGCTTAAAAAAAGCGTATGATCGAAGCGCGGTTCGTCACCGTTTAAGTCTGCTTGAACGGTACATAAACTGGCTCCGAAAAGATCTGCGAGGCGATAGTACTCTGAAAAAGCAGGTGAAAATACGAGCACGGAATCTCCTGGTTTGACATAACGGGAAAAAAGCATCCAGAGAATTTCATCGCCGCCGTTTCCGGGAACTATAGAGTCAGCGGAGAAACCACAATACATGGAGAGTCTCTCTTTTAAAACTGCATACTCCGGGTCCGGATATCTATTAAAGGACGCGCGCCCGATTTTTTGCAGGATAAGCGCCTTAATCTCTTCAGGGAGGTCGAACGGATTTTCGTTTTTATCAAGCAAACGGCGCAATGGGTTCACCGCCTCCTTCTATTTTCAGCAAGAGAATCTTTGAACTACGACGTACAGAGGAGAATACCATATCAATTTCCAGGAACATCTGTACTATGCCATCTGCTTCAAAACACAAAAACTCTTTCTATGCTCGAAGCGCACTTGGACTTTAGCATGTTACAATGTATTTATTTGGCAGTCTAGCATTCTACCGCGTCAATGTCAACGATAAGTGCGCGTTGTGTGCGTTGCCAGTTCATGTTTCGCACTGCGCATCAAGGAGGGAAAAAATTGAACTCCATCGAAATGATTGTCGTCGAACGTCTTTTTGAAGAAGAAGGAATTCTTGCCGGGGATATTCTTTCTCCTGCGGGAGTCCTTTTGCTCCCCTCGGGTCTTGACCTCGATTCTCTGCGTTCCACGCGTCCGGACGCGATCGAATTGCTTCAAAAACATGGGGTCGACAAAATCCCTGTCAAGAAACATGAGCCCGTTACGATTGAGGAGTTCCAGCGTCTCATTTCATCGTTCACTCCTCCGATTGCCCGGCTGAATCCCTTGCTTTCCAGGGTCATCGCACATCAAATGGGCGCCATTTATACCAACATCGGCAATAGAGAACTTCGTGAAGAAGGCGTACGTTCCCTTTTTTCCGTAGGAGCTACTCTCGCTTCAGAAGTCCGGCGTATTCCGCAAATTACACTCTCATTGGGCGAGGACGCCGAAGGAAAGCTCGACGCCGCGTTTCACGGCGTAAACGTGGCCCTCGTTGCTGGACACATAGCAACGCGCCTTTTTCCTTTATGGCCGGATTTTATCCGCTCGGTAACTATTAGCGGGCTTTTTCATGATATTGGGAAGGCGTTTATTCTCTCGTCGGGCTACTCCGCGGATATATTAAAGATGCTCCGTGACGACAGAATCACCCAAACGCACCCGCTTCTTGGGGAAGCTCTTCTTCGGGATGCCGGAATCCGAAGCCAGGACATTCTTTCTTTTGTTCGTTCTCATCATGAAGTCTGGGATGGCAGCGGCTATCCCGACGGACTCACAGGAGAGAATATTCCGGTCGGGGCCAGAATACTCGCGGTCGCCAATGTCTTTCACAACGTACTCTCCGAGAAGGGAGAAGGGAAGAAACGAAGCGATCAGGCAATCTCCTCGCTCATTGCCTCAGCACTCGGCAGGTTCGATCACTTTATCGTCCGCGCCCTCCTCTCTTCGGTCGGGCTTTTTCCTCCGGGGTCTGTGGTTGAACTTTCGGATGGCCGGAACGGCATAGTACTCGAAACTCGCGAGCGCAATCTCATCCGTCCCAGAATCCTCCTGATGACAGGCCTCAGGAAACAAAGAGAGCTTGCTCCTGAAATCGTCGATCTCCGTATCACCACCTCCGTTTCTATACGGCGTGCAATAGATGATTTCGGCGCAATGCCTGTTCCTCCGCTTGCTGCAGTAGGTGAAGACAGGACGAATGTGCTCTTCAGGAAATATCGATCACCTGCCAGATTAGAGTAAATATTATTAATTTATGTTTTTCCTTTTTCCTATCTGATCCTCGCGCCGTCTATTGACAGTGGCCGACGCTTGGTGTAGAATCGCTCCTGTCGCTTGCGGGAGTGTGGCGGAACCGGTAGACGCAGCGGACTTAAAATCCTCCGGGCAGTGGCCCTTACGGGTTCGAGTCCCGTCACTCCCACCAAGAATAGGTTATCGCGGGGTGGAGCAGTCAGGAAGCTCGTCGGGCTCATAACCCGAAGGTCGCAGGTTCGAATCCTGCCCCCGCAACCAATTTGGCGGTGTAGCTCAGATGGCTAGAGCATGCGGTTCATACCCGCAGTGTCACTG